>NZ_JBGLRL010000003.1:0-312873 GCF_041402505.1 Aeromonas sp. S2(2024)
CCTGATGGATTACTACAACTGGCGGCGTCCACATCAACACAATGACGGGATCGCGCCAGCAAAAGCCGAGGATCGGCCTAACCAAGTGTCCGGATTTAGTTGACCACTACACGGGCAATCCATCAATCAATGCGTTCAGCGCAAGTTTGAGAAATGCATGGGGCGCTTTACACAAAGGCAACTTCTTTGCCGACCCCAAGCTCACTTTTGTTGCGTCCGAGATCGAAGCCTTGTTGCGGCACATGTCGGTGTCTTTCACACCTGGCCATGGAGAGCAGTTGGTCGATTTCTCACGACTTAGCGACGGCCAGAAGTCGATGCTGTATCTGTCACTGGTACTCTCTTCGCACGCAATTGGCCGTGCGGTGCTGGCGGCTGAAGATACTTCATTCGATCCAGACAAGCTGCGCCCCCCCGTCTTTACGGTGGTAGCACTCGAAGAGCCAGAAAACAGTCTCTCGCCGCACTACCTTGGGCGGATCGTCAGTGCCCTCAATGGAATGACCGGACAAGGTGACGCACAAGCGCTAATCGCCACCCACGCACCATCCATGCTGCGGCGCGTCGCTCCGGAACGTATCCGCTATCTACGGCTGACTCAGAAGCGAACATCACGAGTCACACTCATTCAATTACCGGAACAGACAGACGATGCACACAAATTCGTGCGGGAAGCAGTCCAGGCATTTCCCGAGATCTATTTCTCTCGTCTTGTCGTGCTAGGCGAAGGTGATAGCGAAGAGATAGTGTTGCCACGCCTGCTACAAGTCAAAGGAGCGCCGGTTGATGAGTCCGCCGTCACAATTGCGCCGCTAGGGGGCAGGCACGTCAATCACTTCTGGCGTCTACTATCGGCTTTGCGGATCCCGTATCTGACACTCCTTGATCTGGATGTAGCTCGTTATGCCGCAGGCTGGGGACGCATAAAGGTCGTCAACGATCAACTGGCGAAATTTAAGCCTGCGAAAGTACTTCCTGAAGACTGGGACTTGCCAAAATGGAGTACCGATGAGGCCCCGATTAGAACTCACTACTGTTTTGGTAACGAGAAAAAGAGTGTCTTCACTGAACTGGAAAATCGCGGAGTCTACTTTTCTGAGCCCTTAGACCTCGACTTTGCAATGTTGCTTGCCTTTCCTGAGGCCTATGGCGTCGAAAGGGATGAGCCGGATGAGTCAATGATCAAAGCTGTTTTGGGTAAAAGTCACCACGACGCAAGCCAGTACAGCAAAGACGAGCAGAAGCTATTTAACACCTACCATCAGCGCTTTAAGCTTGGTAGCAAACCCGCAGCCCATCTAGATGCGCTGGCTCAACTGACTGATGAAGAGTTACTGGCTGACATGCCTGCATCCCTGAGCAGATTGGCTGATGCCATCATCACCAAACTCGCGGATCTGCCGGAATGATAACGGTCGATACTTGGGAACCTGCAAATGGGCTGACACTTGAGCCCAACGCCCTGATTGCAGCCAAGGAGCAAATCCGCAGCCTTGCTCTTACTGCAGGCCCGGGGGCGGGAAAGACGGAAATGCTTGCACAGCGGGCAGATTTCCTACTGCGCACAGGTACCTGCCGCTATCCCAAACGGATTCTGGCCATTTCGTTCAAGGTCGATGCCAGCAGTAACCTGAAAGAACGGGTCAAGCGACGCTGTGGTTCAGAACTTGCTACACGGTTTGACAGCTATACCTTTCACGCATTCGCCAAGCGCATCATCGATCGTTTCCGACCTGTGCTAACTGGTGAGTTTGCGCTAGATGCTGGATACCAAATTGCAGATCGGAAACTTGGCCCATCACGGACGTTGATCACGTTTTCCGATCTGGTGCCGTGGGCAATTGAGATTCTAAGAAAGTCCCCTGTCGCGCGACATGCCATCCGTCAAACCTACAGCGATGTCTTCCTCGACGAATTCCAGGACTGTACGAACCTTCAATACGAACTCCTCAAGATCGCCTTTCAAGGTACGAACATTCGCCTGACCGCCGTGGGCGACACCAAGCAAAAGATCATGGGCTGGGCAGGAGCTTTGGAAGGCATTTTTCAAGACTTCGTTGCTAATTTTGCAGCAACTCCGCTCAATATGTACCGCAACTTCCGCTCTAAACCGCGTTTGTTGCGTTTGCAGAACGAGATCATTCGCAAGCTGGATCCAGCTTCTGTCATGCATGATGAGCAACTTGCAGGCGACGAAGGGGAGGTATTCGCGTGGCGCTTCGAAAACAGTCGTCAAGAAGCTGACTACCTCGCAGATTTGATTGCAGGCTGGATAAAGACCGAACAGTTGCCACCTGCAGAAATTGCGGTCCTGATTCGTAATCAGCTCGACCTGTACGCCGATCACCTGATGGCAGCACTGGAGGCTCGTGGCATCCCATTCCGCAACGAGCAGCAGATGCAAGACATCACGGTCGAGCCTGCCGCACGTTTGATCGTGGACTATCTTTCCTGCCTCTATGGTCAGCACGAGCCCAAAGCATGGATTCGGCTCATGAACCAGCTAATCCCGTTTGCAGATGAAGATATTCCGTCGAACGCGCGCAAAGACCTTGATCGGCTGATCAAGCAGCAACGAAAAGAAATAGCCCTTAACGAGCTGGTTAATCCCCCTTTCTTTGGCTGGTGGGAGTTTGTTCAAATATTCCTGAAGCAAATCAGTATTGAAATACTAATGTCGCTTTCCCCTGATTACGAGTCTCGTGACCGGCTAAGCGAAGTAATCCGTGATACCAAGACCAAGATTGAAGAATTGCTAACGCTGGAGCCTGACTTGCCCCAAGCCCTTAAGCGCTTCTCAGACGATCAAGCCGTACGAATACTGACCATCCATAAGAGCAAGGGCCTTGAGTTTGATTCGGTCATCATCATGGCCGTCGAAAACGAGAGCTTCTTTGGAAATCAAGATGAAAACCGCTGTGCTTTTTTTGTCGGTGTCTCACGTGCCAAAAAACGCCTAGTCCTTACTCATGCAGATCAGCGAGAGTGCCCAGCTGGACATACGAAACGCTGGGATGTGCATCGCACACCTCAAACTGAATACTTCAGCTATGCCACGCCGTTTGTGAAACAAGAACAATAAGCAAAATAAAGTCGTCATGCCCATCATCTTGGTTGCCGCGTAATAGCCAGACAATTAGGTTTGCTAAAGCGTCAGTGACGAAATGGTGATAGCGAAAAGGGAAATAATTGGAAACCAATAAACAAGGGGGCAAATGCCCCCTTGTTTATTTACGCTCGGTACCAACAATCTACCTTAATCGATCAACCCCCGCAGCCTTAGCGCAGTCAGCAACTCATCCACCAGCACTTTCACCGGCTTGCCGGCGTTCAGCAGATGGATCTCCGGGTGCTCCGGGGCCTCGTAAGCGGAGTCGATGCCGGTGAAATTGCGGATCTCCCCCGCTCGCGCCTTCTTGTAGAGCCCCTTGGGGTCGCGCTCTTCACAGACGGCAAGGGGCGCATCCACAAACACCTCGACAAACTCGTCCGCGCCCAGGAGGTTTCGCACCAGCTCCCGCTCGGCACGAAATGGCGAGATAAAGGCGGTGAGGACGATAAGGCCTGCATCCACCATCAGTTTCGCCACTTCGCCGACCCGGCGGATATTCTCCTGACGGGCGGCGTCGTCGAAGCCGAGATCGCCGCACAGGCCGTGGCGCACATTGTCCCCATCCAGCAGATAGGTGTGCTTGCCTTGCGCCGCCAGCGCCTGCTCCAGCGCCCCCGCCAGGGTGGATTTGCCCGCCCCGGAGAGCCCGGTAAACCAGATCACCAGCGGCTTCTGCCCCTTCTGCTCTGCCCGGCTCTCTTTGTCGACGGCATGGGCATGCCACACGATATTGCTCATTCAAACTCCTTGCGAGGCATCAGGGCCCCAAAACGAAGAGGGTTGCGCCTTAAAACGGAAACAGCAGGGGCACCATGACGATCACCCCGATGCTGTAGGCCAGGGAGACAGGCACCGCCAGCCTGAGGTAGTCCGGCATCTTGTAGTTGCCCGCCGCATAGACCATCAGGTTGGTCTGGTAGCCGTAGGGCAGTATAAAGCTGGAGCTGGCCCCGAACAGCACCGCCAGAATAAACGGCATGGTCGAGACATCCATGCTGAGCGCCAGCTGGTAACCCATGGGGAAGGCCAGCGCGGCCGCCGCGTTGTTGCTCATCAGCTCGGTTAGCACCAGCGTAAACACATAAATACCGATAAAGGCGATGATGGGGCTGGAACCGTTGAACTCCCCCATCAGCCAGTCGGCAATCAACCTGGCCAGGCCGCTCTTCTCCAGCTGATCGGCGATGGCCAGCGCCCCGCCCACCACCAGCCAGATATCCAGCGGAAAGCGGCGGCGGATCTCGTCCAGGGTCAGGATGCGGGAGAAGAGCAGCACCACCAGCATCACCAGCAGCCCCTTGAACAGCGGCACCAGATCGAACACCGACAGCGCCAGCACCCCGAGAAAGCCCAGCACCACGGCGGCGCTGCGCTTGCCATCGAGCCGGGTCGAGGCTTCCAGCCCGCTCACCACCACGAACTCCCGGGAGAGGGACTTGTTGCCCGCAAACTTGGGGCCGGGGGCCAGCAGCAGGGTGTCCCCTGCGTGAAGTTCAATCTGGCCGAGGCCACCGGTGAGCTGGGTCTCGCCCCGGCGCACCGCCAGTACCACCGCATCGAAGTGGGTACGAAACTCCGCATCCTTGATGGTCTGCCCCACCAGCCGCGAGCTGTGGCTGACGATCACCTCCACCAGATGCTGGCCGTTGAGGCGGTGCTGACCGTAGAGATCCAGCCCCTTTAGCTCCTGCAGCACGCCGACGCTCTCCACGTCGCCGCAAAACAGCAGCATGTCCCCTTCGTGCAGCTCGTGTTCCGGCTGCACCGGGCAGATCACCTGATCGCCCCGGATGATCTCGGCGAGATAGAGGCTTTTCAGGCTGCGCAGGCCGTTCTCCTTGACGCTGCGCCCGGCCATGGGGGAGCCGGGGCCCACCTTGGCCTCGAGAAAGTAGCCGGATTCCCGGCTCATCTCGGTGTCCTGCTCCGGCAGGTGACGGGCAAACAGCAGCACGGCAATGAGGCCGGTCAGCAATGTCCCCGCTCCCACCATAAAGAAGTCGAACATGCCGAGCGGCGGCGCCCCCATCTTGATGAGGAAGCTGTTGACGATGAGGTTGGTGGAGGTGCCGATCAGGGTCAGCACGCCGCCAAAGGTCGCCGCGAAGCACATGGGCAGCAGCAGCCGGGAGGGCGCATGGTTGGGGTTGCGTTTGACCGCCCCCAGCATGGAGGCCACCACGGCGGTGTTGTTGACGAAGGCCGACAGGAAGGCGGTGGAGAACCACACCTTCACCAGCACCTTGTTGAAGGAGCCGGTGCCCACCAGGTTGGCGAACCAGCTCATGACCCGGGTCTTCTCCACCGCGAGCGACACCAGCAGCAGCAACACCAGGGTCAGCAGGGCGCTGTTGGTGTAACCCGCCACCACGGCGTTGATGTCCGCCAGGCCGCTCAGATAGGTGATGAGCACGGCGCCCGAGAAGAGCAGCGCCGGCCGGAGTTTGCCCTGGATCAGCAGGGCGACGAGGGCAGCCAGCAGACCCAGCACCAGGGATTGTTGCCAGGTCATGGGCTTACTCCTTGCCGGAATCGTTGCTGATGGTCAGCGCCTGCCAGTGGGGGAAGTGCTTGCGCACCAGGGCGTTGAGCTCCACTTCGAACTCGCTGTATTGCCCTTTCACTGCCTTGGCCGCCAGCCCTTCCACTATCATGCCCGCGCCCACGGTGACGTTGGTCAGCCGATCGATCAGGATAAAGCTGCCGGTATCTCGGATCTCCTTGTAGGGGTCGAACGCCACCGGGTCGGTCAGGCTGAATTCGCACAGGCCGATCTCGTTGAGCTTGAGCTCGGAGGCGGGCAGCTCGTCGAGCTTGTTGATCTCGATGCGGTGGCGGATCGCCTCCACCTGGCCGCGGCTCTTCTTGGTGGCCAGCTTGACGTCATAGACCCGGCCCGGTTGCAGGGACTCTTCCCCCATCCAGACGATGTGAGCCAGCACGTTCTGGGTCACCAGGGGCTTTTTCGCCGCATCCACCAGCAGGTCGCCCCGGCTGATGTCGATCTCGTCCGCGAAGGTGACGGTGATGGCCTGACCCGGCAGGGCGTACTCCAGATCCCCGTCGAAGGTGACGATGCGGGTCACCGTGCTCTCCTTGCCGGACGGCAGCACTGCCAGCTTGTCGCCGACCCGCAGGATGCCGGAGGCGAGCGTGCCCGCGAAGCCGCGAAAATCGAGGTTGGGGCGGTTCACGTACTGCACCGGCAGGCGCACCGGATGGCGCTCCAGCTCGCGCTCCACTTCGGCGCTCTCCAGCAATGAGAGCAGGGTCTCGCCTTCGTACCAGGCCAGCTTGTCGCTCGGGTTCACCACGTTGTCACCGTCCAGAGCCGAGACCGGCACTATGTGGATGGTGTCGACGCTGAGCTTCCTGGCGAATTCACGGTATTCGGCACTGATGCGATCGAACACCTCCTGGCTGAACTCCACCAGATCCATCTTGTTGACCGCCACCACGAACTGCTTGATGCCGAGCAGGCTCGCGATAAAGCTGTGGCGACGGGTCTGATCCAGCACTCCCTTGCGGGCGTCGATCAATATGATGGCGAGATCGCAAGTGGAAGCGCCGGTGGCCATGTTGCGGGTGTACTGCTCGTGGCCCGGGGTGTCCGAGATGATGAACTTGCGCTTCGCGGTGGAGAAATAGCGGTAGGCCACGTCAATGGTGATGCCCTGCTCACGCTCCGCCTGCAGGCCGTCCACCAGCAGTGCCAGGTCCAGCTTCTCGCCTGTGGTGCCGAGCTTCTGGCTGTCGGACTCCAGCGCTTTCAACTGATCTTCATAGATCTGCTGGGAGTCGTGCAGCAGGCGACCGATGAGGGTGCTCTTGCCGTCGTCCACGCTGCCGCAGGTGAGAAAGCGCAGCAGGCTCTTGTGTTGCTGGGCGTGCAGGTAGGCTTCAATGCCCTGTTCGCTGATGGCGGTCTGAATATGGTTGTTCATGTTGCGATTCCTTAGAAATATCCCTGACGCTTCTTCTGCTCCATGGAGCCGGCCTGATCGTGGTCGATGAGCCGCCCTTGCCGCTCGCTCGAGGTGGTGATCAGCATCTCTTCGATGATCTCCGGCAGTGTGGTGGCATTGGAGTCGATGGCCCCGGTCAGCGGGTAGCAACCCAGGGTGCGGAAGCGCACCAGCTCCTGCTTCACTTCGTCTTCCGGGCCTATGGGCATGCGCTCGTCATCCACCATGATCTTGATGCCATTGCGCTCCACCACTGGGCGATGGGCGGCAAAGTAGAGCGGCACTATGTCGATGTTCTCGAGATAGATGTATTGCCAGATGTCCAGCTCGGTCCAGTTGGAGAGCGGGAACACCCGGATGCTCTCCCCCTTGTTGACCTGGCTGTTGTAGACGCGCCACAGCTCCGGGCGCTGGTTCTTCGGATCCCAGCGGTGGGACTTGTCACGGAAGGAGTAGACCCGCTCCTTGGCCCGGGACTTCTCCTCGTCGCGGCGGGCGCCGCCGAAGGCGGCATCGAAGCCGTATTTGTTGAGCGCCTGCTTGAGCCCCTCTGTCTTCATGATGTCGGTGTGCTTGCCGCTGCCGTGCACGAAGGGGTTGATGTCCATGGCCAGGCCGTCCGGGTTCTTGTGGACGATGAGATCCAGCCCGTACTTCTTGGCGGTCTCGTCCCGGAACTTGATCATCTCCTTGAACTTCCAGTTGGTGTCCACGTGGAGCAGCGGGAAGGGGATCTTGCCCGGATAGAAGGCCTTGCGGGCCAGGTGCAGCATGACGGAGGAGTCCTTGCCGATGGAGTACATCATCACCGGGTTCTCGAACTCGGCGGCCACCTCGCGGATGATGTGGATGCTCTCGGCTTCCAGCTGTTGCAAGTGGGTAAGTCTTTCACGGTCCATGTCTGGGTCCTCGGTTCATTGCTATCGCGCCTGCTCGGGGCGCAGTTCTGGTTCAGTTCGGTGCCGCCTTGGCCGCACCGTCAAATCGGTTCGGGTCTCGCCCTTCAGGCCAGGCTCACCAGCTTGAGTTCGTGGCGGCTCGCCTCTGTCTCGGCCTGTTCGCCACCCTGCTCGCCAAACCAGGCGAGTTGCTTGCGCAAGGCCACCACCTCGCCGATGACGATAAGGGACGGGCTCACCGCCTGCTGGGCCAGTTCGGCCAGATCGTCGAGGGTGCCGGTCAGTACCCGCTGCCGCGCCGTGGTGCCGCGCTCTATGATGGCGATGGGGGTGGCGGCGCTTCGGCCATGGCTCACCAGCTGCTGCTGGATGTGCTCGGAGCGCATCAGCCCCATGTAGATGACCAGGGTCTGGTTGGTGGTTGCGAGCTGCTGCCAATCGGGCTCCTTGCCCTCCTTCTGGCAGTGGCCGGTGATGAAGACGGCGCTCTGGGCATGGTCGCGGTGGGTGAGCGGAATGCCCGCATAGGCGGTAGCGCCGGCGGCGGCCGTGATGCCTGGCACCACGGAGAAGGGAATGCCCTCCTCTGCCAGCACTTCCAGCTCCTCGCCGCCGCGGCCGAACATGAAGGGATCCCCCCCCTTGAGCCGCACCACCCGGTTGCCCGCCCTGGCGTATTCCACCAGCAGGCGATTGGTCTCTTCCTGGGGCACACTGTGGGCACCGGCCTTCTTGCCGACCGACACCAGGGTGGCGTCGCGACGCACCAGATCCAGGATCTCCGGGGAGACCAGCTGGTCATAGAGCACCACTTCGGCTTGCTGGATCTGTTGCAGCGCCTTGAGGGTCAGGAGGCCAGGATCCCCTGGGCCCGCCCCGACCAGCACCACTTCTCCCACTTCGGTTTGGGCCTTGTCCAGCCCGTCATTGAGCCAGTCCTCGGCCCCCTGCCAATCGGCTTTCTCGATCAGACCGGCGAGGGTGTTGGAGGCAAAGGCGCGCTCCCAGAAGCGGCGGCGATCGGAGAGAGAAACAAGCACCCGCTTGGCCTTGACCCTCACCCGGCCCGAGAGCTCGGCCAGACCGCCGAGATGGCGGGGCAGCAGGCTTTCGAGCCGTTCGCGCAACAGGCGCACCAGCACGGGCGCCTTGCCACCGCTGGAAACGGCCACCATCAGGGGCGAACGGTCGATGATGGAGGGGAAGATAAAGCTGGAGCGCTCGGGATCGTCCACCACATTGACGAACAGACCGAGCTGGTTGGCGCTCTGATAAACGAGGGCATTGACCTCGAGATCGTCGGTCGCCGCCACCACCAGGATCTGGCCAGCCAGATGGGCCGGATCGAAGCGCGCCGCCACATGGGTGAAGCGACCGGCAAACTCATGGAATTCGGGCTCGAGCTCGGGAGAGACCAGGGTCAGCCGGGCACCTGCTGCCAGCAAAAGGCGCGCCTTGCGCAGGGCGACCTCGCCCCCGCCCACCAGCAATACCGGGCGGCCTTCCAACTTGGCAAACATAGGTAAATAATCCATCAGGCCCACTCCTCGGCATACGACGACATCTGGGGCGACTATAGGCAGGAGTCCTTATCCCTCAAAATAATAAAAAATGCTCTTTAATGCGTTTTAGTAATTAGCAAAACCATGTCGTGGCAAAGGGGAGCGAATGTCCTTGTGGTGGTTCGCACCAGACTCTAGGCTAGTGAAAGTGTTTCATAAGGAGCTTTATCATGAATGAGTCATTGATTGTGCTGGGGATCTTCGTATTCCTGGTGCTGGCCACCCTGAGTGCGGGCATCAAGATAGTGCCCCAGGGTTTCAACTGGACCGTGGAGCGCTTCGGCCGCTACACCCGTACCCTCTCCCCGGGTCTCAACCTGCTGATCCCCTACGTGGACAGGGTCGGCCACAAGATCATCATGATGGAGCAGGTGCTGGACATCCCGGCCCAGGAGGTGATCTCCCGGGACAACGCCAACGTCACCATAGACGCCATCAGCTTCGTGCAGGTGGTGGATGCCCGCAAAGGGGCCTATGAGGTCAACGATCTCACCAGTGCCATCCGCAATCTCACCATGACCAACATGCGGACCGTACTCGGCGCCATGGAGCTGGATGAGATGCTCTCCCAACGCGACACCATCAACGAGAAGCTGCTGCGCACCATGGATGCGGCCACCGCCCCCTGGGGCATCAAGGTGACCCGGATCGAGATCAAGGATGTGCGCCCGCCGCTGGCCCTGGTGGAAGCCATGAACGCCCAGATGAAGGCCGAGCGGCAGAAACGGGCCGAAGTGCTGGAGGCCGAAGGGGTGCGCCAGTCCAAGATCCTGAAAGCCGAAGGGGAGAAGCAGTCCCAAATCCTGAAAGCCGAGGGGGAACGCCAGGCCGCCTTCCTCGCCGCCGAGGCGCGGGAGCGGGCCGCCGAGGCGGAAGCCAAGGCGACCCATATGGTCTCAAAAGCCATAGCAGAAGGAGATATGCAGGCCATCAACTACTTCGTGGCCCAAAAATACACCGAGGCCCTGGCCCGCATCGGTGAAGGCCCCAACAGCAAGATCATCATGATGCCGCTGGAGGCAGGTAGCCTGATTGGCTCGGTGGCGGGTATGGCCGAGCTGTTCAACAAAGATGGCAAGGTCGGCAAGTCATGACAGCCCTGTTCGAGGGGCTGACCCACTGGCACTGGCTGGGACTCGGCTTCGTGCTGCTGGCCATCGAGGTGCTGGGGTCGGTGGGGTTTCTGCTCTGGACCGGCATCGCCGCCCTGGAGGTGGGGATCTTGCTGCTGATCTGGCCCTTCGGCTGGCAGGTCCAGTTGTTGCTGTTCGCGGCTCAGTCCCTGGTGACCACCTGGGCCTGGTGGCGCTGGCAGCACAAGCGTGACCGCTCGAGCCGCGATGCGGCCGCCCCCATCAACGAGCGGATGCAGAGCTATCTGGGCCGGGAGCTGACCCTGCTGGATGAGGTGATCCAGGGGACCAGCCGGGTGCATCTGGATGACACCGTCTGGACGGTGCGCTGCAACCAGCCGCTGACGGCGGGCAGCAGAGTCCGAGTGACGGGATATGACTCCCATATCCTGCTGGTGGAGCCGCTACCCTGAGCGGGGAGCCGTTGCCCGCAGTGGCCATAAAAAAAAACGGGCCCGGCGTTACCGCCGGGCCCGTATTTTTTATGAGGTGCAGGCTTAGTTGGCCTTGGCATCGCTCACAGCAGCTTCTGCCTTGGTGGCCACGTCAGCAGCAGCCTTCTCGACGGTAGCAGACGCTTCGGAAGCGGCCTTCTCTACGGTAGAGGCAGCTTCGCTAACAGTTGCAGCAACGTCGGCGGCCGGAGTAGCGGCCGGAGCGGCGGCTTCTTCTTTCTGACCACAGGCGGTCAACATCAGACCCAGGATACCGGCTACCAGTACTTTGTTCATGTGCATACCCTCAAAAAAAGATGGAGAGATGGTGTCAATGACCATCACTGTGCGTCTTCGCTCCCGGTAAAAAAAACCAGCCACCGGGAGTCAGGAGGCGCGCGAAATATATCCCCATATGCGGCCAATGAAAACGCGTATCACAATGATATTTTCTCGTTGGCTAGATAAAAAGAACTACTGCAACGACAAATATTAATACAATACGCCTTTATTGACGCAAGACAGCACAATTAAACACCAACAAGAGGACGGTTGTCAGTCAATCGTTGCCATTTTGGCTGTCGTCATCCGTGCCGGGAAAGAGTCCTCAGTCAGACAGCTTCTGACAGCTCAGCCGCCGCCCCTGGCTGTCGCTCTCTCTGGCCAGATCCAGCAGCGCCATCACCGCCAGAGCCTCCACCGCAGGCACCGGATTGCCGGCTTCCCCCCTGATGGCGGCGCAGACACCGCGGTAGTAGGCGCCATAATCCCCGGCCTCCCCGCTCACCGCCTGCACCCTGGACTGTCCCTCCACCATGCGGCTGAGCTGGCCGGGCTCAGGATCCAGGCCCCAGTTCGCCGCAGGCGGGCGCAGACCGAGCTTGAGCTGCTCCTCCTGCACATCCATGCCGAACTTGATGAAGGATCCTTCGCTGCCGTGGATGACGAAGCGCGGCATGGTGGCAGAGACCAGGCAGCTGCCGTGCAGCACGACCCTCATTTCGCCGTAACCCAGCACCACGTGGAAGTAGTCATCGCTCAGGGCGCCGGGGCGCTGGGCAGCCAAATCAGCCTGGATCCAGTCCGGTTGACCGAACAGCTGCAGCGACTGATCGAGGATGTGGGGACCGAGATCGAACCAGAGCCCGGAACCCGGGCCGCCCGCCTCGCGCCAGCGTTGACGCACCTCGGGGCGATAGCGATCAAAATGAGATTCAAACTGGGCGATCTTGCCCAGTGCCCCTTCTGCCAGCAGGCGGCGTACCGTGAGGAAGTCGCCGTCCCAGCGCCGGTTGTGGAAGATGCTGAGCAGCCGCTGCTGCTTCTCGGCCAACTCGACGAGCGCCTCGGCTTCGACCAGATCCAGCGCGAACGGCTTGTCGATCACCACGTGCTTGCCCGCGAGCAGCGCCTGACGAGCGATGGGGGCATGGGTATCGTTGGGTGTCGCTATCACCACCAGATCGACCGTGCTGTCGGCCAGCACCTCGTCCAGCGAGCCGACGCGGCAGCCGGGCAGCTCGGCCTGTACCTTGGCGGCATCCCGGCTCACCACCCAGCGCAAGGCAAGCCCGGGAGTGCTGGTCAGGAAGGGGGCGTGGAAGGTCTGGCCTGCAAAGCCATAGCCCACCAGGGCGGCGTTGATTGTCTGACTCATGGGATTCTCCGCTGAACTGTCCAATATGATAGGCACCTGGCAACTGCGCGCCCAAAAAAGCAAGGGGGCCAGAAGCCCCCGCTTGCGCTCATCAGAGCACAGGATTTATTGCAAACACAAGCGGCGCCCCTGCCGTGTCATCAGCATCAGCAAGGGGGGCAACAGCAGCCACATGTGCAGGGCCAGCTGGCTCAGGGGATCTGGCATCAACCATCCGGTGATCCCCACCAGGGCGCCGGAGCCGCTCATCTGGAACAGGCCGAGCAGGGCGGCGGCGGTACCGGCGCAGTGACCGAAGGGGGCCAGCGCCATACCGGCCGAGGCCCCCAGTATCATGGCAAAGCCGATGCTGGAGAGGAACACGGGCCCCATCATCGCCAACGGATGCGCCAGGTGCATGGTCAGCGTCAGCAGGATGGCCGACAGCAGCAGCACCAGCAGGCCGATGCGCAGGGTACGTCTCGGTCCCACCCTGGCGATGAAGCGCGGCGCCAGGAAACAGGCCAGGATGTTGAGCGCCGCATTGGCGGTGAACCAGTAGCTGAACCCGTTCATGTCCAGACCCAGCTTCACCATCAGCTGTACCGGCGCCGCCGTGACATAGGCCAGGATCACCGCCATCGCCAGCATGCAGAGCGCCGCGTTGAACAGGAAGCTCGGGGAGCGCAGCACCGGGCTGTAGCGCGACCAGCTGATGAGCGGGCCGCTGCTGCTGGTCTCCTCCGGGCGGGTCTCCGGCATCCGCCACAGCAGCCAGCTGCCGACGATGACCGCATAACCGGCCATAAACCAGAAGTTCGCCGACCAGCCCGCCTTGGCGGTGAGCCAGCCACCGAGCAAGGGCGCCAGGGCGGGAATGAAGCAGATGGCGCCGTTCAGGTAGGAGATCATCTGGCCGCTCTTCTTGGGGCCATAGCTGTCACGCACCACCGAGAAGGCGGCCACCGAGGTGGCACAGGCACCGAAGCCCTGCAGCACCCGCGCCAACATCAGCTCACCCAGGCTGGCGGCAAAGCCGGCTGCCAGGGCGCTCAGCCCGTAGAGCAGCACGCCCCCCAACGCGATGGGTTTGCGGCCATAGCGGTCGGCGAGCGGCCCCACCAGCAGTTGGCCCAATCCCATGCTGAACAGGAACCAGGTGATGGTGCCCTGCATCAGGGTCACCTCGGCTCCCAGTTGCTCGGCCATCTGCGGGATAGCAGGCAGATAGATGTCGATGGCCAGCGGGCTGAACAGCACCAGGAGTACAAGCAGAAGAATCAATGGCATCAGTCACCTCAAGGCCTAGGGGGAAAATCGATTGGGGCGCGAGTCTACTGACTCACAGTAATGAATTGAAATGGTATTTAATCACTTTGGTTATTCCTTCCGGGAAACATGTATCCATTCTACCTCTCAGGGGGTGGAACCCGGATCGTCCGTCAGCACCGGATCCCGGGCAATTGGCGCTTTTACTAAACCCCTGCCCCGCATAGAATGCGCAGATTATTTTTGCGGAGGTGTGTGATGAACAAGCTTGTCCTGGCAACAGGGAACCAGAAAAAGGTGAAGGAATTGGCCGCCATGCTGGCCGATATGAAGATCCAGGTGATCCCGCAGAGCGAGTTTGCAGTCTCCGATGCCGACGAGACCGGCACCACCTTCGTCGAGAATGCCATCATCAAGGCCCGCCATGCCGCCCGCGTCACCGGCCTGCCCGCCGTGGCCGACGACTCCGGCCTCGAAGTGGATCTGCTGCACGGTCGCCCCGGTGTCTACTCCGCCCGTTTTGCCGGTGCCGGTGCCAGCGACAAGGAGAACATCGACAAGCTGCTGGCCGAGCTGCAAGGCGCCCCCGACTACCTCAAGAGCGCCCGCTTCTGGTGCGTGCTGGTCTACATGCGCCACGCCGACGATCCCACCCCCATCATCTGCCAGGCGAGCTGGGAGGGGATGATCATCGACGAACCCCGCGGCCAGCATGGCTTTGGCTATGACCCCGTGTTCTTCGTCCCCGACCACGACTGCACCTCGGCCCAAATGCCGGCAGAGCTCAAGAACCAGCTCAGCCATCGCGGCCAGGCTCTGGTCAAGCTCAAGGCGGCGCTAGCCGCGGCGCACTGAGACCCGACCGGGCGCCGGGATACGCCGGCACGCATTTCATCTACAATGGGGGCCACCCGACCGGCCCCCATTTTGATTTTTTGAATACTGGAAACACCATGCTGCAACTGCCGCCCCTCTCCCTCTATATCCATGTGCCCTGGTGCGTCCAGAAGTGCCCCTACTGCGACTTCAACTCTCACGCCCAGAAGGGGGAGCTGCCCCACCTCGAGTACGTGGCCGCCCTGCTGGAGGATCTGGATAAGGATCTGCACTGGGCCCAGGGGCGTCCCCTCTCCTCCATCTTCATCGGCGGTGGTACGCCGAGTCTGCTCTCCGTGGAAGCCATGCAAGCGCTGCTGGACGGGGTGCGCGCACGCATCGCCCTGACCCCGGATTGCGAGATCACCATGGAGGCCAACCCGGGCACGGTGGAGGCGGACAAGTTCGCCGGCTTCCAGCAGGCAGGCATCAACCGCATCTCCATCGGGGTGCAGAGCTTCCAGCAGGAAAAATTGACCCGCCTCGGCCGCATTCACGGCCCGGAAGAGGCGCGCAAGGCAGCTGAGCTGGCCCACGCCATCAAGTTGCCCACCTTCAACCTGGATCTGATGCACGGCCTGCCGGATCAGAGCCTGGAGGACGCCCTCTATGATCTGCAGCAGGCCATCGACTGCGCGCCGCCGCACCTCTCCTGGTATCAGCTCACCATAGAGCCGAACACGGCGTTCGCCTCCAAGCCCCCCAAGCTGCCGGAGGACGACACCCTGTGGGACATCTACGAACAGGGTCACGCCATGCTCACCGCCCGGGGTTATCAGCAGTACGAGATCTCGGCCTACGCCAAGGCGGGCTATCAGTGCCGCCACAACCTCAACTACTGGCGCTTTGGCGACTATCTGGGCATAGGCTGCGGCGCCCACGGCAAGGTGACGGATCTCGCGAACCAGCAAATCCTGCGCACCGCCAAGGTGAAGCACCCCAAGGGGTATCTGGACCCTGCCCGCCCCTATCTGGACAGCCAGTGGACGGTGACCGAGGATGATCTGCCGCTGGAGTACTTTATGAACCGGTTCAGATTGTTTGAACCGGCCCCCAAGGCGGAGTTCGAGGCCTATACCGGGCTGCCGCTGGAGCGGGTGGAGACTATGCTGGCGATTGCCCAGACCAAGGAGCTTATCGAGGATCTCGGCGACAGCTGGCAGTTGACGTCCCTCGGCCATCGCTACCTGAATGTGCTACTCGAGCTCTTTATGGACGAATAAGCCGACGGGGCATCAACATCTGGCTTCACCGCCAAAACAGAGAGGGTGCCCATGGCACCCTCTCTGTTTCAGTCATGCCTCGCGGCAGAAACCCGCTCAGCAGCAGACGCGCATCATCTGCTGTTGACCGGGCTCCCACCGCTTGCCGTGCTTGGCCTTGCGCTGGTAGCTGCCCTTGCCCTTCTTGCTTGGCTCGACCCTGGCCTGAAACAGGGATGAGGTCACCAATGCCTTGAGGTGGTTGTCCTGGATGACCCCGCGCTGATGATCGTGGACGGGTTCAGTGGTGGCGAAGGCCACCTTCTTCTTGGCCATGCTGGCTCCTTTGCAGTGATGGTGATGAATGGCACTTTGCCGAACGAGAGGCCGGGGCGGCAGCTCAGGACGGCGAAAAAACGCACCGATTGTGCGCCTCTTGCCGCCCGCCTGCAAGGGCTCAGGCCGGGTGATAGACCACCCGTACCAGGCCGCTCGGCAGCACGACGCTGGACACCGGTGTGAGCCGCCTGGGCAGGGTGCCGGCAAACAGGGAAACGCCGCGTCCCAGGGTGACTGGCACCCAGAACAGGGTCAGCTCGTCCACCAGCCCGGCCTGCAAGCCCTGCCTCACGACCTCACCACCATCCAGATAGATGTGGCGCGCCCCCTCCTGCCACAACTCCCCGAGCACCTGCGCCAGCGCCCCCTGCCAAAAGGAGACGTGAGGCCGAGGCTCGGCTGGCCTGTGGGTCAACACCACCACGGGTTTGTCGCCGTAGGGCCACTCAGGGAAGGTACGCACTATGTCATAGCTGTTACGCCCCATCAGCAGCAGATCGGTGCTGGCCATCAGGGCGCTGTAGCCGGTCTCCTCCTGGGAGTCGCCGTTATAGGGATCCAGCCAGGCAAGATCGTTCCCCTCCCCCGCGATAAAGCCGTCGAGGGAGAGGGCAAGGAAGGCAGAGATCCGGGGGCGATGATGTTCAGTGTTCATGGTCGTGATGCTCGTGACGGGAAGGGGCGCCGGATTCCAGGGTTTCCAGGATGGCGCAGTGCTCCGCCGAGCGCGGGCCGCCGCAGCAGATGTCGGAGAGCGACTTCAGGTTCTCGCGAAAACGGGTCAGCTCCACTATCTTCTGCTCCACCTGTTCAAGCTTGGCATCGGCCACCGCCTTCACCTCCTGACAGGTCACCCGCGCCTTGTTGGCGTCGAGCGAGAGCAGTTCACCGATATCCGCCAGGGAGAAGCCCACCGACTTGGCGCGGATGATGAACTCCAGCCGCCGCCTGTCCTGCTCGCCGTAGAGGCGATAGCCCGACTCGTTGCGGATCCCCGGCGAGATGAGTCCGTTCTTCTCGTAAAAGCGCAGGGTGTCCGCCTTCACCCCGCACGCCTTGGCCAGTTCCCCGATCCGATACATCCTTCCTCTCCCGCCAGACATGGTACTCAATATAAACCGGCTTCCACTATCGCCCCTTTGCCCGGCGATTGCCAGCCAAAGGCAGGAAAGCAGTAGACAACCCGGGCCATCCCGACCCTTTGCCCTCAAAACACTGAAAAGACAAACGTTTCGCAAAAATCCACCAGAAAACGTTTAACACCGCACCACACAAGGCTTTGTCTCTTTAAAAAATCCACCACAGCTCACATTTTTTGTGTAGAATACGCGCCCACAAGAGAGCGTCGCGTCAAGCGGGCATTTCCTAAAACGCTTTTGCCGGCTCGCCGGGCGAGAGTGGTTTGCGAAATCCCCCACTTCCATTTATTTGGGGACTCTCTGTGTTGAGCCTCGCCTCCCATGGAACGGTCCCCGTTATGCTGAGGACGATAGTGTGATGGAACAAGCTCGACCCATTCGCCGTGCGCTGCTGAGTGTGTCTGACAAGACTGGCATCCTGGAATTTGCCAAGGCACTCAACGAGCGTGGCGTGGCCCTGCTCTCCACCGGTGGTACCGCCAAGCTGCTGGCCGACGCGGGCCTGCCGGTGACCGAGGTCTCCGACTACACCGGCTTCCCCGAGATGATGGATGGCCGGGTCAAGACCCTGCATCCCAAGGTACACGGTGGCATCCTCGGCCGCCGCGACCGGGATGACGCCATCATGGCCCAGCACGCTATCTCCCCCATCGACATGGTCGTCGTCAACCTCTATCCCTTCGCCGCCACCGTGGCCAAGCCAGGTTGCACCCTGGAAGACGCCGTCGAGAACATCGACATCGGCGGCCCGACCATGGTTCGTTCCGCCGCCAAGAACCACAAGGACGTCACCATCGTCGTCAAGGCGGCCGATTACGGCCGGGTGATCGCCGAGATGGATGGCAACGGTAACAGCCTGACCCTGGCTACCCGCTTCGATCTGGCCATCGCGGCCTTCGAGCACACCGCCGCCTACGACGGCATGATCGCCAACTACTTCGGCACCCTGGTCCCCTCCTACGGTGACAACAAGGAGGGTGACGAGGAGTCCCGCTTCCCGCGCACCTTCAACGCCCAGTTCATCAAGAAGCAGGACATGCGCTACGGCGAGAACAGCCACCAGGCTGCCGCCTTCTACGCCGAAGAGCAGGCAGCACCCGGCTCGGTGGCAAGCGCCATCCAGCTGCAGGGCAAGGCACTCTCCTACAACAACATCGCCGACACAGACGCGGCGCTGGAGTGCGTGAAGGAGTTCGCCGAGCCGGCCTGCGTCATCGTCAAGCACGCCAACCCCTGTGGCGTCGCCATAGGTGACGACCTGCTGGGTGCCTACGATCGCGCCTACCAGACCGACCCCACCTCCGCCTTTGGCGGCATCATCGCCTTCAACCGCGAGCTGGATGGTGCCACCGCGGCGGCCATCGTCGCCCGCCAGTTCGTCGAGGTGATCATCGCCCCCAGCATCAGCCAGGCGGCCCGCGAGGCGGTGGCAGCCAAGCAGAACGTGCGTCTGCTGGAATGCGGCCAGTGGACTGCCCCGGCCCAGGGCTTTGACCTCAAGCGCGTCAACGGCGGCCTGCTGGTGCAGGAGCGGGATCACGGCATGGTCACCCTGGGGGATCTGACCGTGGTCAGCCAGCGTCAGCCGACCGAGGCCGAACTCAAGGACCTGCTGTTCTGCTGGAAGGTCGCCAAGTTCGTCAAGTCCAACGCCATCGTCTACGCCAAAGACGGCCAGACCATAGGCGTGGGTGCCGGCCAGATGAGCCGGGTCTACTCCGCCAAGATCGCTGGCATCAAGGCCGAGGATGAAGGGCTGACCGTCGCGGGCTCCGTCATGGCCTCCGACGCCTTCTTCCCGTTCCGCGACGGTATCGATGCCGCCGCTGCCGCAGGCATCTCCTGCGTCATCCAGCCAGGTGGCTCCATGCGTGACAACGAGGTGATCGAGGCCGCCAACGAGCACGGCATGTGCATGGTGTTCACCAACATGCGCCATTTCCGTCACTGATGAGTCAGGGCCGCCACTGGCGGCCCTTTTGTTGTCTCTTTTCAACTGACTATTTTCAACCGCAGCCCCAGGCGGTTATCACAAATAGAAGCGAGCGATACGATGAAAGTACTGATCATTGGCAACGGCGGCCGTGAGCACGCCCTGGCCTGGAAGGCCAAGCAATCCCCCATGGTGACCCGGGTGTTCGTCGCCCCCGGCAATGCCGGCACCGCCCACGAGGGCAGCATAGAGAACGTCGCCATCAAGGCGACCGACATCCAGGGCCTGCTGGCCTTCGCCAAGGCCCAGCAGATCGGTCTCACCATCGTCGGGCCGGAAGCGCCCCTGGTGAAAGGGGTGGTGGATGCCTTCCGTGCCGAAGGGCTCGCCATCTTCGGCCCAACCGCCGCCGCCGCCCAACTGGAGGGCTCCAAGGCCTTCGCGAAGGACTTCCTGGCGCGCCACGCCATCCCCACCGCCGAGTACCAGAACTTCACCGAGGTGGAGCCCGCTTTGGCCTACCTGCGCGAGAAGGGTGCCCCCATCGTCATCAAGGCTGACGGTCTGGCGGCAGGCAAGGGCGTCATCGTCGCCATGGAGCTCGAAGAGGCGGAAGCGGCAGTGCGCGACATGCTCTCCGGCAATGCCTTCGGTGACGCCGGTGCCCGTGTGGTGATCGAGGAGTTCCTGGACGGGGAAGAGGCGAGTTTCATCGTCATGGTGGACGGCGAGCACGTGCTGCCCATGGCCACCAGCCAGGATCACAAGCGGGTCGGCGACGGCGACACCGGCCTCAACACCGGCGGCATGGGGGCTTACTCCCCGGCGCCCGTAGTGACAGATGCGGTGCATCAAAAAGTGATGGAGCAGGTGATCATGCCGACAGTGCGCGGCATGGCGGCCGAGGGCAACGTCTACACCGGCTTCCTCTACGCCGGCCTGATGATCGATACCCAGGGCAACCCCAAGGTGATCGAGTTCAACTGCCGCTTCGGCGACCCCGAGACCCAGCCCATCATGCTGCGGATGCGCTCCGATCTGGTGGAGCTGTGCCTGGCCGCCTGTGCCGGTAAGCTGGATCAGGTCGAAGCCATCTATGATCCCCGCGTCGCCATCGGCGTGGTGCTGGCGGCGGGTGGTTACCCCGGTGACTACCAGCAGGGCAAGCCCATCAGCGGCCTGCCGGTGGAAGAGGCGAGCGGCGAGAAAGTATTCCATGCCGGCTCCCAGCTGGCAGGAGACACCATAGTCACCGCCGGTGGCCGCGTGCTGTGCGCCACCGCGCTGGGCCACACCGTCGCCGAGGCGCAGCAACGCGCCTACCAGCTGGCGGGTCGCATTCAGTGGGACGGTGTCTTCTACCGCAAGGACATCGGCTGGCGCGCCATCGAGCGCGAGCAGGCCAAGTAAAGGCCGCCTCTCCACACCGAACACAAGGGCCTGCGGGCCCTTTTTGCTGCCCGGGCCACCGGGAACCGCCCTGCCGGCCCAAGACTTCCCCCCAAGCCCGGCTTGGTAGTGGCAGGCAGCATCCATCCCCTTCGCACCTCTCGCCGCCTCGAGCCCACGACCCCGGGTTGCCGCCCTGTATCCGCCCCTGGCTCATCCCCTTCTGACTATATATGCACAGCACAATGCACACATTTCGTCACAATTGGTCGCACTTTCCCCATACAATTGCCCCGCTTTCATGGCATCATGCTGTATGATACCGCACTCAAATGAGTGCCATAAGAACCTGCAATCTCGTCGTCTCATAAGGAAATCCCATGTTGAAAACTGTGCGTCCCCTGCTGCTGCCCCTGATGTTTGGTCTGATGACTCTGCCCGCCATGGCTGGCGATCTGGAGCAGCCAATGAAGAAGATCGGCTTCAACTACAAGCAGGCCGTCAAGGCAGATGATGCGGCCACCATGGAGAAACACATCAAGGAGATGAAGGCTCAGCTCGATGTGGCCAAGGAGAGAAACATGCCGACCGCCAAGAAGGAGAAGTTCCTCGAGGGCATGAACAAGGTGCAGAGCGAGCTGGATGCCAGCCTGGCGGCCCTGCAGGCCGGTGATCAGGAGAAGGCCCAGGCCCACCTGGCCAAGGTCAATGACCTGAAGAAGGAGTACCACCAATATGCCAAGCAGAAAGGCTGACCCCTTCCACTGGGATGGTCTGGTCCGCCTCACCCATTGGGGGGTGGCGACAGTATGCATCGGCAACCTCTGGCTCAACGAGGCGGGTGAGGAGTGGCATGAATGGCTGGGCTATGGCGCCATGGCCCTGATCGGGTTGCGCCTGCTGTGGGGGCTCACCCTGGCACGGGGCCATGCTCGCCTGCGCGCCCTCATCCCGAGCCGGGACGATTTCCGCCAGCAGGCCGTGGCGCTACGCGAGCGTGCCCCTGCGGCGCCCGGCCATCACGGCAGCGGCAAGCTGGCGGTCTGGGCCCTCTGGCTGCTCGTACTGGCGACCGCTGGCAGTGGCTGGTTCCAGAACACAGAGACCGGCTTCGAGCTGGGGGCGGATGACTGGCACGAGTGGTGCACCTGGGCGCTGCAGGCCATGATAGCCCTGCACCTGTGCGCCATCGTCTATACCTCCTGGCGTCAGCGCAGCAACCTGGTGACCCGCATGCTGCCCCGCCGTCGGCGCCAGGTATCGCAGCACCAGCAGGAGCCCCATTTCTGAACCAGACGGGCATCATTGTGCCCGTCTTCCCTTACCCGTCATCCGTCTGCAAACCACCTCTTTCCGCTAGCCACCGCCGCCTTAGCCCTTCATCGGCCACGATGCTTCCCCTCTTGCCTTCCGCTGTCATGAAAGCATTTTCATTCACAATTCTTAACTAATCTCCGCTGTTCGATTTTCAATCGCCTCGATTTCATGAATGCTACAGAGCCGAACGAGGTTGTTTGTGGTCCGTTCGAAATAAAGACAGTGACACGTCAATTACAAGATCGAAGGGAAAATCGTCATGCACAACACAGTGTTTCGAACCGCCATGCTCGCCGCGGTGCTGGGCTCATTCAGCCACACAGCCGCCGCCGAAGGGGTCATGGTCCATCTGTTCCAATGGAAATTCAACGACATCGCCACCGAGTGCGAGACAGTGCTCGGTCCCAAGGGATTCGGCGGTGTCCAGATCACCCCCCCCCGCCGAGCACAAGCAGGGGAGCCAAGTCTGGTGGACCGTCTATCAGCCCGTCAGCTTCAAGAACTTCAACAGCTTCGGCGGCAGTGAGGCGGAACTCAGAAGCATGATCGCCCGCTGCAACGCCGTCGGGGTCAAGGTCTACGCCGATGCCGTCTTCAACCAGCTGGCCTCGGGCACTGGGACCGCCACCGGCGGCGGCAGCTACAACTCGGGGCAATATCAGTATCCCCAGTTCGGCTACAACGACTTCCACCACAGCGGCGACATCACCAACTACGGCGACAGCAACAACGTCTGGAACGGTGCCCTCTACGGCATGCCGGATCTCAACACCGGCTCTCCCTACGTGCAGGATCAGATTGCCACCTACATGAAGACCCTGCTCGGTTGGGGCGTGGCGGGCTTTCGTATCGATGCGGCCAAACACATGGCCCCGAGCGAGGTGAAGGCCATCCTCGACAAGGCAGGCAGCCCCAAGGCCTACCTGGAGGTGATCGGCGCAGGCGGAGAGTCCCCCGACATCCAACCGGGCCGCTACACCTACATCGACACCGTCACCGACTTCAAATACGGCACGGATCTGGCCGCCAACTTCAACAGCCAGATCAAGAATCTCAAGACCCTCGGCGAGAGCTGGGGTCTGCTCCCCTCCAACAAGGCCTTCGTCTTCGTGGTCAATCACGACCGCGAGCGCGGCCACGGCGGTGGCGGCATGCTCACCTTCATGAGCGGTGCCCGCTATGACTTGGCCAACACCTTCATGATGGCCTGGCCCTATGGCTGGAAGCAGGTGATGTCGGGCTATCGCTTCGAGAACATGGGCACCTATGAAACCGACAAGGGGGCACCGGGCAGCACGCCTTGCACCGATGGCCAATGGAACTGCGAGCAACGTCGCCCGACCATCATGAACATGGCCCTGTTCCACAACAGGACCGAAGGCCAGCCAGTCAGCAACTGGTGGGATAACGGCAACAACCAGATAGCCTTCGGTCGGGGAGACAAGGGCTTTGTCGCCATCAACAACGAGAGCGGCAGCCTGATAGCCTCGGTGCAGACCGGCCTGCCAGCGGGCGAGTACTGCAACCTCCTGGGGGGAAATGACTACTGCAGCGGCGGCTATGTCACCGTCGACGGCAGCGGCAAGGCCAGCCTGAACGTGCCCGGCATGAAGGCGGCCGCCATCATTGCCGGTTGCACCAAGGCCAGCCCCTGCGGTGGTTCTGCACTGCCGGGCAACAAGTTCAGCAGCATGAACCTGCGCGGCACCCCCAACGCCTGGGGCAACACCCCCATGACAGTCGATGCCAACCGTGTCTGGTCCGCCACCCTCACCCTGACCGGCAACGGTGACGCAACCGGTGCCCAACGCTTCAAGTTCGATGTCTTCGGCAACTGGGCCGAGAACTACGGCGACAACGAAGGGGATGGCATCGCCGACAAGGGCAGCAGCAAGGATATCCTGGTCAGCGGGGCGGGCAGCTACCGCATCACCCTGAGCGAAGGCGACCTGCGCTATACCGTCACCCCCCTCACCAGCAACCAGGCACCGGTCGCCGCCCTCTCGCCCAAGACCCTCAGCATCAAGACGGGGGAAAGCGTGGTGTTCGATGGCTCCGCCTCCACCGATGATGAAGGTGTGGCGAGCTACAGCTGGTCCACCGGCGGCAGCGCCCCTACTGAAACCGTCCAGTTCGATACCCCGGGCACCCATACCGTCACCCTGACGGTCAGCGATGCCGAAGGGCTGACCGCCAGTGCCAACGCCACTGTGACAGTCACCGACAGCAACGGCGCCTACAACAGCGTGCTGCCCACCCTGCACCTGCGCGGCACCCCCAATGCCTGGGGATCCCTTGCCATGACGCTGGTTGCCGACAACCAGTGGGAGGCAATACTCACCTTCGACGGCCAGGCCAACCAGCGCTTCAAGTTCGACGTCAAGAGAGACTGGACCCAGAACTACGGTGACACCAACAAGGATGGCGTAGCCGAACAGGGGGGCGCCGACATACTGACCACGGTCAGCGGCCAGTATCGCGTGCGCTTCAATGACCAGACCCTGCAATACAGCCTGAACCCGGTCAGCATCGGCTATGCCAAGAACATCGTCAGCCTGAATATCCGTGGCACCACCAATGGCTGGGGCACAACCCCCATGACGCTGGTGAGCGATCACCTCTGGCAAGCCAACGTCAATTTCACCGGGACCGGTGATGCCAGCGGCGGCCAGCGCTTCAAGTTCGACGTCAAGGGAGACTGGACCCAGAACTACGGCGACACCAACAAGGACGGCGTGGCCGAGCTGGCCGGGACAGACATCACCACGGCAGTAATCGGTGCCTATGTGGTGCGCTTCAACGACCAGACTCTGACCTACAGCTTGAGCGCCCAGTAAGCCTGAACACTAGCCCCAGGCTTTCACACTCTCGGACACTGAAACAGGCCTCCTGCCATATCGGCGGGAGGCTTTTTCGTATGACGGGCCCCCACTTGCCGACGGGCAGGCATACTGCGTCTTCATCCCCCGAGACGCGCCTCCCCTATCGGCGCACATGGCGCCCTATGCCTAGGAGCTGGACCGGCGCTGGTGAGCGCCAGAAACGACAAAGCCGCTCACGAAGAGCGGCTTTGTCTGAATGTGGTGGCCCCTGCCCGACTTGAACGGGCGACCAATCGATTATGAGTCGTGAATTTAACGTTTTCACAACGTTTCACGCTGTCTCACAAATCATAAAAAACCCCTTAAATCACAGACATATAGCAAAATCACTTGTATCATTGAGTCTCACAAAGTATCAGGTAGCTTCACCTTAAAAGCACCCATTACAGCACCCAATTTAACGTTTGGGTGCCTTTAACTGAGACCAATCGACTATGCCGCTAACACACAACGAGATCGCCGCGCTGGTGACGAAAGAAAGCGCCTATTACAAGATGGATGATGACCGTACCCGTGGTGCTGGTGGACTAGGCGTCAAGGTGTTGCCGAGTGGCGGCAAGATGTTTGTGTTTCGCTATACCCGCAACGAGAAACGCGCCTTCATTCAGCTTGGCCGCTTTCCGACCCTCTCCCTTGCCGATGCCCGCGAAAAGGCCAAGGCATTCAGCCAGACGATCCGTGATGGCCTAGACCCCAAAGATGAGCTGACGCGCCAAACCAGAAAGCGGGATCAAGAGCAGCGGGAGCATGAACAGCAAGGCACTATTGAACAGCTATTCAAAAGCTACACCGAGCAGATGAAGAAGGATGGCAAGCGCACCCATGCCGCCGTGTTGCTGGCCTTGGAGAAAGAGACCTATCCAGTAATCAAACCCACGACCAAAGCCAAGGACGTGACCGCGCACGATATAAAAATCATTCTGGCGCACATGATCCGCCGTGGTGCTGATACCCAATCCAATCGCGTCAGAAGTTACCTGATGGCAGCGTTTAATCATGGCCTCAAACATGACAACGACCCCGCCAATTTCATAGACGATGCCAAATTCGGCTTGGTGCTTAATCCGGTGGCTGCCATACCCAAGCAAAAGGCCGCCGAGCGTGTTGGGGAGCGTTTCCTGACGTGGGCAGAGGCTCGCCAGTTGCTCGATGATATGGAGCAGCCCACCAGCTTAGGCTTGACCCTACGCAGCCTGATCCGACTCTGTTTCTTCACGGGCGGCCAACGTCCCTATGAGCTGGCCGCCTCACGCTGGGCAAGTATCGACTGGCAAGCCAAGACCCTGACCATTACCGCCGAGCTTTCCAAAAATGGCCGCCCCCACCTGATCCCGCTCACTGATAGCGCCTTGCGCGTGTTGAGAGAGCAGCAAGAGGCAACGGCGGATAGCCCTTTTATCTTTGCTCACGCCACCAAACAGAACGAGCCTATGCCGATGGCGTCATTAAGCCAAGCCGTTGACCGTTACCGTAAGCGCACCGAGATGGCCCACTTCATCCCCCGCGATTTTCGCCGCACCTGTAAGACCCTGATGGGCGAGCTTGGCATAGCCAAAGACCTGCGCGATCGCCTACAGAATCACGCCCTGAATGACGTATCCAGCAAGCACTATGACCGCTATGAGTATCTGCCAGAAAAGCGGCGAGCCTTGGAGCTATGGGAGCGGCGGTTGTTGGATCTGGCAGCGGATACCGTGGTTTCCGTCAACTTTGGGGGGCGGGTGTGATGGTAACGGCAGAAGAAGAGATAGAATATCTGCGCCGATTGGCGGCCATACTGGAGAAGAACCAAGCAAGACGAACCCCGTCCAAGCGCGAGATATTCATCAAGATAGAAGAGGCTGCGGCTCCGCTTGGCGAATTTATGAGGATCGCCGGTCAAGTTAATGACCTTGTGAAGCATGGGGGTGAACGTTCATCTAGCGGAGAGATGTCCCTTGGGTATCATCCTTGGTCTTATCGACTAGCGACTCACATACGCCTAAGCAATAGGACGCAGAGCGAGCGAGCCAAGAGGCCCCGAACACAGAGGTATAACGCGTTGAAAGATACTGTCCGTGACATAGTGGAAGAACACCCTGGCTGGACGAGTGAAATGATCTTCGATGAACTGCGTAGCAATCATTCTGGCCAGGATCAATTGCTCGAAGAAATAGCTGGCGTTGATTACTTTGTGACCAATGAAGGCGGAAAGAGGACGAAAACAAGCACGGTTCGAAATTGGATTACAAACTTTAAAAAAAAGATTTGATTGCATTCACTACTAGCCGGTTATTCGTGAAACCGGCTATCTAAAGTTCGCCACATGCCATCGTATCCCGCGCTGGTTCAATGTGGAGTACTAATCAATGTCACCCGTTCTCATTACCGAAAAGCAGTTGGTTGAGCTTACGTCCGTTTCCCGTTCAACCAT
Organism: Aeromonas sp. S2(2024); assembly: GCF_041402505.1. Taxonomy (NCBI): domain Bacteria; kingdom Pseudomonadati; phylum Pseudomonadota; class Gammaproteobacteria; order Aeromonadales; family Aeromonadaceae; genus Aeromonas; species Aeromonas sp. S2(2024). The sequence goes on from NZ_JBGLRL010000003.1 coordinate 27,501, forward strand.
TCGCCGCTGGATCAACGATCCACACGTCCACTTTCCCGCCTTTGTGAAAATTGGGCCAAATTCCATCCGTTGGAAACTGGCCGAGGTATTGGCGTTCATTGAGCGTCAAGGGAGGGAAATCTGATGGCCCATTACCCACTAACAAACGCGAAAGCAGATCTGCGAGCGGCAGCCAGTGCAGCCGCAGCAAAATTCGAGCGCATAACAGTGAGATTCTGGCGAAGCAAGCCCAAGTATGAGGGGGAAAACGAAAGGCTCGCGTATGAGCAAGCGCTGGCGGTTCAAGAGGCATTTCCCGAGGTGGCTTTACTGCTGAAAGAAAACGCCCCGAGCGAACCCGAGGCGTAATCAATAACTCGCTGGTGGCCCTACTTTGGCGAGGACGGCCACCAGCACCATCGAGCATAACACTCATGAATAAAACCACCAACGGCACCACTTGCCGCTTGTTGTCGTGCCTGTTTGCCGACTTGATACACCTTGAAACAATTTATGCTAATTGGGACATGCTAATTGGGCTCGCTAAACAGGGTAAAACCCAGTATTGGCGCGGCCTAGTGGGGCACGAAAAAACGGAAAATCGAGCGGTATTTTATAATATCTATGAGGAAAGAGGTTTAGATCTAAGGGGCTATCAAGCCAAAAGGGAAAACAGGCGGGGAGCGACCCCATCATGTTAACCGATGGCCTGCCAAGCGCTGTTGCTGCCAAGGTAACAGGCCAAACCAAACGCAAACGGGGTACACGTTCTGATTATGTGACACACCGGACGGTTTACAGTTATCAGGGTATCGAGTACCCGATCAACACCATACCATCGAGTGGCTGCCACACCCAGCCATTGAGCGAGATGATCCGTCGCATAGTGGGGGCCGTTGAGCGCTATAAACGAGTCATGTTTATCCGGTTAGATCTGAGCGTGATCGATTACGAGGAGACCAACGAAAGCCTAAGCGCCTTTTTGAAGCAGGCCGTGCGTCATGTAAGAAGGAAGTATAAAACGCGCTTAGAGTACGTTTGGGCGCGTGAGCAAAAGAAAGCTAAGCGACAGCACTATCATTTAGCCCTGCTCATAGATGGCGACAAAATCCGCTATCCCACGCAATTGTATGAGGAGCTAGGCGAAAAATGGCGTAAGGGACGGCTATCTATTCCCAAGAGTCCCTATCTGATGACCGACGGCCACAACATCGCCGAGGCGGTTTACCGTGTTTCGTATCTGACCAAGGAGCGAGGCAAAGGCTATCGACGGGATGGGGTGCGGGATTTCGATTGGTCTAGGTTCACTCCCCCACCGCATTCAAACAACGGTGACTCTACGGTGACCAACCAGCGGTAATATAACGGTAATATCTGGTTAGTGATTGGCTAGCAATTGGCTAGTACCGAACGGACACAAACCAAAACGGCGTGATCGTTAACATGCAAGAAACAAGCTCCCACGGTTCAGATTGACGCCTGTAGGGTGGTATCATAACAGCTAGGTTACGGCTAGGTCATAGCTAGACGAACGACACAATAGCGGCATGATCGCCAGAAAAACGGGAGTTTGGGGAAGATGAAGAGAGTCATTTTCATGGTAATGCTTGCTGCGCTGACTGGTAATGTTTGGGCTGGCGCGTATGCGAATAAATATCCTACTGGGATGGGATATAACGATACCGGTGACAGAGAATATTGTAATGTTATTGTCGGCCCTAAAGCCAGAAATGCCATGGAGCTTCGCCTATCTGAGAAATTCACTCAAGAGGAAGCGATTAAAAAGGCGCGAGATCTTGTTGTTCAAGCTGAAAATGCGTGTCCTGGATGTCAAGACAAAGCAATTGACCAGCTAATATACCTCAGGCTTGTGCTGGAAGCCTATGAAGCCAAGGTTCCGATTATTAAAAGCGAAGCAATGAAGACACAGGTTATAGTGGATTTTGTAGACACCGCATTTAGAAAATGTTACGGCACGGCCGAAGAGTCTAATAGAACAGCCCCAAATAGCATTACATTTTATCCATACAACACGGTTTCAGATTGCCATCAATTTGCAGAGCAGATGAGACGATACATCTATGCCCGCGCAAGCGGTATTCCAAGGGCAAAAATGCAGAATGAGGCAAGAGCCTTTTACTCTATCGATACGCACGAAAATGGAAATAAAGAAAAGGCCGTGTCTATACAGTTAAACCTAGTCAATTTCGCATATAGCATGGGTCCGGTTGGATTTGACGAACTTCATATGATTATGGACGGGGCCAGTGATGCGGTTTTTGATCTGTGCTTAGGCAGATAACCCGACATGAGCTTTTATTACACAGCTCATCCCCCGAACGAGAAGCCCACCCAAGCAGGATGGGCTTTTTTGTTGCGCGGTTTTTGAGACAGGTGATGGATGACAACTAAAACTAACCCCTAGCCTTCCCTTAAAAGCACCCATTAAAGCACCCAAAAGTGCCAGATAAGCAAAAGGCGTAGCGGTTACTAACCGGCTACGCCTTGCTGGAATTGGTGGCCCCTGCCCGACTTGAACGGGCGACCAATCGATTATGAGTCGACTGCTCTAACCAACTGAGCTAAGGGGCCATGATGTTGGTTTTGCGGCGTGGATTATAGGGGATGCAGGATAAGCCGTCCATAGGCAGATCAACCACTTGGCGAGTTTTTGTCCATCTATCACCCAATCTGTGCTCCGGAGCAACCATAGCGCCAAACCGGATAAAACAAAGCCCCGCGTGGCGGGGCTTTTGAGACTGCTCAGGGAAAAGCCTCTGGACTATTCGTCCAGGAAGCTGCGCAGCACTTCCGAGCGGCTCGGGTGGCGCAGCTTGCGCAGCGCCTTGGCTTCGATCTGACGAATACGCTCACGGGTGACGTCGAACTGCTTGCCCACTTCCTCGAGGGTGTGGTCGGTGTTCATGTCGATACCGAAGCGCATCCGCAGTACCTTGGCCTCACGAGCGGTCAGGCCGGCCAACACTTCGCGGGTGGCGTTGCGCAGGCTCTCGCTGGTGGCGGCATCCGCTGGCAGCGCCAGGGTGGTATCTTCGATGAAGTCGCCCAAGTGGGAATCTTCATCATCACCGATGGGCGTCTCCATGGAGATGGGCTCTTTGGCGATCTTCAATACCTTGCGGATCTTGTCTTCCGGCATGCCCATGCGCATGGCCAGCTCTTCCGGGTTCGGTTCACGACCCATCTCCTGCAGCATCTGACGGGAGATACGGTTGAGCTTGTTGATGGTCTCGATCATGTGTACCGGGATACGGATGGTACGGGCCTGATCCGCGATGGAGCGGGTAATGGCCTGACGGATCCACCAGGTAGCGTAAGTCGAGAACTTGTAGCCACGACGGTATTCAAACTTGTCCACCGCCTTCATCAGACCTATGTTGCCCTCCTGGATCAGATCCAGGAACTGCAGACCGCGGTTGGTGTACTTCTTGGCGATAGAGATAACCAGACGCAAGTTGGCCTCGACCATCTCTTTCTTCGCACGGCGGGCCTTGGCCTCACCAATGCTCATGCGACGGTTGATGTCCTTGATCTGGGCGATCGACAGACCTGTCTCTTCTTCGATCTGCTGCAGCTTGCCGATGGAACGCAGCACTTCTTCGTCCATCTCGACCAGACGCGGAGACCAGGCCTTGCCAGCCTGTTTCTGGTATTCAAACCAGGCAGTTTCGCACTCGTTGTTGGTGAAGGCCGCGACGAAGGTCTTCTTCGGCATCTTGGCCTGCTCAACGCAGAGCTTCATGATGATGCGTTCCTGCACGCGGACCCGCTCCATCATCTCGCGCATGTTGTTGACCAGGCGATCGAACTGCTTGGGCATCAGGCGGAATTGACGGAACACATCGGCCAGCTGGGCGATAGCGGCCTGGGTGTCGTCGTGGGCACGACCATTCTTCTGAATGGAGAGACGGGTGACTTCGTACTGGGCACGCAGTTCACCGAACTTCTCGCGGGCGACTTCCGGATCCGGACCACCGTCCCCGTCGTCGTCGGAGCTGTCGCCGTCTTCGTCTTCATCCTCGTCTTCATCTTCGTCTTCGTCAGCGAGATCGTCTTCACTGAGTTCGGAGCCGATGTGGGTGGCGGTCGGCGCCACGTCGTCCGCTTCGTTCGGATCGATAAAGCCGGAGATGATGTCGGACAGACGCAGTTGCTCGGCTTCGTACTTGTCGTACTGTTCGAGCAGGTAAGTGATGGCTTCAGGGTACTCGGCAACGGAGCTTTGTACCTGATTGATACCGTCCTCGATCCGTTTGGCGATGTCGATTTCGCCTTCACGGGTCAGCAGTTCGACGGTACCCATTTCCCGCATGTACATGCGGACGGGATCGGTCGTGCGACCAATCTCAGATTCAACAGATGCCAGAGCTTGGGCCGCTGCTTCGGCAGCGTCCTCATCGGCGGTACCACCTTCGGCCATGATCAGATCATCGGCGTCCGGGGCGTTTTCCACTACCTGGATACCCATATCGTTGATCATCTGGATGATGTCTTCGATCTGGTCAGAGTCGACAATGTCTTGCGGGAGGTGATCGTTCACCTCGGCATAGGTCAGGTAGCCCTGTTCTTTACCTTTGGCAACGAGGAGTTTAAGCTGAGACTGCGGGGTTTGCTCCATAGAACTCATCCGGTTGGTGTTGCTAGGTTGCGCGTACAGTGCGCTGCTGCGCAAATAGCCAATTCTAATAGAAAACCGCCAGACATGCTATGTCTGGTTGCGGCGTCGGTCATGAGAAACCCCTGCCCGCAGTATTGTCGGGGCCAGGCGGTTATAAAATGTTTGCTTTTAATCCCGTCGATTCGGGCAACGGTATTCATATTGGGACTAATCACTCAAATATCAAGCCCCGCTCTCATTTCTTTTCTCAATCTGTACCTCTCTGATCAGCATCATCAGCTCCTGTGTTTCCTCAGAGCTTAGCCTTTCCTGAGCCACCTTGGCCTGCAATTCTTCGATTCGTTGCTTCAGAAACTGGTTGATGAAACCGACGAAGGTATCCTGCAATTCTCCCAGAATATCCGGCTCCTGGTCGAGCTTGATCTCTTCAAACAGGTCGTGCATGGCCAATTGAGCCAGGATTTCCCCCTCCTTGGTGCCACGCCAGTGCTCCAGCAAGATGCCGGTCGTGATCCCTGGCTGAGTCAGGATCTGCTGATGCAACTGCAACAGGAACTTGATGCCCTGCACCCGCAGTCCAGCCAGTTCCGGCATGGCCGGCAGTTCGGCCGTCACCGCCGGATATTGCACCATCAGAGCCAGTGCCCGGCGAATGGGGGTCAGCTTGGCGGCCTTGGGCTTGCTGACTTCGCCCTTGGGCTGGCTATTGCGGGCAAACAGCTCGGCGATCCGCTGCTTGTTCTCCCCCCAACGCATCATGCTGGAGAGCCGGGTGATCAATCCTTCCCGGGTAAAGCCCTCCGGCACGCGACGGATCAGTTCGGCAGCCTTGTTGGCCACTTCAAACTTGCCCGCCTCACCAGAGAGGGCGGCATCACGCCCGAGACGCTCGAACATGAAATCGGCGAAGGGCTGGGCCTCGTCCAGCAAGGCCTCAAACCCCTCCTTGCCAATCTGGCGCACTAGCGAATCCGGATCTTCTCCATCGGGCAGGAACACGAACTTGAGTTCGCGCCCGTCCTGCAGATGGGAGAGTGCGTTGTCCAGCGCCCGCCAGGCCGCCTCACGGCCGGCGTTGTCACCGTCGTAACAGCAGACCACCTCGGCCGTGGTCCGAAACAGGGTGTGGATATGGTCGCTGGTGGTGGCGGTGCCCAGGGCGGCCACCGCATAGTCGATGTCGTACTGACCGAGCGCCACCACATCCATGTAGCCCTCCACCACCAGGATCCGGCGAGGATCCTTGTGTGCCTGCTTCACCTCGTAGAGGCCGAACAGTTCACGCCCCTTGTGGAAGATGGGGGTTTCCGGGGAGTTGAGGTACTTGGGAGTGCCGTCCCCCAGCACCCGGCCACCGAAGCCGATGACCCGGCCCCGCTTGTCACGGATGGGAAACATGATGCGATCGCGGAAGCGATCATAGCTGCCTGGGCCGCTGTCGCGGGGGATCAACATGCCACCGGAGATAAGCAACTGCTCGTGATCCCGGCTGGCGCCAAAGCGCCGACGCACCTGATCCCAGTCTCCCGGGGCATAGCCTATGTTGAAGCGCTTGACCACTTCACCGGTCAGACCACGCCCCTTAAGGTATTCCACCGCCTGCGGCGCGTTCTTGAGATTGCTCTCATAGAAGCGGGCAATCTGGTTCATCAGCTCGAACAGATCCTTGCTGACGGCAGGCTGAGAGCTTGCAGAGCCGCCCAGACTCTGCTCGCGGGGTACCTGCATGCCTTGCATGCTGGCGAGCTCTTCGATGGCGTCCGGGAATTCGAGTCCGTCGTACTCCATGACAAAGCCGATGGCATTGCCGTGAGCACCGCAACCGAAGCAGTGGTAGAACTGCTTCTCCTGACTGACGGTGAAAGAGGGGCTTTTTTCGTTATGAAAAGGACAACAAGCCTGATAGTTCTTGCCAGCCTTCTTCAGCCGCACTCGCGAGTCGATCAGCTCGACTATGTCTGTGCGTACGAGCAGATCATCGATAAAGGATTGTGGGATCCTGCCTGCCATAACCGTCCTGTTTCACTGCAGAGAAAATAAAAAAGCCGCGCATTCACAGGGAAGCACGGCTTCTTTCGACTAACAAGAGAAATGCCTGTTACGCCAAGCGGGTTTTCACCTGAGCACTGACGGCGCCGACATCGGCACGCCCCTGAATTTTCGGCTTCAAGACAGCCATGACTTTACCCATATCCGCCATGACGGCAGCCCCACTTTCGGTGATGGCTTGCTCGATCAACACGGCAATTTCCTCTGCGGTCAGCTGTTGCGGCAGGAATTCCTGCAGCACCAGAATCTCGGCGGACTCTTTGTCGGCAAGATCCTGACGACCGGCAGCTTCAAATTGGCTGATGGAATCGCGGCGCTGTTTGACCATCTTGGTCACGACAGCGAGGATATCCTCATCATTGAGCTCGACACGGGTATCGACTTCACGCTGCTTGATTTCTGCCATCAACAAACGGATCGCTCCCAAGCGAGCCTTGTCTTTGGCCAGCATGGCAAGTTTTTGTTGATCCTTGAGTTGATCCTTCAGAGACACGGCATGCTCCCCCGATTAGTACAGGCGGATACGACGTGCGTTTTCGCGGGACAGCTTCTTGGCGTGACGCTTGACGGCAGACGCTTTGGCACGCTTGCGAATGGTAGTCGGCTTCTCGTAGAACTCACGGCTACGAACTTCAGACAGGATACCGGCCTTTTCGCAAGAACGCTTGAAGCGACGCAGAGCAACGTCAAACGGCTCATTTTCACGGACTTTGATTACTGGCATGTGCCTTTCACCTCAGTGATATATGGTTAGCTGACCTTCAATCGATCAGCATGTCTTAAAATGGTGCGAAATTATACTCTGGACAGGGAATGAAAGTAAACCCGCAGAGATCGCTCTGGTTTAAAAAACCCGCGAAGGTTACCATAGCCGTCTCATTTTAGCAGTGAAATTTTTTAGCAATGCGTGTATTGGGCATAGAGACATCCTGTGACGAAACCGGGATCGCGATCTTCGACGATCAAAAAGGGATCCTTTCCCACCAGTTGTACAGCCAGGTCAAGCTGCATGCGGACTACGGTGGCGTCGTCCCCGAGCTCGCCAGCCGGGATCACGTCCGCAAGACGATCCCCTTGATCCAGGCAGCATTGCAAGAGGCGGGACTGGGTAAAGATGACATCGACGGCATCGCCTACACTGCGGGACCGGGTCTGGTTGGCGCCATCCTGGTGGGGGCCACCATAGGCCGCTCCCTCGCCATGGCCTGGGGTAAACCCGCCGTGGCGGTGCACCATATGGAGGGCCACCTGCTGGCTCCCATGCTGGAGGAGCGGGCCCCCGAGTTCCCCTTCGTGGCGCTGCTGGTCTCCGGCGGTCACTCCATGCTGGTGCGGGTCGACGGCATAGGTAGTTATCAACTACTGGGAGAATCCATCGACGATGCCGCTGGCGAGGCCTTCGACAAGACAGCCAAGTTGATGGGACTGGACTACCCGGGCGGCCCTCTGCTCTCCCGTCTGGCCGAGAAAGGCACCACGGGACGCTTCACCTTCCCCCGCCCCATGACGGACAGACCCGGGCTCGACATGAGCTTCTCCGGCCTCAAGACCTTTGCCGCCAACACCATAGCCGCCAATGGTGACGATGAGCAGACCCGTGCCGACATCGCCCGGGCGTTTGAGGATGCTGTGGTCGACACTCTGGCCATCAAGTGCCGCCGCGCCTTGAAAGAGACCGGGCTCAAGCGCCTAGTCGTGGCCGGGGGCGTCAGCGCCAACCGTCATCTGCGCGCCCAGCTGGCCGAGCTGATGGAGAGTCTCAAGGGCGAGGTGTTCTATCCGCGCACCGAGTATTGCACCGACAACGGCGCCATGATCGCCTATGCCGGCATGCAACGCCTCAAGACGGGCGTGTTCGAGCCGCTGGTCGTCAAGGCGGTGCCGCGCTGGCCGCTGGATACCCTGGATCCCGTGTGATCCCAAGGATCCTCTCGCAATGAAAAAGGGGCCTCTGGCCCCTTTGTTGTGACTGTCCTCGGCATAACAGCCGTCAGCTAGTTCGGATCAATTGGTTCTAAACAGGGCCTCGATGGAGAGCCCCTGTCCCAGCAGGATCTCCCGCAGGCGGCGCAACCCCTCGACCTGGATCTGGCGCACCCGCTCCCGGGTCAGGCCAATCTCGGCCCCCACGTCTTCGAGCGTCGCTGGCTCATAACCGAGCAGGCCGAAGCGGCGAGCCAGTACCTCACGCTGCTTGGGATTCAGCTCTTCCAGCCAGTGGACTATGCTGCTGCGCATGTCATCTTCCTGGGACTCCAGCTCTGGCCCCATGCCTCGCTCATCGGACAGGACATCGAGCAGGGCCTTGTCGCGATCGCCGCCGATGGGAGTATCCACCGAGGTGATCTTTTCGTTGAGCTTGAGCATGCGGTTCACATCGTCGACCGAGCGATCCAGCGCGAAGGCGATGTCTTCGGCGGTGGGTTCATGGTCTAGGCGGTGGGAGAGTTCGCGCGCGGTGCGCAGGTAGACGTTCAGCTCCTTCACCACATGGATCGGCAGCCGGATGGTGCGGGTCTGGTTCATGATGGCCCGCTCTATGGTCTGGCGGATCCACCAGGTGGCATAGGTGGAGAAACGGAAGCCGCGCTCCGGGTCGAACTTCTCGACCGCGCGGATGAGACCGAGGTTGCCCTCTTCGATGAGATCCAGCAGCACCAGGCCGCGGTTGTTGTAGCGCCGGGCAATCTTGACCACCAGGCGCAGGTTGGATTCGATCATGCGCTTGCGCGCGGCTTTGTCACCGCGCAGGGCACGACGGGCGTAGTAGACTTCCTCTTCAGCGGTGAGCAGGGGGGAGAAGCCGATCTCCCCCAGATAGAGCTGGGTGGCGTCCATCACCTTGTTCAGTTCCGGCACCATGAGCTCATCGGAGATGATCTCCTCAGCCTCGGCGGCAACCTCCTGAACCTCTTCTTCCTCCTGGGCCTCCAGCTCTTCGTCGAACTCTAACTCTGCATCCTGCATTACCAGTTGTTCTTGGCTCATGATATGTCTCCCTGACCTGAACCAGAGTAAGACCTAGCTCTCTGGGTTAACGCTTTGGCAAATAGCCCATAGGGTTGATTGACTTGCCTTTGTACCGGATTTCAAAGTGCAAGCGCACATCCGGCGCATCCGTGCTACCCATGTTGGCGATGACGGCTCCGCCTTTGACGGAGTCTCCCTCCCTGACCCTCAGCTCGTCGTTGTGGGCGTAAGCAGAGAGGTAGTCATCGTTGTGCTTGAGAATAATCAGCTTGCCGTAACCCCTGAGTGCACTACCCGCGTAGACCACTTTGCCGCCGCTGGCGGCGTAAACGGGTTGACCCTTCTGGCCGGAGATGTCGATGCCCTTGTTGCCCTGTTCCGCAACGGAGAAGCCTTCAACGACCCGTCCTTTCGCTGGCCAATGCCAGGAGAGAGTTGACTGGGAACTGATGTTTTTTTGTTCTTTCGCCTGAGCGTATGCTGTTGACGGTGCAGGAGCAATCGTTTTCTGAGCAATAAACGGTGTGGTCGTACCTGCCGGTGCTGTCGCCATGGGTTTTGGTCCAGAGCTGGTCACCGACGGTGTGGTCGCCGCTACCATCTGGCCGCCTGCCGCCGCACTCGAGCCTACGTTGAGTACCTGGCCAACATGGAGTGAATAGGGTGCCTGCAGGTTGTTGCGCTGTGCCAGAGTCTGATTGGACACATTGAACTGGCGGCCTATGCTGCTCAGGGTATCGCCACGACGCACCTCATAGGTACCGTTGCCGCTGGTGACAGGGCGGCTCATTGCCATGCCTGTGCTGACCACAGCGCCGGAAGAGCCATCCAGCCTGAGCTGCTGGCCCGGATAGATGTTGTAGGGGGGGCTGATCCCGTTGAGGCTGACCAGGGACGCGACATCCATGCCCGAACGGAATGCGATGGAGTACAGGGTATCCCCCTTCACCACTGTGTAACTGCCACCCTGCATGCCCGAATTGGCCATGTTTTGACGAGTCGGGATGGTCGAGGCAATGGGGTCATTGCCCAGACTCTGTACCGGGGCAGCAGTCTTGCTGGAAGAGCAGGCAAGCAGTAGCCATGACAATACGATGACACTGCTTCCTTGCCAAACACGCGAACGCATAGTGGATCCTTAACGACTAAACCAGAAATAGGCCGTAATGGCCAAACCAATACAGAGCCAGCCGAGCACATCCACATAGTGCATCAGCTTGCGCTCCATCTTCTCACCCCCCCATCGCATCAGACCCGCTACCAGGAAAAATCGCATGCCTCGGCCGATCAGCGAGGTCAGGATAAAGGGCAGCAGTGCCATGTGGAGCAAGCCCGCAGTAACGGTAAACACCTTGTAGGGGATCGGCGTGAAACTGGCAATAAAAATCACCCAGATCCCCCACTGCGCAAACCACTGCTCGGCCAGCGCAATCTTGTCTTCATAGCCAACCGAGATCACCAGCGGCTGGACCACGGGTTCCCACAGGGCATAGCCAAGGGCATAACCAAACAGCGCCCCCAGCACCGAGAAGAGGGTTGCCAACCCGGCGTAGTGCCACGCCTTGTGCGGCTTGGCGAGCGCCATGGGGGCCAGCATCACGTCCACCGGAATAGGCCAGAACACCGACTCGATAAAGGCGGTGATGGAGAGATACCAGGGGGCGTGCTTGTGACGGGCCCACTGCATCACCAGTACGTACAAACGGGAAAACAACTTCACTCCACATCTCCGTCAATCAGGGGAACAAAACGCACCGGCTCCAGGATCCGGCTGGTCAGCTGGGAGCCGGATCGCTCGATCAGCTGCAGAGTCTGCTGGCTATCCCCCACTGGCAGCACCAGACGCCCGCCTTCGGCCAGCTGATCGGTCAGGGCCTTGGGCACCTCGCTCGCCGCGGCCGTCACCAGGATGGCATCGAACGGTCCCTTGTTGGGCCAGCCCAGCCAGCCGTTGCCGTGCTTGGCCGAGACATTGTGCAGGTCGAGCTGGCGCAGCCGGCGCCGGGCCTGGAACTGCAACGACTTGATCCGCTCCACCGTGTAGACATGCTCCACCAGGTGGGCCAGCACTGCGGTCTGATAGCCGGAGCCAGTGCCGATCTCCAGCACATGGGCCGGATCGTTCTGGATCAGCAACTCTGTCATCCGCGCCACTATGTAGGGCTGGGAGATGGTCTGGCCATGGCCGATGGGCAGGGCCGTATTGTCCCAGGCCTTGTGAGCCATGGCTTCATCCACAAACAGCTGGCGCGGCACTTTCGCAATCGCCGCGAGCACGCGGAAATCACGAATGTCCTGGGCAATCAGTTGATTCAACAGGCGCTGTACTATCACAACGTCATCCCTGCAGATCCAGCCAGGCACCCAGACTCGCCAGACTGTCATAGGCAGTCATGTCGATGGTCAATGGGGTGATGGAGACATAACCCTGCTCGATGGCGGCGAAATCAGTGCCGTCTCCCGCATCCTGCTGGCTGCCGGGGGGGCCTATCCAGTAGATGGGCTGGCCACGGGGATCCTCGCTGCGGATCACCGACTCGGCGGGATGGCGGTTGCCAAGGCGGGTCACCCTGATCCCCTTGATCTGTTCGAGGGGCAGGTCCGGCACGTTGACGTTGAGGATCTGATCGGCAGGCAGGGGATGTTTCATCAGCCCCTTCACCAGCAAGGCCGCATAGTGGGCCGCCGTGGCGAAGTGGGTCTTGCCCACCAGGGAGATGGCGATGGAGGGGAAGCCAAGGTGGCGTCCCTCGGTGGCCGCAGCGACCGTGCCCGAGTAGATGACATCATCCCCCAGGTTGGCGCCGTGGTTTATTCCGGCCACCACCATGTCCGGCTCCGGGCGCACCAGCTCGTTGACCGCCAGGTGCACGCAGTCGGTCGGGGTACCCTTCACCGCATAGCTCTCGCTGCCATTAAAGCCGGTTTCGCCAAGGCGCGTAACCCGCAGCGGCACTTCCAGCGTCAGGGAGTGACTCGCGCCGCTGCGGTTGCGATCCGGCGCCACCACAATGACTTCGCCGCAGGCAGTCAGCGCCTCGCTGAGGGCACGAATGCCCTCGGCATGTACTCCATCGTCATTACTGACCAGAATTCGCATCGGTTGGGTTCCTGAAACCGTGATCGGCCTCTTCGGCCTGCATTAACTCGCGCACCACGCTGGTGGCAAAGGCTCCGGCCGGCAGGAAGAAGGAGAGGGTCAGCACCTCGCCATCCTGCTGCCAGCTCATCTGCTCCGGCTTGAGCAGCAGTGGACGCCTGTCCTGATCCAGTCCGGCCTTCTCCAGCCCGTCACACCATTCGGCGTAAGGGGCCAGCACTGCCTGTTCAAACTCGGCGGCGGCACCCTGGCTCGCCAGCCGGCCACGACCCCACTGGGGGGCGGTGAGCTGCACGTCGCCGGAGGCGAGGCGCGCCTCCAGCTCGGGAGTCAGCACCTCTTCACTGAAGATGGAGTGGCTGCCCCTCAGCATCACACAGTCACCGGCCAGCAGCTGGTGTGCCAGCCCCTGTTCGATGCGGGCGCTGACGATGGCGTTGAACAGCATGCTGCGGGCGGCGGAGAGATAGAGGGAGCGCTTGTTGCGATCCTTGATCCGCTTGCCGGCAAACATCGCCTTGGCCGCGTCCAGGTTGTTGCCATCCCGGCCAAAGCGTTGCTCGCCGTAGTAATTGGGCACGCCCTGAGTGGCGATGGCCTGCAGCCGGGCTTCCAGATCGCCTGCCTGTTCCAGACCGGTGAGGCGCAGGGTGAAGTGGTTGCCCTTGAGGTAGCCAACCCGCAGCTTCTTGTTGTGGCGCTTGGCCTGCAGGATCTGGATGCTGTCGCTCTGGATGACAGAGAGATCCGGTTCGCCCTTGCCCGGCAGATGAATGCCGAACCACTGCTCGGTCACCGCGTGGCGATCCTTGAGACCCGCCCAGGTCACCGCATTGCGGTTGACGCCGGCCGCATCGGCCAGCAGGCCCGCGACCCAGGCGGTGTTCTCGCCGGTTTTGCGCACCCGCACGAAGATGTGCTCCCCCTCCCCGCAGGGTTCGAAGCCGAGATCTTCATTCACCACGAAGTCGGCGGCCTCGGCCTTGAGGATGCCGCGGGCGACAGGCTCCCCGTGCAGATAGCTCAGCTGTTCCAGCATCATTGTTTCACCAGTAAGACGACGGCTTCGGTGGCGATCCCTTCCTTGCGCCCCGTAAACCCGAGTTGTTCTGTGGTGGTCGCCTTGACATTCACCCGGTTCAAATCACATTGCAGATCGGCCGCCAGCACGGCGCACATGGCCTCGATATGGGGCGCCATCTTGGGGGCCTGGGCGATGATGGTCACATCCAGGTTGCCGATGGCGTAACCCGCCTGCTGTACCCGGGCAAAGACGTCCCGCAGCAGGATGCGGCTGTCGATCCCTTTGAACGCGGCGGCGGTATCGGGGAAGTGACGGCCGATGTCGCCAGCGCCGATGGCCCCCAGCAGGGCATCGCTCACCGCATGCAGCACGACGTCGCCGTCGGAGTGGGCCAGCAGGCCCTGCTCATAGGGTACCGGGACGCCACCCAGCATGCAGGGGCCAACCCCGCCAAACTTGTGCACGTCAAAACCATGTCCAATTCGCATCATGCCTGATCCCCCCTCAATACACAGAAATCTGTCTCATCAAAACCATGTCCAATGTGGATCATGCGGGCCCCTCTGCGGGTCAATCGGGTCGCGCCTGCTGGCGCGCACTCTGTTGTTGTAAAAAGAGCTCGGCCAGGGAGAGATCTTCCGGGCGGGTCACCTTGATGTTGTCGGCACGCCCCTCCACCATCTTCACGGTAAAACCGGCGCGCTCCATGGCGGAGGCTTCGTCTGTGATGAGGGCCCCCAGGGCCAGCCCCTCCTCCAGCGCCCGCTTCAGGGTGCCGGTGGGAAACATCTGCGGCGTCAGGGCATGCCAAAGCTGTTCGCGCTCGACGGTCGCCACTATGTTGCCAGCCCCGTCTGTGCGTTTCATGGTGTCGCGCACCCGGCTGCCGAGGATGGCGCCATCGCACGCCATGGCACTGGCTATCAGGGCATCGAGATCCCCCTGGGTCAGACAGGGGCGGGCGGCGTCGTGCACCAGTACCCACTTCCCCTCTACCACATGCAGGGCGTTGAGCACCGAATAGGCACGCTCGCTTCCCCCTTCCACTCGCAGCACCCGCGGGTCGGCCGCCACGGCCAGTTGCTCGAACCACTCATCGTGCGGCGCCAGCGCCACTATCACCCGGGCTATGGCCGGATGGGACAGTAAACAGCCGAGCGTATGCTCCAGGATGGTCTTCCCCGCCAGTGTCAGGTACTGCTTGGGACAGTCTGCTCCCATGCGGCTACCGATACCGGCGGCCGGAACTATGGCGGTCAGCCCGCTGTGGAAATCAGTCATCGTAGGGGACGCCGTCCGGCTCCGTTGCTTGGTCTTTGTCTTTGGGAATGATCCGGTAGAAGGTCTCGCCCTGCTTGATGTAGCCAAGATCGTTGCGCGACAGCTCCTCGATGGCCTCAAGGCCCGAGGTCAGATCGTCGATCTCCCGGTAAATCAGGTTGTTGCGGTCCTTGAGAACCAGATTGTCCTGCTGTTGCCGCTCGATGGCATTGGAGAGCTCCCGATAATCTGATAGGCCGTTTTTCCCCAGCCAGAAGTCATATTGCAGCCCTCCCAACAGGAGGAGCAGGATAAGAGTGAGTAGCCGCATGCACTGAGTCTCCTTCAAGCGGCCTAGTTTCCCATATTCGCAGGCAAGACAAAAGAAAGCCGGTGTGCCAGACGGGGCGGGGGACTAAAAAAGATGGCTGGGCCCCGCAGACGAGGGCCAAAAAACCGCGCAGTTCCCAGGACGGGCGGCCTTGGCGCCAGATTGGCGGCAACCATACGAAAACCGCCGCCGATCAGCGGCTGGCCTGACAATGGGGTGGCGACGGATACAAAAAAGCCCCGCCAGAGTGGCGGGGCTTTTCAACAGCTTAAGAATTGCAGGCAGTAATTACTGGCCTTTGACTTCTTTCAGACCGCGGAACGGAGCCTTGGCACCCAGGGCTTCTTCGATACGGATCAGCTGGTTGTACTTGGCAACACGGTCAGAACGGCTCATGGAACCGGTCTTGATCTGGCCAGCAGCGGTACCCACGGCCAGGTCGGCGATGGTCGCGTCTTCGGTCTCACCGGAGCGGTGGGAGATGACGGCGGTGTAGCCAGCGTCCTTGGCCATCTTGATGGCAGCCAGAGTTTCGGTCAGGGAACCGATCTGGTTGAACTTGATCAGGATGGAGTTGGCGATGCCGTTGTCGATACCGCGCTTCAGGATCTTGGTGTTGGTTACGAACAGGTCGTCACCCACGATCTGGATTTTCTTGCCCAGTTCAGCAGTCTGGTAGGCGAAGCCTTCCCAGTCAGATTCGTCCAGGCCATCTTCGATGGAGACGATCGGGAACTTGGTGGTCAGGTCGGCCAAGTAGTCGGAGAACTCGTTGGAGGTGAAGATACGACCTTCGCCCTTCAGGTTGTACTCTTTCTTCTCTGCGTCGTAGAACTCGGAAGCAGCGCAGTCCATGGCCAGGGTGATGTCGGTGCCCAGCTTGTAACCGGCAGCGGCAACGGCTTCGGCGATCACTTCCAGCGCTTCGGCGTTGGACTTCAGGTTCGGTGCGAAACCGCCTTCGTCGCCCACTGCAGTGGCGTAGCCCTTGGACTTCAGTACCTTGGCCAGGTTGTGGAAGACCTCGGCACCCATGCGGATGGCTTCTTTCAGGGTCTTGGCGCCAACCGGCTGGATCATGAACTCCTGGATGTCGACGTTGTTGTCGGCGTGCTCACCACCGTTGATGATGTTCATCATGGGCAGCGGCATGGAGTAGACACCCGGGGTGCCGTTCAACTCGGCGATGTGGGCGTACAGCGGCAGGCCCTTGGCAGCAGCAGCGGCTTTGGCGTTAGCCAGGGAAACGGCCAGGATGGCGTTGGCGCCGAACTTGGATTTGTTCTCGGTACCGTCGAGGTCGATCATGATTTGGTCAATAGCGGCCTGGTCCTTGGCATCTTTACCCAGCAGAGCCTGAGCGATCGGGCCGTTTACGGCTTCGATGGCTTTCAGCACGCCTTTACCCAGGAAACGGCTCTTGTCGCCGTCACGCAGTTCCAGCGCTTCGCGGGAACCGGTGGACGCGCCAGACGGAGCGGCTGCCATACCAACAAAACCACCTTCCAGGTGAACTTCGGCCTCAACGGTCGGGTTACCACGGGAGTCGATGATTTCACGACCGATCACTTTAACGATCTTGGACATGTGTATTTCCTCAGGTTTCGTAAAAAAACAACAAAAATATGCCAAAAAAAGCGGCTGCGGCACAGAGCCCCAACCGCATTTATTTTCAATTACTTCAAATTACGCTTCTGATACTCGCCTGCCGCCTTCACAAAACCGGCGAACAGGGCGTGGCCATCACGGGGAGTCGAGGTGAACTCCGGGTGGAACTGCGCCGCCACGAACCAAGGGTGATCCGGAATCTCGATAATTTCCACCAGCTTCTTGTCGGAGGAGAGACCGGTCACCTTCAAACCGGCCGCTTCGATCTGCGGCAGCAGCTTGTTGTTCACCTCGTAACGGTGACGATGACGCTCGTAAATGGTCGGGCTGCCGTACATCTGGCGCACCTTGGAGCCTTCCACCAGGTGGCAGAGCTGGGAACCCAGACGCATGGTTCCGCCCAGATCAGACTTCTCGGTACGGGTCTCGACGTTGCCCTCTTCATCCACCCACTCGGTGATGAGGCCGACAACCGGATAGGCGCAATCTTTCTTGAATTCGGAGGAGTGAGCACCGGTCATGCCCGCTACGTTGCGAGCGAATTCGATCATGGCAACCTGCATGCCGAGACAAATACCCAAGTAAGGGATCTTGTTCTCACGGGCATACTGGGCGGCCAGGATCTTGCCTTCCACGCCACGCTCACCGAAGCCACCCGGCACCAGGATCGCGTCCAGACCTTCCAGCAGCTCGGAGCCACGGGTCTCGATGTCCTGGGAGTCGATGTACTTGATGTTGACGGAAAGACGCGTCTTCAGGCCGCCGTGCTTGAGTGCTTCGTTGACGGACTTGTAGGCATCCGGCAGGGAGACATACTTGCCGACCATGCCGATGGTCACTTCTGCAGTCGGATTGGCCTCTTCGTAGACCACCTGTTCCCACTCGGACAAGTCGGCTTCCTTGCACTCCAGGCCGAAACGGGCGATGAAGTAGTCATCCAGATTTTGGGACTTGAGCAGGGCCGGGATCTTGTAGATGGAGTCGACGTCCTTCATGGAGATGACGGCGCGCTCCGGCACGTTGCAGAACAGGGCAATCTTGGCACGCTCGTTGGCCGGGATGGCGCGATCGGAGCGGCAGATAAGCACATCCGGCTGGATCCCGATGGAGAGCAGCTCTTTGACGGAGTGCTGGGTCGGCTTGGTCTTCACCTCGCCGGCGGCGGCCAGGTAAGGCACCAGGGTCAGGTGCATGAACATGGCATTGTCGCGGCTCACTTCGGCAGCCAGCTGACGAATGGCTTCGAGGAACGGCAGGGACTCGATGTCGCCCACTGTGCCGCCTACTTCGACGATGGCAACCTGATGGCCTTCGGCGCCGGCAATTACCCGCTCTTTGATGGCGTTGGTGATGTGCGGGATGACCTGGATGGTGGCGCCCAGATAGTCACCACGACGCTCTTTGCGCAGCACGTCGGCATAGATGCGACCGGTGGTGAAGTTGTTGCGACGGGTCATCTTGGTGCGGATGAAACGCTCGTAATGGCCCAGATCCAGATCGGTCTCAGCCCCGTCCTCGGTTACGAACACTTCGCCGTGCTGGGTCGGGCTCATGGTGCCCGGATCCACGTTGATATAGGGGTCCAGTTTCATGATGGTCACATCCAGACCGCGGGCTTCCAGAATGGCTGCCAGAGAAGCTGCGGCAATGCCTTTGCCGAGGGATGAAACAACGCCACCAGTTACAAAAATATATTTTGTCGTCATGCTGAACCTGAAAGAAGTTTAGGGAATTTTAAGGGGTGCTTCGGGGATGAAGCAGGACGGGGAAACAGTATACCAAAACCCCCTCTCCCAAACAATGAACAAAAATCTATCAGGCTCGCCGCTCCCTCGTCTTGCGCCAAATCAACTTTGCTCGGTTTCCTTGGCCCGGCACCAGGCTGCATCCAGCTTCTCCAGGGTGCAATCCGTCATTTTCAGCCCTTCCGCTGCAATAAACTGCTCAACCTGACGAAAACGTCGTTCGAACTTGGCGTTCGCACCACGCAGCACCTGCTCGGGATCCTTGCCAAGATGGCGCACCAGGTTGACGGTGGCAAACAGCAGATCGCCAAGCTCGTCGCTTACCCGTGCCTCGTCCACATCGACCATCAGCGCTTCTTCCATCACCTCCTCGATCTCCTCGTGGATCTTGTCCACTACCGGCCCGAGCGTCTTCCAGTCGAAACCGACGGTGGCGCAGCGCTTCTGGATCTTGGCGGCCCGGGTCAGGGCCGGCAGCGAGAGGGGGATGTCATCGAGCACGCTCTCTTTATCCAGCGCGGCCCGCTCCTTGGCCTTCTCCACCTCCCAGTTCACCTTGACCGCCTGCTCGTCACCGAGGTCCGCATCGGAGAACACATGGGGGTGGCGGCGAATCAGCTTCTCGCTCACCGCATCGACTATGTCGGCAAAATCGAACAGTCCCTGCTCCTTGCCAAGCTGGGCGTAGAAGACCACCTGGAACAGCAGATCCCCGAGTTCCCCCTTCAATCCATCCCAATCCTGAGTCTCGATGGCATCGGCCACCTCGTAGGCCTCTTCCAGGGTGTGGGGCACTATGGTCTGGAAGCTCTGCTTGAGATCCCAGGGGCAGCCCCCGTCCGGGGAGCGCAGTTGAGCCATGATGTCGAGCAATTGAGGGAGGTCGTAACGTTGGGACATGGGATCTTCGCTTTCGATTCGTTCAAGAAGGGTCATAAAGCACAACCGACCACGGGGGCCGGTCACTATTTATCGGGTATCAGAGGCGCTTGGCACTGATCACGTCGTTGAGCTGGCTGAGCTTGGCCAAGGCCCTGTTGAAGGCGTTGATGTTGTAGATCTCCAGCTCCATGTCGATCTCGGCGGTCTGCTCACGCACGTTGGAGCGCGAGCGCACCCCCATCACGTTGATCTTCTCGTTGGCCAGCACGGTCGTGATGTCCCGCAGCAGGCCGGATCTGTCGTTGGAGAGGATGCGGATGGTGAGACCATAACCACCGGAGTAGTTCTCCCCCCAGACCGCATCGATCAGTCGCTCCGGGTTGCGGCGAGAGAGCTCTTTCAGCTGTTCGCAATCCTCCCGGTGGATGGAGACGCCGCGGCCCATGGTGATGAAACCCTGGATGGAGTCCCCCGGGATGGGCTGGCAGCAGCGGGCAATGTGGGTCATCAGATTGCCGACCCCTTCCACTACGATGTGATCCTTGGCCTTGGGGCGGAAGGGCGCATTGGCCTTCTGCTCCAGCTTCTCCAGCAGGCGGCGGTCTTCTTCCTCCGCCGTCGGCTTGTTGTAACGGGTGTCGAGGTAGTTGAGCAGCTGGTTGATGCGGATGTCGCCGCTGCCGATCCCGGCCAGCAGATCCTCCAGCTCCTCCGCATGGAAGCGTTCCAGCACCACCTTGTCCACCTTGGAGAGCGTCAGGTTGTGCCTGTCCAGCTCCTTCTCCAGCAGCTCCTTGCCGGCGGCAATGTTCTTGTCCCGATCCAGCTTTCTGAACCAGGTCGCCACCTTGGCCCGCGCCCGGCTGGAGCGCAGGAAGCCCGCATTGGGGTTCATCCAGTCGCGGCTCGGGTTCGGCTCCTTCTGGGTGATCACCTCCACCTGATCGCCGGTCTGCAGCGTGTAGGTAAAGGGCACAATGCGGCCATCCACCTTGGTCCCGATGCAGCGGTGGCCGATCATGCTGTGGACGTGATAGGCGAAATCGAGCGGGGTGGCCCCCGCCGGCAGGTCGATGACGTCCCCCTTGGGGGTGAATACATAGACCCTGTCCTCGAACACCTGACTGCGCAGATCGTCCAGCAGGGAGCCGCTTTCGGAGAGATCCTCCTGCCAGGCGAGGAGCTTGCGCAGCCACTCGATCTTGTCTTCGAAGGTACTGGTCTTGGCGGCGGCCTGAGCCCCTTCCTTGTAGCGCCAGTGAGCCGCGACGCCGAGTTCGGCATCCTGATGCATCTGCTCGGTGCGGATCTGGATCTCCACCGTCTTCCCCTCCTCCCCCACCACCACTGTGTGGATGGACTGGTAGCCGTTGGGCTTGGGGTTGGCGACATAGTCGTCAAACTCGCGGGGAATATGGTGGAAATGGGTGTGAACTATGCCAAGAGCCGCATAGCAATCCTGCAGCCGCTTGGTGATCACCCGCACCGCACGCACGTCAAACAACTCGTTGAATTCGAGGTGCTTCTTCTGCATCTTGCGCCAGATGCTGTAGATGTGTTTCGGGCGGCCATAGACTTCGGCCTCGACCCCGGCCTCCGCCAGCGCATCGCGCAGGGACTGCACGAACTCGCGGATGTAGCGCTCCCGATCGAGTCGTTTCTCGTCGAGCTGCTTGGCGATCTGCTTGTAGGTATCCGGGTGCAGGTAACGGAAGGCGAGATCTTCGAGCTCCCACTTGAGCTGACCTATGCCGAGGCGGTTGGCGAGCGGCGCATAGATGTTGGTGATCTCCTGGGCCATCAGCACCCGGGTCTCCTCATCCGCCAGCTTGGCTTCCCGCAGGCAGGCGATCCGCTCCGCCAGCTTGATGACGACAGCTCGCACATCCTCCACCATGGCGAGCAACATGCGGCGCACGTTGTCCACCTGCTCCGGGGAGGTCTCGCTACGGTGCAGGGTCTGCAGAGAGCGGATGGCCTCCATCTCCAGCACCCCTTCCACCAGCTTGGCGATCTTGGGACCGAAGTCCTCGTTCACCTTCTCCTGCTTGATGAGGCCGGCTTCGACGAAGGGATAGAGAATGGCCGATTTGAGGGTGGCGAGATCCATGCTGAGCATCAGCAGTATGCCCACCATCTCGACGCCACGCACCAGCAGGCGGTTGGTGAGCGCCTCGTCGCCAAGCGTCAGACAGTACTGGTAGACGGTTCGCAGTTGATTCTTGTCGCTTTCACTCAGGGTAAGGGAACTGACCCACTCCTCCAGAGTGAAATTGTCTTTCAAATGAATTTCGCGCACCGCAACCATGGTATCAATCCTTAAAATTATGGGGCCGAAAGCCGATGCTTTCTGCCATCCCCTCATCAGCTGATGACTGCCTCAAATGGGGATGCGCGGGAGAGTTTTCAAGGCATGTTGCCGATCCCGGCAACAGGTTTCTCTCGCACATCAGGCCCATTTTTGCAGATCTAGATTACCCTAATCACCCCTGCGCAAACAGCGCTACCGGCATCGGAAGACCGACAAAACGCAGCACCGGCAATCTCAAAACAGCCTGCTCAATCCCGTTCAAACAGCGCCATGGACTCCAGATGACCGGTGTGGGGGAACATGTCCAGCATCCCCAGGCGAGCCAGTCGATAACCCCCCTTCACCAGCACCTGGCTGTCCCGGGCCAGGGTGACAGGGTTACAGGAAACATAGACCACCCGCTTGGGCGAAAGTGCCGCCACGTGGCTCATGACTTCCAGCGCCCCGGGCCGGGCCGGATCCAGCAACACCAGATCGAAGCCTTCCCGCGCCCAGGACATGCCGACGATGTCGCCGCTCAAATCCGCTTTGTAGAAACGGGCGTTGTCGATGCCGTTGCGACGGGCGTTCTCCTCGGCACGGGCCACCATGGCAAGCTCCCCCTCGACTCCCACCACTTCACGGGCCTGACGGGCCAGCGGCAGGGTGAAGTTGCCGATGCCGCAGAAGAGATCCAGCACCTTGTCGTCCTTGGTCGCCCCCAGCCACGTCAGCGCCTGGGTCACCATGCTCTGGTTGATGGGGCCGTTGACCTGAATGAAGTCGCCAGGGGCGAATGCAAGAGACAGGCCATCGAGGGTGTAGCTCGGCTGAAATTGTTGACGCAGGGGTTCGATGCGCTCATCCGCCGCCTGCAGATAGAGGTCGATCCCCTGGGCCTCGGCAAATGCCACCAGCAGGGCGCGATCCGCCTCGTTGGGGCGACCTGTGTGGCGCAGCAGCATCATGATGCCCTGTTCGGCCTGGATGAGCTCCGCATGCCCCAGCTCGCGCTGGCTCTTCAAACGATTGAGGCACTCGCGCAGCGGGGTGATGAGGGCAGAGAGGGGGTCGGCCAGCACGGGGCAGCCCGCCACCTCCACTAGGTCATTGGATTGACGGCGGCGGAACCCCACACGAGTGCAGCGACCGTTCTTGTCAAACTTGATGGCGAGACGGCAGACCCGGCGATAGCTGCGGGACTCTCCCTTGAGCACGGGCTCGAGCGCCGGTGCCTTGATGTTGCCAAGGCGCTCGAACAGGCTGACCAGCCCGGCCTCCTTGACCGCCTGCTGATCCGCTTCGCCGAGGTGCTGGGCACTGCAACCGCCGCACTCGCGATAATGGGGGCAGAAGGGATCGATGCGATTGGCCGCCGGGGTCACTATCTGTTGCAGGGCGGCGTGGGCATATTGCTTCTTGTCATCGACGATGCGAGCCTTGATCAGCTCACCGGGGAGTGCCCCTTCGACAAAGATGGCCTTGCCCTGATGACGGCCGACACCGACACAGTGGTGATCCAGACTGTCTATCGTAAATTCAATACGTTGGGGCTGGGTTGATTTCTTTTGGGGCTTGAAAAACTGGGCCATAAAACTTGGTGCCTATAGGTGGCTATGTCATGATTGTGGAATCTGCAGCAGGCCATTGTCCCACAAGAATAATAGTATGGCCAAATGCGGCCTGAGGGCCCGAGCTGCAGCCTCTGCCCCATTGCCCAATCTGACCATAAGTGGCCCATTGATATGACAGGATACGGCCTGAGCGCCCGTACGGTGACATCGCCTGTATTGCCAGCCCTCCCCCTGCGCCCACACGCTCCCGGGGCTATGGTCTGCATCATGTTTGCCGGCGGTTTATCAGCATGACCAAGTACGGCCTCAGAGCCCGTGTACTGGCATTTACCATATTGCCAACCCTGATCATCGGCGGCCTGATCGCCGGTTACTTTACCTTCCACCGCTACCATCAGCTGGAAAACAACCTGATCGATCAGGGCATCAACATCATAGAGCCCCTGGCCATCGCCAGTGAATACGGCATGACCCAGCACAGCCGTGAGTCGCTCAAGCGGCTGATCGGGCTGACCCATCGCAAGAACTCCCCCTTCATCAAGTCCATCGCCGTCTTCACCCAGGACAACCAGCTGTTCGTGACGTCCAACTACCACAGGGACTTCAGCCAGCTGCGCCTGCCCGATGGCAGCGCCATCCCGGCGCTGACCAGCGTCTCTTTCAACGGCGATGACATCATCTTGCGCACCCCCATCCAGGCCGAGACCAGCCTGGACGGCTTCCCCCTGCCGAGCGATCTGGAGCCGCCTGTCATCGGCTACATCTCCATGCAGCTCGCCACCGACAGGGCCATCGTCCTGCAGTATCGCGACGCCTTCTTCGCGGTGATCATCGTGCTCATCGGCCTCGCCATAAGTACCCTGTTTGGCTTTCGCCTGGTCAAGAGCGTGACCCAGCCCATCACCGACATGGTGCAGGCTGTGCACAGGATCAGGGAGGGTCGCCTCGATACCCGGGTCAGCGGTCAGCTCACCGGCGAGCTGGACATGCTGAAGAACGGCATCAATGCCATGGCCAAGGCGCTCTCCGAATACCATGAAGAGATGCAGCAGAACATCGATCAGGCGACCTCGGATCTGCGAGAGACGCTCGAGCAGATAGAGATCCAGAACGTCGAGCTCGACATGGCGAAGAAGCGGGCTCAGGAGGCGGCGCGGGTCAAATCCGAGTTCCTGGCCAACATGTCCCACGAGCTGCGCACCCCACTCAACGGCGTCATCGGCTTCACCCGCCAGTTGCTCAAAACCAGCCTGACACCGAGTCAAACCGACTACATGCAGACCATAGAGAAGTCGGCGCGCAACCTGCTCGGCATCATCAACGACATCCTCGACTTCTCCAAACTGGAGGCGGGCAAGCTGCAGCTCGAGCATATACCGTTCAGCCTGCGCGACACCCTCAACGAGACCATGCACCTGCTGGGGCCGAGTGCCCATGACAAGCAACTTGAGCTCTCCTTGCAGGTAGACGCCGCCGTGCCGGATTATCTCACCGGCGACCCCATGCGCCTGCAACAGGTGCTGACCAACCTCACCGGCAACGCCATCAAGTTCACCGAGCGCGGCAACGTGGATGTGCGCGTCGAGCAGACCGGGGCCCCCAACGGCAGCAAGGTTCGCCTGCGGGTGCTCATCCGGGATACCGGCATCGGCATCTCGGAAGAGCAGCAGCGCCAGTTGTTCCAGGCCTTCAATCAGGCCGACTCCTCCATCTCCCGCCGCTATGGCGGCACCGGGCTCGGGCTCGTCATCACCCAGAAGCTGGTGCAGCAGATGGGTGGTCAGATCCGGTTCGAGTCCGAGCTTGGCAAAGGCTCCGTCTTCTCGTTCAATCTGGAGCTGGAGGTCTCTCCCCTACCCCAGACCGAGCGGCTCCCGCTGGATCGCATCCTGGGCAAGCGGGTCTGGCTGCTGGAGCCGGACCCCTTCACCCACGCCTCCCTGCTCTCCCTGCTGGCCGAATGGCAGCTGGACGTGCAGTCGCTGACCATGGCAGACGGCTGGCCGGAGATGGGCAGCCAGGACATGGTGATCATCGGCGGCAGTACCCTGCATACCCCGCAACAGGTGATAGCCCGTCTCGATGGCCTCAGCGGGCAACAGAACACCATAGTGCTGCTCAGCAGCCACGAGCCGGCGCTCTATGACGCCATGCTGGCCCATGGCGCCGCCCACTGCCTTTCCAAGCCCATCAACCATCGCAAACTGCTGCACGCCCTGCTCTCCCCCGAAGCGGCCAGGCGAACGCCGCTGCCCGCGCCGACGCCTCGCCGGGTGCAAGCCGTCAAGGTGCTGGCGGTGGATGACAATGCGGCCAACCTCAAGCTCATCGCCGCCATGCTCAAGGAGATGGTGACCGAGGTGGTGGTGTGCAAGAACGGCAAGGAGGCGGTCAACCTGGCGCAGAGCCAGCCGTTCGACATCATCTTCATGGATATCCAGATGCCCGTCATGGATGGCATCAGCGCCACCCAGGCTATTCGGCATCACTCCCTCAACACCGAGACCCCCATCGTCGCGGTCACCGCCCATGCCATCCCGGGTGAACGAGAGCGGCTGATCCGCCAAGGCATGGACGACTACCTGTCCAAGCCCATCGACGAGGGCATGCTGGCACAGCTCATCACCGACTTCGCCCACAGGCGTCATCAGAACCAGGGGGATCAACAGATAGACTGGGCCCTGGCGGTGCGCCAGGCGGCGGGCAAAGAGGCACTCGCCAAAGAGATGCTGACCATGTTGCTGGCCAGCTTCGACGAGGTGGAGCCCATGCTGGAAGCCGCGTTGACGGGCGGAGTGGAGGATGACGAGGTGCTGGCCCAGCTCCATCGCCTCAACGGCGGCTGTGCCTACTCCGGGGTGCCCGGCCTGCAACGCCTGCTCTCCCAGCTCGAGCAGCAGCTGCGCGACGGTGTGGCCGTCAGCGATCTCGAGCCCGAATTGCTGGAGCTGCAAGATGCCCTGGAGCAGGTGAAGCGGGAGGCCCCTCGCTACCTCTCCCCGGCCGAGTGAGGCGCTTTTTCTGACTGCGAGGCCCGCAGATGGTAAAATCGCGCCGTTTCCACAGGAGTCAACATGACCAACAACGATATTCTGCGCCGCCTGCGCTACGCCCTTACCATCAGCAACGATCAGATGGTCGAGATGTTTGCCAAGGGCAACCTGACCGTCACCCACGCCCAGCTCCACAGCTGGTTGCTGAAAGAGGCAGCGGAAGGGGAAGAGCAGGACCCGGGCTTTGTCCCTTGCCCGGACGCGGCACTGAGCCAGTTCCTCGACGGCTTCATCGTCGTGCGCCGCGGTGTGCGGGAAGATGCCCCGCCCCAGGTGATCCCGAACCGGATCAACAACAACCTGATCCTGCGCAAGCTGCGCATCGGCCTCAACTACAAGGAAGAAGACATGCTGGGCACCCTCAAGCTCGCCAACTTCAACCTCTCCAAGTCCGAGCTGAGCGCCCTGTTCCGCGCCAAGGATCACAAGCACTATCAGGATTGCGGGGATCAGATCCTGCGCAACTTCCTCATCGGCCTCACCGCCAAGTACAGGTCCGAACCATGAGCCCGCGCGCGCGCGTCACCGCCAGACGGCGCGCCTGAGCCATGGGCCAGCGCGCCTGCCCCCCGTCATTCCGCCTGGGCGGCAGGCCGCGCTGGCCATCCCTGTTTTCCTGTTCCCCCTGGCCAGGTAAATGCCGCACCAGCTTGCTGTCACTCAGCCTGTTGCTGGGGCTTGGCGCCTGCCAACCGGCACCTTATGAGCTATCCACCCGCCATACCAGTGCCAACCAGAATGAACGTATCGCCTTTCTGATCCTCCACTACACCGACGAGGATGACGCCCGCTCCCTGCGCCTGCTGACTGAACCCGAACACAAGGTGAGTGCCCACTACCTGATCCCCCGCGACACCGACGAACGGCCGCTTCCCGTCTACCAACTGGTGCCCGACAGCCAGCGCGCCTGGCACGCCGGTCGCAGCCGCTGGCATCAGTATGCCGGGCTCAATGCCAGCTCGCTGGGCATCGAGATAGTCAATCTGGGCTATGACGAGAAAGAAGCGGCCCTCCCCGCTCACCTGAGGCACTGGCAACCCTACACCCGGGCCCAGATCGCCGCCCTTGGCGCCCTCAGCCAGGAGCTGGTTCAGCGCTACCACATTCCCCCCACCCAGGTGCTGGCCCACAGCGACATCGCCCCCGAACGCAAGCAGGATCCCGGCCCTCACTTCCCCTGGCGCGAGCTGGCCCTGCACCATGGCGTTGGCGCCTGGCCCGACGAGGCCAGAGTAGCCGAGCTGCGCCAGCAGCCGCCCCCCGTCTGGAATGCCCTCGCCTGGCAGCAGCAGCTCGCCCGCTACGGCTACGGTATCCTGCCGAGTGGCGCCTGGGATGAGCAGAGCCGCGCCGCAATGCGTGCCTTCCAGCTCCATTTCCGAGCCACCCTGGTCAGCGGCGAACCGGACGCCGAGTGTCAGGCCATCCTTATGGCGTTGCTCGAGCGCTACTTTCCCGAGCAGGGCTGAGCCCCCTCCCCCGAAAACAACAAGGGACGCCGAGGCGTCCCTTGTCTGTGCGATGCAGCCAAACCGGCATCAGATCCCCTGACGAGCTTCCTGCATCAGCAGGCGCATGTCGCTCACGGCCTTGGCCAGACCGTCGAAGGCGGCGCGGCCTATGATGGCGTGACCGATGTTGAGCTCATAAAGCTCGGGAATGGCGGCGATGGCCTTGACGTTGTGGTAATGCAGGCCATGGCCGGCATTGACCTTCAAGCCCTTGCCGGCGGCATAGGAGGCGCCGGCGGCGATGCGCTTGAACTCGGCGTTGCGCTCCGCATCCGTGGTGGCATCAGCATAGCGGCCGGTGTGGATCTCGATAAAGGGGGCACCACTCTCGGCGGCCGCATCGATCTGGATGGGGTCGGCGTCGATGAAGAGCGACACCTGGGCACCGACGGCGGCGAGGCGGGTCACCGCATCGGTCACCTTGTCCAGTTGACCGGCGACGTCCAGGCCGCCCTCAGTGGTCACCTCGGTGCGCTTCTCCGGTACCAGGCAGACGAACTGGGGCTTGATGCGGCAAGCGATGCCGATCATCTCCTCGGTCACCGCCATCTCCAGGTTCATCCTGGTCTGGATGGTCTGGCGCAGTATCTCCACGTCGCGGTCGGTGATGTGGCGGCGATCTTCACGCAGGTGAACCGTAATGCCATCGGCACCGGCCTGCTCGGCCACGAAGGCGGCCTGGACAGGATCCGGATACTGGGTGCCGCGGGCATTGCGCAGGGTGGCGATATGGTCGATGTTCACACCCAGGTAGATTTCACTCATTGAGGACTCCTTGAAACTCTTCATCTGTTGACTGCGCGGTCAGTGAATCACTCCGCGCCAATATCCATATGTCTGTAATCTGTGTCAGCCTTGCATGCTGGCTTTACGCTTTAAAAACAGCTCCCGGCTCTTGAGCTGGCGTTTGCCAAGATAGGGCTGCAGCGCCAGCCGGCTGAAACGCTTGGCCGCCTGCAGCAAGGGAGGGGTATCGAATCGCCCCTCGGCGAAGGCCAGCAGGTGGGCGCCGAGGAACAGGGTACGGGGATCCGGCGCCCGCTCGCAAGCGACAAAGCCGAGCTCCCGCTCGAAGCCGTAGAGCAGATCGGGCTGGATCGGGGTGTCGTCGTCGGCGGCATATTCGAAATCCACCGCATAACCGAGCGCCTTCAGCAGCAGGAACTCGAAGCGGCGCAGGGGCAGCTCCGGCGTCTCGCCGTCCGCCAGCGCCATCAGGGCACGGGCATAGGCATCGAACACCTCGGGGAAGGGGGTATGGGCTTCGAGCAGGTAGTAGACCAGCTCGTTGAGATAGAGGCCGTAGAAGAGGCGATCGCCGCCGAGTCGCAGGGAGTGATCCGGGCATTCGACCTGGGCGAGGTTCTTGAGATCTCCCTTGCCACGCCAGCTCATGGTGAGCAGGGTGAAGGGTTGCAGCAGCCCCTTCAGAGGGGAGCGCGGCCCGCGGGAACCGCGAGCCACCAGGGTAAATCGGCCACTATCCTGGGTGAAGACCTCGACCAGCTGGCTGGTCTCCCGATAGGGCCGACTGTGGATGACGAAAGCCGGGTTCAGCAATCCGCCATTACCTATCAAAACCTGTCCACGCTCTGTCACGAGAGGCCGTCAGCAAGGTAAAGAGCAGCGCAGGAACCGGAGTGTGTAAACACACATGAGGATTCCGAGCAGCGCATGAGCCTTGATCATGGCCTCGCAGTAAGCGCGTGCACAGGTTCTTAGTCATCGCCGTAACCGAGACTGCGCAGGGCGCGCTCGTCATCGGCCCAGCCGGACTTGACCTTGACCCACAGCTCCAGGTGCACCTTGTTCTGGAACAGTCGTTCCATGTCGAGGCGCGCTTCGGTACCTATGGTCTTGATCTTCTCGCCCTTGTTGCCGATGACCATCTTCTTCTGGCCATCGCGCTCCACCAGGATCAGGCCATGGATGTGGTAGAGGCCATTCTCTTCCACCTTGAAGCGCTCGATCTCCACCGTCACCGAGTAGGGCAGCTCCTCGCCAGTGAAACGCATCAGCTTCTCGCGGATAATCTCGGAGGCCATGAAGCGGGACGAACGGTCGGTCACGTAGTCTTCCGGGAAGAAGTGAACGTTCTCCGGCAGCAACGGCTTGGCCCACTCGCGGATCTTCTCCACGTTGGTGCCCTTCTCGGCACTGATGGGCAGGATGTGGGCAAAGTTCATCTGCTGGCCCAGCCACTCCAGGTGGGGCAGCAGATCTTCTTTCTCTTTGACGTTGTCGATCTTGTTGACCGCCAGCACTACAGGGCACTTGAGGTGGCGCAACTTGCCGAGCACCATCTCGTCGTCCTTGGTCCAGTGGGTACCGTCGACCATGAACACCACCATGGCTACGTCCCCCAGGGAACTGGTGGCGGCGCGGTTCATCAGGCGGTTGATGGCCCGCTTCTCTTCGATGTGCAGACCCGGGGTATCCACATAGATGGTCTGGTAGTTATCCTCGGTGTCTATCCCCAGGATCCGGTGACGGGTGGTCTGGGGCTTCTTCGAGGTGATGCTGACCTTCTGGCCAAGCAGCTTGTTGAGCAGGGTGGACTTGCCCACGTTGGGGCGGCCCACGATGGCGACAAAGCCGCAGTAGGTAGTATCTGTCATGACAGTTTTTCCAATGCTTGCTGCGCCGCGGCCTGTTCGGCCTTGCGGCGGCTGGTGCCGACCCCGACCAGCGGACCATCCAGACCATCTACGTCACACTGGACGGTGAACTCCTGGTTGTGGGCTTCGCCCTTGACGTTGGTCACTGTGTAGGTCGGCAGGGATTTGCGGCTTCCCTGCAAAATTTCCTGCAGTCGGGTCTTGGGATCCTTCTGCTCGATGCCGGGACGAATCTCGTCCAGGCGGCTGGCGTACCAGCTAAGCAACAGGGTCCGCACCCGCTCCAGATCGGTATCCAGATAGACGGCGCCGATCACCGCCTCGACCGTGTCGGCAAGGATCGACTCGCGACGGAACCCGCCGCTTTTCAGCTCGCCGGGCCCCAGGATCAGGTGATCCCCGAGGTCAAACTCCCGACCGAGTTCGGCCAGGGTCTTCTCCCGCACCAGGGTGGCGCGCATCCGGCTGAGATCCCCTTCCGCCGCTTGCGGGAAGCGGTGGAAGAGATCATCGGCAATCACCAGACTCAGGATGGAGTCCCCCAGAAATTCCAGTCGCTCATTGTGACGGGAACCGGCGCTGCGGTGGGTCAGCGCCCGGGTCAGCAGCTCTTGATCCTGAAAGACATGCCCGAGACGGGACTGCAGTCTGTTCATCTTGATATTCATTTACTTAATTCCGCCAATGCGGTTGAAGCGCACACCGGTCGGCACCCAGCCTGGCAAGCTGGATCCTTCCTCGCGCTCAAATTCGAAACTGATCCAGATGGCGACCGCCTTGCCCACCAGGTTCTGCTCGGGCACGAAGCCCCAGAAACGACTGTCGGTACTGTTGTCGCGGTTGTCACCCATCACGAAATAGTGGCCTTCCGGCACCACCCACTCATCCGGGTAGGTGCCCGGCTGGCGATAGTAGCGATCCACCAGGTCCGGCATCAGGGGGTTGCGCAGGGTCTCGTGAGAGACGGTTCCCAGCTGTTCGGTGTAGCGATCCAGCGGGATCCCCATCTGGCTGAACTCCCCCCGTTGCTCGAACTTGACGTCGAGCTTCTTGAAACCCGGGCACGTTTTCCCTTCCTGTTCATCGCACTTGGGCCGGATCATCAGCTCCTTGTTGCGATAGATCACCCGATCGCCCGGCATGCCGACCACCCGCTTGATGTAATCCACCCGGGTATCCAGCGGATACTTGAACACCACCACGTCGCCACGCTCGGGAGAACCCGTCTCGAGGAACTTGGTGTTGGTCACGGGATCACGCAGGCCGTAGGCGAACTTCTCCACCAGGATGAAGTCGCCCACCAACAGGGTGGGCATCATGGAACCAGACGGGATCTGGAACGGCTCGAAGATGAAGGAACGCAGGATCAGCACCAGCGCGATGACCGGGAAGACACCGCCGGTCTGCTCGATCCAGACCGGCATGGGGGCCACCTTGGCCAGGGTCTTCTCGTCAATGTTCGAGCCGGCGCTGGCACGTGCGGCCGCAATCTTGGCCGCCCGCTGCTTGGACCAGACCAGCTTGTCGACTGTCCAGATGATGCCGGTCAGCAGGGTGACAATGGCCAGGATCAGGGAAAAGGTGCTTGCCATCGATTAATCCTTTCCGACGTGGAGAATGGCGAGGAAGGCCTCTTGCGGCACGTCGACACGGCCCAGGGACTTCATCCGCTTCTTGCCTTCTTTCTGCTTGTTCAGCAGCTTTTTCTTCCGGCTCACGTCACCGCCGTAGCACTTGGCGGTCACGTCCTTGCGCAGGGCCTTGACCGTGCTGCGGGCAATGATCTGGTTACCGATGGAGGCCTGAATCGCGATGTCGAACATCTGGCGCGGGATCAGCTCACGCATCTTCTCCACCACCTGGCGACCGCGATACTGGGCGTTCTCCTTGTGGGTGATGATGGCCAGGGCATCGACGCGCTCACCGTTGATCATGATGTCGAGGCGCACCATCTCGGAGGTCTCGAAGCGCTTGAAGCCGTAATCCAGGGAGGCGTAGCCGCGACTGGTGGATTTCAGGCGGTCGAAGAAATCGAGCACCACTTCCGCCATCGGGATCTCATAGGTCAGCGCCACCTGCTTGCCGTGATAGACCATGTTGGTCTGCACGCCACGCTTCTCGATACAGAGGGTGATCACGTTGCCCATGTACTCTTGCGGCAGCAGGATGTTGCACTCGGCGATGGGCTCGCGCATCTCTTTGATGTTGTTGACCGGAGGCATTGCAGCCGGGCTGTCGATGTGGATGGTCTCGCCGTTGTTCAGCTCGATTTCATACACTACGGTCGGTGCCGTGGTGATGAGGTCCAGGTCGTATTCCCGCTCCAGACGCTCCTGGATGATCTCCATGTGCAGCATGCCGAGGAAGCCACAACGGAAGCCGAAGCCCAGCGCGGTGGAGCTTTCCGGCTCGAAGAACAGGGAGGCATCGTTCAGGGAGAGCTTGTCGAGGGCGTCACGGAACGACTCGTAGTCATCGCTGGAGATGGGGAACAGACCGGCATAGACCTGTGGCTTCACCTTCTTGAAGCCGGCCAGCGCCTTGTCGGCACCGTTCTTGGCCTGCGTCAGGGTATCGCCCACCGGAGCGCCGTGGATGTCCTTGATACCGCAGACAACCCAACCTACCTCGCCGCAACCCAGCCCCATGGTATCCACCTGCTTGGGGGTGAAGATACCGATGCGATCCACGCCCCACACCTGACCGGTGCTCATCACCTTGATCTTGTCGTTCTTCTTGAGGGAACCGTTCTTGATGCGCACCAGGGAGACGACGCCCAGGTAGGAGTCGAACCAGGAGTCGATGATCAGCGCCTGCAGCGGGGCATCCGGATCACCTTCCGGTGCCGGAATGCGGGCCACTATCTCTTCCAGCACCAGATCGACACCCAGACCGGTCTTGGCGGAGCAACGCACCGCATCCACCGCGTCTATGCCGACGATGTCCTCGATCTCTTCCGCGACCCGCTCGGGTTCTGCGGCAGGCAGATCGATCTTGTTCAGGATCGGCACCACTTCCAGCTCCATCTCCATGGCGGTGTAGCAGTTGGCCAGAGTCTGTGCCTCAACCCCCTGACCGGCATCCACCACCAGCAGAGCCCCTTCACAGGCCGCCAGGGAGCGAGAAACCTCGTAGGAGAAATCCACGTGGCCCGGGGTGTCGATAAAGTTCAGCTGATAGGTGTTACCGTCTTGTGCCTGGTAGTTCAGGGTCACACTCTGTGCTTTGATGGTAATGCCGCGCTCGCGCTCCAGATCCATGGAGTCAAGCACCTGAGCCTGCATCTCGCGGTCGGACAGGCCGCCACAAGTCTGGATCAGACGGTCCGACAGGGTCGATTTACCGTGGTCGATGTGCGCAATAATCGAAAAGTTACGAATGTGTTTCATCGAGCAAGAATCACTCAAAATTAAGTTAGGGTCGGATATGAGGGCAGGATTTTACTGGATAACCAGGTCGACGGCCAATCTTTAGTCGGCGGGCACCAGAAATAGCGCCTTGTCTGGCGGGCCCTCGGCACCAAAACGGCGGCGACGGAGCCAGAAAAGGGTAACGCCGCTCAGGAGAGGTGACGGGTATTGAGTACCACGCCGAGCATGCGGGGACCATATTCCCCTTGCTCGAGCCGGGCAGAAAAGTAACGAACCAGTAAAAATCCGATGGTGCCACCGAGCAAGCAACTGAGGATGGTGACGCCCTCCCCCGCCGACAGCAGCGGCGCCAACCAGAGCTGGCCGAGCAGGGCACCGAGTAGCAGGCAGAACAGCGGCAGCACATAAACCAGGGCCGCGCCGCGCAGGATACTCGCCTGGGGAATGCCAAGCCTGATTTGCTGACCGACCAGAACCTCGGCGGTCAGCGCCACCCGCAGTCGCTGCGACTTCAGGGGAAAGGCCTTGGCGACTGTGCCGGTACCGCAATTGGACTGCTGGTGGCAGCCGCTGCAGGCTGAACGCCGTTCACACTCCACCCAGGCAAAAGCCCCCTCGACGGCCACCACGGTTGCCAGCTCTTCGCTCATGTTACTCACAAGATGACTCCAGACGAACGGCTATGGACTTACCCGATCTCAGCACGGTCGTCCCGGTTCGGCAAGTGGCCGCATGCCACCTCACTGAACCGCCTCGTTGCGGGCCAGCGGCTGCACCGACTCGGCGATGCGCTTGGCCGTCTCGGTAGGGACTTCCCCGACCACGGTGATCTCCACGCCGACCTCGTTGACGAAGCTCACCAGTGAAGTGGCCCCCTGGCGGATCAATTGCTGACGCACCGCCTGCTTGGGATCGACCCGGGAGACATAGACGGAGAGATCCACCACGCCGTCCGACAGCATCATGTAGTCCACCGGCAGGCTGGTGCTGACCAGCTGGTGCCTGTCCTGAGAGAGCACCTTGAATCCACCCGGCAGCCAGGTCAGGTGCCAGTTCAGGGTCTGCTGGGGAGCGGGATAGGCGTCTTCCAATGCCAGCGCATCGGGCAGCTTGCTGCGGGCCAAGGTGACAAGCCAGGGCGCGGGCGCCGGCTGCCTGTCCAGATCTACCCCCAGCACCTGCTCCACCAGGTTGCCTTCCTTGTCCACCATGTCCACCCGCAGCAGCAGATGACTCTGCTCATCGACCCAGAGTACAAAGCCGTACTTGTCCGCCTCCTTGGGCACCAGTCTCACGACTTGCGCCACCAGACCGGCCACCCGGCTACGACCGGCCAGCACGGGGTCATAGCTTTCCAGCACCCGGGGCAGCGGCATCCTCACCAGACTCGACCATACGCCAGGAAAACGCGCCCCCTTCAGTGTGTAGGGTTCGTGGGTGTTCTCGAAGAAGGTGTATTCATTCTGGCGTTGCAGGTACTCCACCGCCTTGCCGTCGAGGTAGCTCAGATGAGCAACCTCCTTGCCATCGATCACCCCGTGACTGAAACGAATGGGCTCGAGGCGTCCCTGACGGGCCTTGACCATGGACAACTCAAAATTTTGTTGCGAAACGGCACTCTGCATCTGCTGCAACAAGGCCTCGGCCGACAGATCGTCGGCCGAGGCCTTGGCACAAATCAGCAGGAGAGAGGCCAGCAGAATGAGGCTGGACTGGCGCACGGTCTGATCCCTAAAGATGCGTTATTCCTGAATCTGCTTGTCTTGCAGCAGACGCTGTTGCAATTGATGGTCTCGCAGGAAGGCGTTGATACGCTCGCGCTGCTCCTGCATCTGTTGCTCGTTCAAGCCTTGCTGGCGAGGAGTGGCGCGGTTGCCCTCCTGGGGATAGTGCACACTCACTGGCGTCGCACTGCCACCGACCGGTATGGTGTTGAGCACAGGGTTGGCCGGCATGCCGTCGCTGCCCTGGTACTGCTGCACCCCGAAGATGACGGCGGCGGCCACCGATGCGGCAATGGCGTACTGCCCCATCTGTTGGCCAAACCGGCGGACCAGAGGTATTACCTTGCCAGCAGGCTTCACCTGAGGCATAACAGGTTGCACCAGCTTGGGCGCCAGTATGACGGGTTCATCTTCCAGTGCCAGCATGATGCTGTCACTGAGATCCAGTTGCAGATTGACCGGCAGGTCTCCCCGCATGGCATCACCGATCAGATGGTAACGAGCCCAGGTATCTTGCAGAGCGGGATCCGTTCCCAGCTCGTTCAGAACCTCCATGTCGCTGAGGTCACCATCCATCAGGGCTGAAAGTTGCTCTTTATTTGCCATAAGTTTGCCTGTCTTTCCCCAGTTTAATTCTCGATCAGAGGTTGCAGCTTTTTATCGATTGCTTCCCTCGCCCGAAAGATACGGGATCTCACCGTACCCACAGGGCAATCCATGATCTCCGCAATCTCTTCGTAGCTCAGCCCTTCCATTTCACGAAGGGTGATCGCTGTTCTCAAGTCTTCTGGCAAGGCTTCTATGGCGGCAAACACGGTACGCTTGATCTCGTCGGTCAGCGCCAGATTTTCCGGGGTGGCCACTTCTTGCAGGGCTTCACCACCACCATAATATTCAGCCTCGTCCGCTTCGACATCACTGCTGGGCGGTCTGCGCCCCTGTGAGGTCAGGTAATTTTTGGCCGTGTTGACGGCGATCCGATACAACCAAGTGTAAAACGCACTCTCGCCACGGAATGTCGGCAACGCCCGGTAAGCCTTGATAAAGGCCTCCTGCGCCACATCCGGCACATCGCCCGGATTGTTGACATACCTGGCCACCAGGTTGACCACCTTATGCTGGTATTTTCTTACCAACAGGTTGAATGCATTTTTATCGCCACGCTGGACCCGTTCAACCAGCTGTTCGTCCAGTAGATTCTGGTCGCTCATCAGAGCCGTAAAACCCCCATCAGGTTATCGTTCTTCTTTTCCGGCCCCTTCTAAGCGCACAAGTTCAGACAGGAGGAATCAGAGAAAGTTCGCTTGCATTGAAAAAAATGTGATGCAGGCTGCATCACAACCCCCCTTGGGCTACCATGGGGCCAGTTCTTAATCCAGGCCAATGATACTTATGAAAGCAAGTGTTGAATACCTTTGCGACGTACTGATCATTGGCAGCGGTGCCGCCGGTCTGTCCCTCGCGTTGCGATTGGCAGACCAGGCCAAAGTCCTGGTTCTGAGCAAGGGGCCCATCAGTGAAGGGGCCACTCTCTATGCGCAAGGAGGCATCGCTGCCGTGTTCGACGAGACCGACAGCATCGAATCCCATGTGAGCGACACGCTCAACGCTGGCGCCGGGTTGTGTGACCCGGCCGTGGTGGAGTTCACCGCCCGCAACGCCCGCGACTCCATCCAGTGGCTGATCCAGCAAGGTGTCCCCTTCGATCAGGAGGAGGATGCCGAGGGGGAATCCCACTATCACCTGACCCGGGAAGGGGGTCACAGCCATCGCCGCATCTTCCACGCGGCGGACGCCACCGGCAAGGCGGTGCAGCTCACCCTGATCGATCAGGTACGCGCCCACCCCAACATCCAGTTGATGGAGCGCTTCAACGCGGTCGATCTCATTACCACCCGCAAGCTGGACCTGCCAGGCAACCGGGTACTCGGCGCCTACGTCTGGAATCGCAACGTCGAGCAGGTCGAGGTGATCCGCGCCCGCTTCGTGGCACTGGCCACCGGCGGCGCCTCCAAGGTGTATCAGTACACCTCAAACCCGGACGTGAGCTCGGGGGACGGCATCGCCATGGCGTGGCGCGCTGGCTGTCGGGTGGCGAACCTGGAGTTCAACCAGTTCCATCCCACCAGCCTGTTCCATCCCGATGACCCCAACTTCCTGCTGACCGAAGCGTTGCGCGGGGAAGGGGCCTATCTGCGCCGTCCCGATGGCAGCCGCTTCATGCCTGAGTTTGACGAGCGGGCCGAGCTGGCACCCCGTGATATCGTCGCCCGCGCCATCGACCACGAGATGAAGCGACTCGGGGCCGACTGCATGTATCTGGACATCAGCCACAAACCGGCCGACTTCATCATCAAGCACTTCCCGACCATTTATGAGCGCTGTCTCGCGGTGGGCATCGACATCACCAAAGAGGCGATGCCCATAGTACCGGCGGCCCACTACACCTGTGGCGGCGTGATGATCGACAACAACGGCCAGACCGACATCCCCGGCCTCTACGCCATCGGCGAGGTGACCTACACCGGGCTGCACGGCGCCAACCGCATGGCCTCCAACTCCCTGCTGGAATGCGTGGTCTACGCCCATCAGGCGGGGGCCGACATCCTGGCCAAGCTCCCGACCAGCGTGGAACCACCCCATCTACCCGCCTGGGACGAGAGTCAGGTGGATGACTCGGACGAACAAGTGGTGATCCAGCACAACTGGCACGAGTTGCGGCTGATGATGTGGGATTACGTGGGGATAGTGCGCACCAACAAACGGCTGGCGCGCGCCAAGCGCCGTATCGACCTGCTCAAGCAGGAGGTGCAGGAGTACTACGCCAACTTCCGCGTCTCCAACAACCTGCTGGAGCTGCGCAACCTGTTGCAGGTGGCCGAGCTTATCGTCAACTGTGCCCTGGAGCGCAAGGAGTCCCGCGGGTTGCACTACAACCTCGACTACCCGGACATGCAAGCAAACCCCAAGCCGACAGTGCTGACGCCGGATCGGGAGTGAATGACTCCCACCACCGTCAATCAGATGACCCCGCCCCGGCGGGGTCATCTGTTATGGGGTGAATCTGGCGGTTTGGGCAGGGCGAGGTGGATGGCGCGGGCCAGGGCGCGGTAATGCGCGGGTGCCAGAGCATCGGAGAAGAGCCAGAGGCGGCGCTCGGCGCCCTCTTCTGTCTGCAACCTCAGCCAGAGCACACCGGGCAGGATACGGCTGCGGTCATCCAGCCGATGACGTCGGCCTTGCCACTCCAGCCACTCTCCGTCCCAGCAGAGCGCATCGCCCCTCTGCATGACAGGGCGCCAGGCCAGCCAGAGCCCCAGCAACCAGCAGGGGAGAAACAGCCCCCATTGCCAGCCATGGATCAGAGCGGCAACCGGCCAGAGCAACAGCAGAAACAGGGCAAGCAGCAGCATGCGCTGCCGCCGGGAGGGGATGACGGGCATCAGGACCCGCATCGGGGATCAGCTCAGGCGATCATGACGGGCCTGATTGCGCTCCAGGATCAGGGGGATCATGGCGGCGAAATCGGGATCGCTCGGCACACCGTGGCCCATGCTCCAGCGGAACAGTTCAGGATCCTCGCACTCCAGCAGGCGGATGAAGGTCTGCTGCTGTGCTTCGCTCAGGGAGTCGAACTCGTGCTCGAAAAAGGGCATAAATATCACATCCAGCTCGAGCATGCCGCGACGGCAGGCCCACTTCAGGCGGGACTTTTCAATTGGGCTCAACATGGAACTCTCCTTACAAAGACCCGGGGATGGTAGCAGCTGGATTTTCCGGCTGACAAACATTCCTTACGTCTTTACCATGCAGGTCACATACTTTCTGTCTCTGGAATACCATCGTGAGCCTGCCGACCCCTGTTCTTCCTGCCGAGCCAACCCTGTTTCCCCTGACCGATCTGGCCATCACCCGCCTCACCGGCAATGATCGCGTGAAATATCTGCAAGGCCAGGTCACCTGCGACGTCAATACCCTGCAACCGGGCCAAAGCACCCTCGGTGGCCATTGCGACCCCAAGGGCAAGCTGTGGAGCGATTTTCGCCTGCTCTGCCTCGATGAGAGCCTGCTGCTGCTGACCAAGCCGTCGGTGCTGGCGCGCCAGTTGCCCGAGCTCAAGAAATTTGCGGTGTTCGCCAAGGTCGAGATCGGCGAGTTCCAGGGCCAGGCGGTCGGCGTGGCCGGTCAGGGCACAGACACCTGGATCGCCGCGCAATACGGCCTTCAGGAGACCGGCCTCGTCGAGGGGGGCATGGCGGTCAAGGTGGAAGCCGAACGATGGTTGCTGGTGAGCGAACAACCGCTCGATATCGGCTTGCCCGTCGGACAGGAATCACTCTGGTGGGGTCTGGATATCAAGGCCGGCATCCCGCACCTGGAGGCGGTTCATCAGGGTGAGTACATTCCCCAGATGCTGAACCTGCAGGCCCTGGACGGCATCAGCTTCACCAAGGGCTGCTACATGGGACAGGAGATAGTGGCGCGCGCGAAGTACCGCGGTGCCAACAACCGCGCCCTCTTCGTGCTGGCCGGGCAGGCCAGTGGCCCCGTTGCCAGCGGCGATACCCTGGAGATCCAGCTCGGTGACAACTGGCGGCGCAGCGGCATGGTGTTGAACGCCTGGCAGCAGGATGGCCAGCTGTGGCTCACCGCCGTGCTGCCAAAAGACACCGAGGCCGATGCCAGTTTCCGCCTCAAGCAGGAGGAAGGCTCCCGCCTTGCCCTGCAACCCCTGCCCTACTCCCTGACCGAGTAAGGTCGGCTAACGAGGCACCCGCGCCAGCAGGGCCTCCTTCAGCCAGCGCCCCGCCTGCCCGAGCGGGCGGGCGCGATACCACTGCAACTCCAGCTCCAGCTCGGCCTGGGGCATGAAATCCGGCTTGAGTACCACCAGCTCCCCTCGCGCCAGCGGCCGGTGCAGCAGAAACTCGGGCACCGCAGACCAGCCCAGCCCCAGCTTTACCAGCTCCAGGATCCCGAGATCCCCCTCGACCCACCACACCTGGGACGAGAGGCGAAAGCGATGGCGCTCCGTGCCCTCCCGCCGCCCCGTCACCATCAGCTGGCGGGCCCCTTGCAGGTCGCTCTCGTGCAGCGGTGTCTTGTGGGCCAGGGGATGATCCGGGGAGACCACCAGGGGCATGGCGACGCTCCCCAGGGAGCGGGAAACCAGCTCCCGCTCGGGGTGGGCCTTCTGGTAGCTGATGCCGAGCTGGGCCCGCCCGCTCTTGAGCAGCTCGGTCACATCTTCCATCAGCGGGAACAGCAGCTCCAGCTCCACCGCCGGGTAGCGGCTGGCGAACGCCTCCAGCAGAGCCCCCAGCCAGGGCAGGTGGGAGTCATCGTCGATGGCGAGCGTCAGGCGCGACTCTATGCCGCTGGCCAGCTCCCCGGCAATGGCCTGCAGCCGCTCGCTCTGGGCCAGCAGCACCCCCGCCTCCTGGCTGATGCGGGCCCCCGCCTCGGTCAGCACCGGGTAGCGGCCGCTGCGATCGAACAACTCGAGGCCGAGGTCGATCTCCAGGTTGGCGATGGCGGTGCTCACCACCGATTGCGCCTTGCCCAGCCGGCGCGCCGCCGCCGAGAAAGATCCCGTCTCAGCCGCCGCCAGCAACGCCTTGAATTGTTCCAGTGAAGGGGTCATCCATCTGCTCCTGCTCTGCTCTGCTCTGCTCTGCTCTTGGACCTAGCTCTATCTATTTTAACGATAGATACCAACATGAACCTATCGAATAATAGCGATACATTGGTCGCCATCCACAGAAAGAGATAGATAGAGAGACAGATGATGCGTAATACCCGTGACCGCCTGCGCCACGCCATCGGCTTCGAATTGATTGGCCTGCTGATCGCCGCCCCCCTGGCAAGCTGGGTCACCGGCGTCGGTCTCAACCACATGGGCCCGCTTGCCCTGTTCTTCTCGGTAGTCGCCACCGTCTGGAACTATGTCTACAACATCGGGGTGGACAGGTTGCTGCTACGCCTGCAGGGCCATACCCACAAGAGCCTGTGGCAGCGGGTGCTGCATACCTTGGGTTTCGAGGGGGGCTTGCTGGTCGTCGCACTGCCGGTAATGTCCTGGTGGCTCGACATCGGCCTGCTGGAGGCGCTGGCGCTGGATCTGGGTTTCGTGCTGTTCTACTTGGTCTATGCCTTCATTTACAACTGGAGCTATGACAAGGTGTTCCCCATCCCGGGCCAGGGGGCGCAACGGGTCACGGGTTAACAAGAGGAAGGGAATAAAACGAGGCACCATCATGCGGCTGGCATGATGGTGCTGATCTGGAGCCTCAGAAGACAGGCATTCAGGCTTGCGCCTTTACCTCGTCGGCGGGCGTCTCGATCTGGGCCGATTCCTGGTTCAGCATGGCCTCAAGGTCGCTCTGATATTGGTTCAGCATGCGCTGTGCCGCGACCATGTCCCCCTTGTGCAGACGCTCGAACAGATGGTGCTGCACCACGCCGTTGAGATACTCCACCGTGATGGGTTGCTCCAGGGCGGACAGCAGCTCCTCTTTCTCCAGTTCAGCATTGATTTCATCGACACTGGTACGCAGCAGACCGGCCAGTTGCACCAACATGCGACGCTCGCCTTCACGCAACAGGCTCAACATGCGGTTTCTCTGCTGCTCATTCTGTTGGGTCATACATTTCCTTACGTAGAGTGGGAACAAGCCCGCTCATTCTGCCCTGTCCTTTTCACAGCGTCTATCTCGGGCGCATCACTAATTGAGCGTCCCGCCAGCCGGGCGCGGACCGGGTGCTATTTGCCCCTTTGCCCGGTATAGTAACCGCTGTTCCAGAGGGCCAGAGCGCCCCCGTTGATGAGACTGCCAACCCCATGACCGACGCCATTCTGGTGCTCTGCACCTGCCCTGATGAAGCCAGTGCAGACCTCCTCTGCGAGCACCTCCTCACCCAGCGCCTCGCCGCCTGCATCAACCAGTTACCGGGAGTAAACTCCGTCTATCGCTGGCAGGGGAAAATTGAGCGCGCACGTGAAATCCAGCTCATCATCAAATCCAGGGCCTCGCTGTTCGAGCCCTTGCGTCAGTGCATTCTGGCTCACCACCCTTACCAGGTGCCGGAGATCCTGGCGCTCCCCGCAAGCCAGGGTCATCAACCCTATCTCGACTGGTTGACACAGGAGACCTCATGACACTGTTTCGCCTGCTTTGCCCCCTGCTGCTCCTGCTGAGCCTGCTCGCGGCCCCCGTCCAGGCCAGCAGCCAGGATCTGCTCAACAGTCTCGGCATCGAGACCAATACCCAGCCCAAATTTCTGAAAGTCGACGAGGCCTTCGCCCTCGAGAGCGAGCAGCAGGGAAACAAGCTGCTGCTGACCCTGCGCCTCGCCGACGGCTACTACCTCTATCGCCACAGCATCGGCGTCAAGGGGGACAACCTCGCCTTCGAGGCGCCCGTGCTGCCTGCCGGCACCGAACATGAGGATGACTTCTTCGGCAAGACCCGGGTCTTTTATCAGGAGCTGCAGATCCCCGTCACCCTGACCCAGGTGGGGGACGCCGCCAGCCTCAAGATAAGCTATCAGGGTTGCACCGAGGGTCTCTGCTATCCGCCCACCGACAAGCGGATCCCGGTGCAGCCTCTCACTGCCACCAGTGACGCCGCCGGGCAGGCCGGCCCCGCTGACGCCATCGAGGCGCCAGCCAGCAGCCAGCAGGACAGACTGGCGGCCGCCCTCGGCAGCCAGGGCTTCTGGCTCAGCATCGCCGCCTTCTTTGCGCTCGGGCTGGGGCTGGCATTCACCCCCTGCGTCTTCCCCATGTACCCCATTTTGACCGGCATCATCGCCGGTGCCGGTCAGCACCTCTCCACCCGCCGCGCCTTCCTGCTCTCCTTCGTCTATGTGCAGGGGATGGCGGTCACCTACACCCTGCTCGGGCTGGTCGTCGCCTCGGCCGGCTTGAAGTTCCAGGCCGCGCTGCAGCACCCCTATGTGCTGATCGGCCTCTCCGTCATGTTCGTGCTGCTGGCGCTCTCCATGTTCGGGCTCTATACCCTGCAACTGCCGAGCAGCCTGCAGACCCGGCTGTCAGGCCTCTCCAACCGCCAACAGGGTGGATCCGTGGTAGGGGTTGCCATCATGGGGATGATCTCCGGCCTGGTCTGCTCCCCCTGCACCACGGCGCCGCTCTCGGGGGCGCTTATTTACGTAGCCCAGAGCGGCGATCTCTGGCTTGGCGGCGCGGCGCTCTATGCCCTGTCGCTGGGGATGGGTCTGCCGCTGCTGCTGCTCGGCACCTCGGGGGGCAAGTTACTGCCCAAGGCGGGCGCCTGGATGGATGTGATCAAGCAACTCTTTGGTTTTGCACTGCTGGCGGTGCCCATACTGCTGCTGTCACGGCTCTTGAGCGACCAGATTGCCACCCTGCTCTGGCTCGGCTGGGCACTGGTGCTGTGTGCCTATCTCTATCACCACAACCAGCATCGCACCCACTCGCTCGGCAAGAGTCTCGGCGGCTTCGTGCTGCTGCTGGCGATGATGACTCTGGTGGTGGTCGGCAAGGATCTGCTGCTGCCCGAGCCTGGCGTCAAGGCCAGCACCGGGATCCAGGCTCCTCAATTCATCCGCATCAAGACCCTGGATGACCTCAAGACCCGACTCGAGGCCGCCCGCGGTAAGCCGGTGCTACTGGATCTCTACGCCGACTGGTGTGTCGCCTGCAAGGAGTTCGAGCACAAGACCTTCAGCGATTCCGAGGTGCGAGCACGCTTCGCCGAC
This sequence comes from Aeromonas sp. S2(2024), assembly GCF_041402505.1. Lineage (NCBI taxonomy): Bacteria > Pseudomonadati > Pseudomonadota > Gammaproteobacteria > Aeromonadales > Aeromonadaceae > Aeromonas > Aeromonas sp. S2(2024). The sequence goes on from NZ_JBGLRL010000003.1 coordinate 71,974, forward strand.
ATGGTGCTGCTGCAGGCTGACGTCACCGCCAACGACGATGCCGATGTGGATCTGCTCAACGGCCTGAACGTGCTGGGGCTGCCGACCCTGATCTTCTTCGATCGCGATGGCAACGAGGTAAGCGGGCAGCGGGTGACCGGCTTTATGGGGCCCGCCGAGTTCCTCGGCCAGCTGGACAAGCTGCGCTAGATGGAGTTGCGGCGCCTGTCATCGGCTCACTCGAGCCACATACAGTGGCTGGAGGAGGTCGTGCTGGCGACGCCTGCCTACAGTTGGCTGACGGAAGGCAAGGCACCCAACCCTGCGGATGCCTTGGAGATACTGCGAGCCTGCCCACCGGGCATAGGAGAGCATGACAAGTTTGTGCTGGCCATCCAGGAGGAAGAGGTGCTGCTTGGCTGCGTCGATCTGGTTCGCGGTTATCCAGATAAGCAGACGGCCTATCTTGGCCTGCTGCTTTTGAAGGAGTGCTGGCAGCGACGGGGGGTTGGTAGCGAACTGGTCGCACGACTCATGGGGATGGCGGCTGGCTGGGGTTGCACCACCCTGCGACTCGGGGTCATCGAGACCAACGCCCCTGCCCTGCATTTCTGGTCGAAACACGGCTTTAAGCAAGTGGATCGCAAGCAGATAGCCGGGTTCACTGGCGATACTCTGGTCATGACGCGCACCGTCAGTCATCCATACCGCCCCGAATCCAGCAACTCGGCCACCGCGCGTTGATTTTTCTGACCATCCCTTGTATATGACTGGCGCCATGGCAAAATTTTCCCTTTCCCGTCTCGCATCATCCGGAGTTTTGATGAAAAAGTGGTTCATCCCCCTGCTGGCCTGCTGGCTCTATGGCTGCAACTCAGGTCCAGGTGAAGAGGCGATCCAGAGCCAGGTCACCGCCAGGCTGCAGGCCGAGACAGACGCTAACCTGTTCGAGATCAGCGACTTCGCCGTGCTCGACAAGGAGGAGCGGATGGAGGGGGTCTATCTCGTCAGGGTGAGCTACCGGCTCCACTTCAAGCAGGGGCTGGATCAGCTGCAGGTACTGCACGACGAGGATCTGGTCTATGACAGGGTCGGCCCCTTCCAGCAGGAGATGGCGCTGATGGAGCTGGAGCGCAAATACGGCGAATTCGAGGCAGGCCAGGCCCTGGCGCAGGAGAGCCAGGTCTGGATGATGAAGACAGAGCAGGGCTGGCAATTGGCAGAACCGGCGCAGCAGGGATAAGCGCCCTCCTCCCTGCCGCCAGCCCTCCCCCTTAGACTTACAGCAGATCCTTCATCCGGTGCCACAGCATCCCGAGCGCCAGCAAGGGGGAGCGCAGGGCAGGTCCGCCGGGGAAGGTCATGTGGGGCACGCTACTGAAGAGATCGAAGCCCCGGCTCTCCCCCCTGATCGCCTCGGCCACCAGCTTGGCGGCCATGTGAGTGGCATTGAGGCCGTGCCCCGAGTAAGCCTGGGCATAGAGCACATTGGGGTGCTCCTTGAGGCGCCCGATCTGAGGCAGCCGGTTGGCGCCTATGCCTATCATGCCCCCCCACTGAAACTCGATGGCGGTGCCCGCCAGCTCAGGGAAGACCCGCAGCAGCTTGGGCAGCATAAACGCCTTGATGTCCCTGGGATCACGCCCCGAGTAGTTGCAGGCCCCGCCAAACAGCAGGCGACCATCGGCCGACAACCGGTAGTAGTCGAGCGCCACGTTCTGATCGCACACCGCCATGTTTTGCGGCAGCAGCCGCTGACGCAGCCGTTTCTCCAGTACCTGGGTGGCGAGTATGTAGGAGCCCGCCGGCAGCACCTTGCCCCCCAGTTCGGGATTGAGCTCATTGAGGTAGGCGTTGCAGCCGATCACCAGATAGTTGGCGCGGCAACGGCCGTGGGCCGTGGTCACCTCGACCCGCTCGCCATAGTCGATGTGGGTCACCCTGGAGTGCTCGAACAGGGCGACGCCCAAGCTGGCTGCCGCACGGGCCTCGCCGAGCGCCAGGTTGAGGGGGTGCAGGTGGCCTGAGCCCATGTCGATCATGCCGCCGATATAGCGATCCGACCCCACCACTGACCTTATCTCACCCTTGGGGACCAGCCTGACCTCATGCTGGTAGCCCAGGCTGGCCAAGTGCTCGGCATCCTCCTCAAATCCCTTGAGGTGGCGTGACTTGGTGGCCAGATCGCAGTAGCCCCAGGTCAGATCGCAGTCGATGTTGAACCGCGCGACCCGCTCGCGCACCAGCTGCACCGCCTCCAGCCCCATCAGGTCCAGCTCGCGCACCCCTTGCTCGCCTATCCAGCGGGCAAACTGGCTGGTGTCGTGGCCTATGCCGCGAATGAGCTGGCCGCCGTTGCGCCCAGAGGCGCCCCAGCCGATGCGGTTGGCCTCCAGTAGCACCACCTTGTAACCGACCTCGGCCAGGTTGATGGCGGTGTTGAGGCCGGTGAAACCGCCGCCTATGATGCAGACGTCGGCATTCAGCTCACCGCTGAGCTCGGGCCACTGCCTATGGTCGTTGCGGGTGGCCGCGTAATAGGAGGCCACGTGCTCCTGGTGTCCGTTGTGTCTTCCTGTCTGCATGCTCAGCATCCTGCCTTGGTTGCATTTGTTTACTAAATTAAACGCAGTGTCATCGATAATACCCAGCCCAGGGTCACCATTCCAGCCTCCGTGGATCACAGAAATGTAAAAGGTGTCCCGAAGGACACCTTTTGAGGGGCCAGCCGAGGGGCCCAAAATGAAAGAGGCGCCCCGCAGGGCGCCTCTTCAGCAATCAAGATACGGTAACGAATTACAGTACGTTGATGGCGTTCAGGTCGGAGAAGGCTTTCTCCAGACGGGCGATCATGGAAGTCTGACCGGCACGCAGCCATACGCGCGGATCGTAGAACTTCTTGTTCGGCTTGTCAGCACCTTCCGGGTTGCCCAGCTGGCCTTGCAGGTAGGCTTCGTTGGTCTTGTAGAAGTTCAACAGACCTTCCCAGGTAGCCCACTGGGTGTCGGTGTCGATGTTCATCTTCACGACGCCGTAGGAGATGGATTCGCGGATCTCTTCCAGGGTGGAACCTGAGCCACCGTGGAACACGAAGTCCAGGGACTTGGCCGGCAGACCGAACTTCTCGGAAACGTATTTCTGGGAAGCGTCCAGGATGGACGGGGTCAGCTTGACGTTACCCGGCTTGTACACACCGTGCACGTTGCCAAAGGAGGCAGCGATGGTGAAACGCGGGCTGATCTTGGACAGACGCTCGTAGGCGTAAGCCACGTCTTCCGGCTGGGTGTACAGGGCGGATTGATCCATGTGGCTGTTGTCCACACCGTCTTCTTCGCCACCGGTGCAACCCAGTTCCAGCTCCAGAGTCATGTTCATCTTGGCCATGCGAGTCAGGTACTCGCAGCAGATGTCGATGTTCTCTTCCAGAGACTCTTCGGACAGATCCAGCATGTGGGAGGAGAACAGCGGCTTGCCGGTTTCGGCAAAGTGCTTCTCGCCCGCTTCCAGCAGACCGTCGATCCACGGCAGCAGCTTCTTGGCGGCGTGGTCGGTGTGCAGGATCACGGGTACACCGTAGGCTTCGGCGACGGCGTGCACGTGCTTGGCACCGGAGATGGCACCGATGATGGCAGCCTGCTGGCCTTCCAGCTTCAGACCCTTGCCGGCGGTGAACACGGCACCACCGTTGGAGAACTGAACGATGACCGGGGCTTTGACCTTGGCGGCAGCTTCCAGCACGGCGTTGACGGAGTCGGTACCCACGCAGTTTACGGCAGGCAGAGCGAAGCCGTTCTCTTTAGCGATGGCGAACACTTTCTGAACGTCATCACCAGTGATCACGCCGGGTTTTACGAAGTCGAAAATTTTCTTAGACATGTTTAATCGTCCTGTTCTCGTATGCCGTTAATAAAAAATGGGGGGTTCATCATGAACCGGCACAGCGGCCACATGATAAACGAAACGGGAGGCTTTTGCCCCCCGTCCCGGGTCAATTAGGCTTTGGCGCGTTCTTCAAGAATCGCGACAGCCGGCAGTACCTTGCCTTCTACGAACTCCAGGAAGGCGCCGCCGCCGGTGGAGATGTAGGAGACCTTGTCGGCGATGCCGAACTTGTCGATGGCGGCCAGGGTGTCACCACCGCCAGCGATGGAGAAGGCCGGGGAAGCGGCGATGGCTTCAGCGATCACCTTGGTGCCTTCGGCGAACTGGTCGAACTCGAACACGCCGACCGGGCCGTTCCACAGGATGGTCTTGGCGTTCATGATGATGTCGGCCAGGGCCTTGGCAGAGTCAGGACCGATGTCGAAGATCATGTCGCCGTCGGTCACATCGCTCACGGACTTGATGGTGGCCGGAGTGGACTCGGAGAATTCGGTGCCAACAACCACGTCTGTGGTCACCGGAATGTTGGTCTCGGCAGCCAGTTTCTTGGCGGTGTCGATCAGGTCGTGCTCGCACAGGGACTTGCCGACGTTGTGACCGGCAGCGGCGATGAAGGTGTTGGCGATGCCACCACCGACAACCAGCTGGTCAGCGATCTTGGAGAGGGATTCCAGCACGGTCAGCTTGGTGGAGACCTTGGAGCCGCCAACGATGGCAACCATGGGGCGCTCGGGCTTGAGCATGGCCTTGCCCAAGGCGTCCAGTTCACCGGCCAGCAGCGGACCTGCACAGGCAACCGGGGCGAACTGAGCCACACCGTAGGTGGAACCTTCGGCACGGTGAGCAGTACCGAACGCATCCATTACAAAGACGTCACACAGGGCGGCGTATTTTTTGGCCAGCTCTTCGGTGTTCTTCTTCTCCCCTTTGTTGAAACGGCAGTTTTCCAGCACAACCAGCTCACCGGCGGCGACGTCTACGCCATCCAGGTAATCCTTGGCCAGGCGGACCGGGCAGGACAGAGCGTCTTTCAGATAGTTGACTACCGGGGCCAGGGAGAATTCTTCGTTGTATTCACCCTCGGTCGGACGACCCAGGTGGGAGGTGATCATCAGCTTGGCGCCCTTTTCCAGAGCCAGCTTGATGGTCGGCAGCGTCGCCACGATACGTGCATCGGAAGTGACCTTGCCGTCTTTTACCGGCACGTTCAGGTCAGCACGGATCAGAACGCGTTTACCCGCCAGATCCAGGTCGGTCATCTTGATAACAGACATATTCAGTCCTCTATATATTTTCAGGTAATGTTAAAAAAACAGTAACCTTGCGCCCGGTGCAGACTCTCAGCCTGCGGCCATCATGGCCCGGGTGGTATCCAGCATGCGGTTGGCGAAGCCCCATTCGTTATCACACCACATCAACATCTTGACGAGGTTGGCATCGCTCACCCGGGTCTGGGTACCATCAATGATGCAGGAGTGTGCATCATGATTAAAGTCTACGGAGACCAGCGGCTCTTCCGTGTAATCCAGAATACCGCTTAATGTACCTCTGGATGCCCGTTGCAGGGCTTGATTTACGTCAGTAACCGTCACTTTTTTACGAACAGTAATACTGAGATCCATTGCGGTGACGTTGATGGTCGGTACCCGTACCGCGATCGCCTCGAACTTGCCGGCGAAGTGGGGAAGGATTCGCTCCAACCCCTTTGCCAGCTTGGTATCCACCGGGATGATGGACTGGCTGGCAGCACGGGTTCGACGCAAGTCACTGTGGTAGGCATCGATGACTTGCTGATCATGCATGGCCGAATGAATTGTCGTAATAGTACCACAATTTATCTCGAATTCTCGATGCAATGTTTCTATGACGGGCACCACGCAGTTGGTGGTACAGGAGGCGTTGGAGACGATCCGCTCCCTTCCCGTCAGCACCTGATGGTTCACCCCGTAGACTATGGTCGCATCCACATCTGCATCGGCTGGATGGGAGAACAACACCTTGCCCGCTCCCGCCCCCAGATGCAGTTCGGCATCGGCCCGGGAGCCGAACACCCCGGTGCAGTCCAGCACCACATCCACCCCCAGCGCCCGCCAGGGTAGCCGCGACGGATCCCGCTCGGCGAACAGGGAGATGAGATCCTCCCCCACCAGCATGCTGCTGCCGGCCAGCTGCACCGGATACCGGAAGCGGCCGTGGCTGGTGTCGAAACGGGTGAGGTGCACCATGGCCTCGGGCGCCGCCAGCTCGTTGATGGCAACTATCTTGATGGTCTGATCGCGCCCGCTTTCATAGAGGGCGCGCAACACGTTGCGGCCGATGCGCCCGTATCCGTTGATGGCAATCTTGATCATGAAAAATCTGTGTCCTTACCTGCGACAAAGTGACGGGTCCCTGACTGGCTCACGACAGCAGGGCATCCTGGAATACGCCACGGGCCAGCAGGGCGGCCCCGAACACCCCGGCGCTATCCCCCAGGGCTGGAGCAATAATGGGGGTCGCGAAGCGGGGATTAAAGAGGAAGGGTAAAATTGTCTGCCGCCCGGCGCTGTAGAGACTCTGCACGTTGCCGACCCCGCCGCCGATGACGATGACGTCCGGATCCAGAATGTTGACCACGTTGGCCAGCGCCTGACCAAACAGCAGATGCAGTCTGTCTATGGTGAGCTTGGCCACGTGATCGTGGGCGCTGGCCGCCGCAATCTGGGCCAGCGACAGATGACGCTTGGCCTTGGCCTGATACCAGGCTTCCAGCGCCGGGCCGCTGATGAAGGTCTCGACGCAGCCGCGCTTGCCGCAGTAGCACTCGGGCCCGTCGGGGGAGAGCACGTTGTGGCCCCACTCCCCGGCGATGCCGTGGTGGCCGTTGAGGATCTGGCCATTGATGACGATGCCTGAACCCACCCCGGTGCCCATGATGATGCCGAACACCACCTTGGCATCCGGATGGTGCTGACGCACAGCCCCCAGGTGGGTCTCCGCCAGCGCGAAGCAGTTGGCGTCGTTGGCAATCAGCACGGGCACGCCCAGCTTGCGCTCCAGGTCTTCCTTGAACGGCTTGCCGTTGAGCTCTGTGGTGTTGCAGTTCTTCATCAGCCCGGTCTGGGGATCCCGCGCCCCCGGCGTGCCCATGCCCAGCACGGTCGGCCGCTGACCCAGCCTGGCGGCGCATTCGTCCACCAGTTTGGCGATCTGGCCGATCATGTGCTGATAGCCGCCCTGGCGCTCGGTGGGGATGCGATGGCGCAGCAGCACCTCGTCGCCATCGAGCACCACGCATTCACACTTGGTCCCGCCAAGGTCGATACCCCAATCCCAAGAACCCTTGCTCATCCAGCCTCCTGCCATGTTCGACGACGCCCTCACCCGGTCGTCAGGAGGCGCACTCGCCCATCCTGTCCGCGACCCTGTTCAGTGGTGGTGCAGTGTAACCCGAGCGGTGACCAGGATGCAGCCCCCGTGAGGCCGGGCAGCAAAACGGGGCCCGCAGGCCCCGTTATCGTTGTGCTGTCTGCCGCGCTCAGCGGCCGTGGTACTGAGCCGACAGCTCGTGCACCGCGTTCACAAACACCCCGGCGTGCTCCGGATCCACATCCTGATGGATGCCGTGACCCAGGTTGAAGACGTGGCCGTTGCCGCTGCCAAAGCCCGCCAGAATGGTGGCGACCTCTTCGCGGATACGCGCAGGCGCGGCGTAAAGCATGGAGGGATCCATGTTGCCCTGCAGCGCCACCTTGTCACCGACCCGGCGCTTGGCGTCGGCAATGTCGGTGGTCCAGTCCAGTCCCAGCGCATCGCAGCCGGTGGCGGCGATCTGCTCCAGCCACTGGCCGCCGTTCTTGGTGAACAGGGTGACAGGCACACGGCGCCCCTCATTTTCACGGATCAGGCCATCGACGATCTTGTGCATGTACTGCAGGGAGAAGTCGCGGTAATCCCGCGGGGTCAGCACGCCGCCCCAGGTGTCGAACACCATGACGGACTGGGCACCCGCCCTGATCTGGGCGTTGAGGTAGCTGATCACGCTGTCCGCCAGCTTGTCCAGCAGCAGGTGCAGGGTCTGCGGCTCTGCATACATCATCTGCTTGATCTTGGTGAAGGCCTTGGAGCTGCCCCCCTCCACCATGTAGGTGGCCAGGGTCCAGGGGCTGCCGGAGAAGCCGATCAGCGGCACTTCGCCCTTGAGCTCGCGGCGAATGGTGCGCACCGCGTTCATCACGTAACCGAGCTCGTCTTCCGGATCCGGGATGGGCAGCGCCTGCACGTCGGCCATGGACTTGATGGGGCGCTCGAAGCGCGGGCCTTCCCCGTGCTCGAAGTAGAGGCCCAGCCCCATGGCGTCGGGCACGGTCAGGATGTCGGAGAAGAGGATGGCGGCATCGAGGGGATAGCGGCGCAGCGGCTGCAGGGTGACTTCACAGGCCAGCTCGGCGTTGCGGCACAGGGACATGAAGTCCCCCGCGACGGCGCGGGTCGCCTTGTATTCCGGCAGGTAGCGGCCAGCCTGACGCATCATCCACACCGGGGTCATGTCCACATCCTGGCGCAGCAGGGCACGCAGGTATCGATCGTTCTTCAGCTCTTTCATCCCAGTTCCTGAGTTCATATCCAGCATAAAATGGCGGATATGATACCACTTTGTGCGAGGCTGAGGGCGGCACAAACGCGCCGCAGGGTCGCCGGAGTGCAAAGATGTGAGGGGGCGCAAACCAAGGCCCCGCTTTTCAGGGCCTCGCCCTCACCACTTCTCTGCGAGGCTCTGCTCGATCAGCCGCCGCGCTATGGTGCCGTGGGGGGGCAGCCGTGGCAGCCGGTCCGCCTCGAAGAAGTCGGCGGCCACCAGCTCGTCGTCCTGCACCTTGATCTCGCCGCTCTGGTAGTCGGCGGTGAAGCCCATCATCAGGCTGTGGGGGAAGGGCCAGGGCTGGCTCGCCACGTAGCGCACGTTGCACACCCGGATGCCGCTCTCCTCGAACACCTCCCGCGCCACGCACTGCTCCAGGTTCTCCCCCGCCTCCACGAAGCCCGCCAGCACCGTATACATGGGATCCTCCGCCTGATAGTGACGGCGATGGGCCGCCAGCAGGATAGCCGGGCCCTTGCGCACCGCCACTATGATACAGGGGGAGATGCGCGGGTAGACGACGTGACCATGCCGGCACACCTGCGCCCACTCCCTCGCCTTGGGGGTCATGGGGGCGCCACATTCGCCGCAGAAGCGATGGGTGCGGCGGAAGGTGGCCAACTGCCAGGCGCGACCGGCGAGGCGAAACCCCTCCTCGTCCCCCGCCACCATCAGCTGGCGCAGCCCCGCCAGGGGAGGGCTCTCGGCATCCGGCCCCAGATCCAGCAGATAACAGGGCAGCCCGTCCCACTCATCAAAAGACTCAAAATGGGCGGAGTGCAGATGGGCGGGCAGGCAGGCCCTGGGGCCCTGGGGGATCTGCCCCCGTTCATCCAGCAGGACGAGGTGATCGCCCCCCAGCACGAACCAGCGGGCCTGTTCGGTTGATGACATATGTTGAAGGCTCTTGTTGAGAAGGGTGCGCAGGGCACGGGTCTTGGGCTCATCTTACGGCCGCAGAGGCCCCCTGGCGACCCCTGACATGGTCTATGCGCCCCCATGAAAAAAGGCCGCCGTGGCGACCTTTCTCTTGGCGATCGCCCGGGCGATCAGTTCATCCAGCGCTCGCTGCTCTTGCGACGACGGGGCAGCATGGGGAGGAGAATGCCGAGCAGTATGCCGCCGAGCACCATGGCACCACCGCGGATGAACCAGTCCATCTGCATGTCGTGCTCCTGGTTGTCATAGCTCTGAGTCAGGGCGTCGTTCTGCTCCTTGAGGCTGCTCATCTCGGTGCTCTGGCTGGCGAGCTGGGCCTTCAGGCTGGCGATCTCCTTGCTTTGCTCGGTGATCTGGCCATCCTTCTCGGCGAAACGTCGCTCGTTGTCGCCATTGAGGTTCAGCAGACGGGCCTTGGCCTCATCCAGCTCTTTCTGAACCTGGGGCAGGCGCTCGCGCAGGCTGATCTCCGCCTGCAGCTCGCTGTTCTTGATCCAGCCTTCACGACCACGGCCGTCCACCACCTGGGTGAAACCGGCGTCGTTGTTCACCGCCTTGACCTCCAGCGGCTCACCAGCCTTGACGCTGCCGAGGATCCGGTACTGGGTGCCAGGACCGTTGTGGATATAGGTAAAGATGTTGTCTGAGACATAACGGGTATCGGCCAGTACCTGTTGGGCACACAAGCAGATCAAGATCCCGAGAAGGGCGCGCATGGTCGATCGATTCTCTTCGTTGAATTAGGTTGCAGGCCGAATGTTAAGCCGCCAGCGGGTCAAAGGACAAGCAAAGAAAAGCGGCGCCCCCCTGACTGAGAGGCGCCTCACCGTCTCTCCCGTTTGCCACGCGACCATTCCAGACGCCGCAGGCTACTTCTGTTGCAATGCCCTCACCTCGGCACGCAGGGCCTTCAGCTCCTGCAACAGTTGCGCCTGCTGCTCGCTCTGCTGACGTCGCCACAGGGTGGTGTCGTCATTGGTCTTGCCGGGATGCACGAACAGGCTGGCCATGAAACCACTGAGGGCGCCAAACAGACCCACACCAAACAGGATGAGCAGACTGGCGACGAAGCGCCCCTCCTCGGTCTTGGGTACCAGATCCCCGTAACCCACAGTCGAGAGCGTGACCAGCGTCCACCAGAAGGCGTCATAGGGGGTCTGGATCAGGCTGCCTGGCTGGCCCGTCTCCAGCCAGTACATGACGCCGGAGCCCACCCCCAGCAGCAGGAAGAACAGGAAGAGGATGCCGGACAAGGTGGTTTCGTTGCGCTCCCGGCGAAACATGCCCAGCAGATCCGGCCTGTCTCGCAGCAGCTGATAGACCCGCCACAGCTGGATCAGTCGCGCCCAGCGCAGCTGTTCCACCATGGGCAGGCTGCCCGGCAGATAGAACCAGTTGGCCTTGAAGAAGGCCATCCGATTGGGGGCCCGCACCCAGCCGTAGGCGAAGTGGGCGAGGAAGAAATAGCAGATCAGGCTATCGACGTCATAGAAGAGTTGCAGGGTCTGTGGACTCCACTCACTGTGGCCCCACCAGCGGGCGCAGACCAGAGAAACGGAGATCACCGACAGAAACGCCATCAGCAGATCCATGGCGCGCAGGTGAGTTAAGTGATGTCGCATACAATTTCCTACTTTAGGCACGGTGCGAATTAATAAAAAGGAAGATAATGCCGATATTCCTGAGGACAAAGGAAAACCGGCCATTAAGAAGGAGAAAGATTATGCAGTTAAACTCGCTGGAGAGGCGAATGAGCAACATCCGGTTGGTGCCCAAGGTGGTGCTGCTCATGGTGTTCAGTACGCTGCTCTTGCTGGCCAAGCTCTGGTTCGATGCCAGCAACCTGGAAGCCACCCTGCTCGGCGAGGGCATAGACGCCACCAAGGCGAATGCCATTGCCGATCGTCTGCTCTGGACCGGTCTGATGGAGACGGCGCTGATGGGGGTCGTCTTCGTGGTGCTGCTGCTGACCGGCTCCCGGCTCATGGTCAAGCAGGTGCACTATCTGGTGGGTCTGCTGGAGCGCTTCGCCCGCAAGGATCTCAGCCACAGCGTGCTGCTCAAGTCCCGGGACGAGTTCGGGGATATCGCCAAGGCGGTCGCCCATTCCCAGGATAACCTCAAGGAGGTGTTCGGCACCCAGCGCGCCGCCTGCAAGGAGCTCAATGACATCGCCTCCCAGGTGACGCTTTGCATGGAGGAGGCGAACGAGGCGATCAACGAGGAGTTCACCCAGATAGAGCAGCTCGCCAGCGCCATGAGCCAGATGGTGGGCGCCATTCGCGAGGTGGCCAACCATGCGGAACAGGCCTCCCACGCCACCTTTGATGCCAGCACCCTGGCCGAGGAGGGCAGCCGCTGTGTGGCCGCCACCGTCAGCACCATAGACACCCTCTCCGGCAACATCCAGCGCTCCTCTGCCGTGGTCAACGAGGTGGAGCACGGGGTCGATCGCATCGGCTCAGTGGTGGACACCATCCGCAGCATCTCGGAGCAGACCAACCTGCTGGCCCTGAACGCCGCCATCGAGGCCGCCCGCGCCGGCGAGGCGGGGCGTGGCTTCGCCGTGGTCGCCTCCGAGGTGCGCGAACTCGCGAACCGGGCCCAGGCCGCCACCGTCGAGATCCAGAAGATGATCGAGCAGTTGCAGGGCAATGCCCGCCAGGCCGTCGGCCTGATGGCCGAGAGCGTGCAGCAGGCGGACAAGGGGGTGGCGCAGGTGACCCAGGCCGGCGATCAGCTCGCCACCATAGTGCAGCGGGTGCAGGGGGTGGCCGACATGAACCGCCAGATCGCCGCCGCCTCCGAGCAGCAGAGCTCGGTGGCCGAAGAGATGAACGCCAACCTGGAGCAGGTCAAACAGGTGGTGGAAGGCTCCGTGGTGGTGCTGCGGGAGCTGAAAGATGCCTCCGAACTGGTGGAGCACCACAGCCAGACGCTGGACAATCATATCCAGGCCTTCAAGCTGGCCTGAGGCCGTGATTTGAGTAAACTGGAAGGCCCCGCGAGGGGCCTTTTTCATTTCATCTCATGTCACGGCAAGGAGCCAGGATGCAGCACACCCAATCCCCACTGGAGATCAGCGACGACAAGGGACGGCTCGATGTCCCGCTCATTCACCGTTTCCTGTCCGAGGAGGCCTACTGGAGCCTCGGCATTCCCCTCTCCACTGTGCAACGGGCCATCAATCATTCCCTGTGCTTCGGCGGCTATGTCGACGGCCAGCAGGTGGCCTTCGCCCGGGTCATCACAGACCGGGCCACCTTCGGCTATCTCTCCGATGTCTTCGTGCTGCCCGCCCATCGCGGACGCGGCCATAGCAAGGCGTTGATGACGGCCATTGTCGACCATCCCGCCTTGCAGGGGCTGCGCCGCCTCATGCTGGCCACCTCGGATGCCCAGGGCCTCTATGCCGGTTTTGGCTTCGCGCCACCTCGCGCCCCCGGCAGCCTGATGGAAAAGTACGACCCCGAGATCTATCGGCGCCCCTGAGCCCGCGCCGGCGGCCCATTTTCCCCGCCGGCTCATGCTTCTCTCTCCCGGGCTGTGACGCGAGCACGGGACAATGCTAGATTGGCTGCCGGTGTTTTCATTCCCTCTGCAGACCCGTTAATCACAAGGACGGCAACCGTGGCCCAGCATTCCTCTTCTCTTCCCTCATCGCCAGCATCCCTCTCTACTCTGTCTCCATTGCTGCAGGATCAGGCCGGGCGCCAGTGGCAGCGGCTGGTCGAGCTGGCGCCCGACTATGACGCCCTGCCCGATGCGATTCGCCAGACCCTGCTGACCCTGTTTGGCCTCTCCGATTTTGTCGCCGACTCCCTCATCAAGCAACCCGAGCTGCTGGCGCAGACCCTGGCCTCCGGGGATCTGGCGCTGTACGAGCGCTGGCCCGCCTACGAGGGCGATCTGGCTGCCCTGCTCGCCGAAGTCCATGACGAGGAGGCGCTCAAGCGCGTGCTGCGCCAGTTCAGGCGCAGCCGCATGCTGGTGATCGCCTGGCGCGAGCTGCTCGGGGAGTCAGAGGTCGAAGAGAGCTTTGTCCATCTCACCAGGCTCGCGGACGCGCTGATCTGCGGCGCCCGGGACTGGCTCTACGCCAGGCAGTGTGCCGAGCTCGGCACCCCCATGGACGGCAACGGCGACCCCCAGCCCCTGCTCATCCTCGGCATGGGCAAGCTGGGTGGCGGCGAGCTGAATTTCTCCTCGGACATCGACCTCATCTTCACCTTCCCCGACAACGGCTACACGGTCGGCGGGCGGCGGGAGCTCGCGAATCAGCAGTTCTTCATCAAGCTGGGGCAGCGCCTGATCAACGCCCTGCACCAGCCCACCCAGGATGGTCAGGTGTTTCGGGTCGACATGCGGCTGCGGCCCTTCGGCGAGGCGGGGCCGCTCGCGATCTCGTTTGCCGCCATGGAGGATTACTACCAGCACCATGGCCGCAACTGGGAACGCTACGCCATGGTCAAGGCACGGGTGCTGGGGCCCCAGTGCGAACACGCCCAGGCCCTCACCGAGCTGCTGCGCCCCTTCGTGTTCCGCCGCTACATCGACTTCGGCGTCATCGACGGCCTGCGCCAGATGAAGGCGATGATAGCCGCCGAGGTGCGCCGCAAGGGGCTGGAGGGCAACATCAAGCTGGGAGCCGGCGGCATCCGCGAGGTGGAGTTCATCGCCCAGGCGCTGCAGCTCATTCGTGGCGGTCGCGAGCCCGCCCTGCGGGTGCGTCACCTGCCCGAGGCCCTGGCGGCCATAGCCCAGAGCGGCGCCCTCGACGAGGAGCGCTGCGCGCGCCTGCTCCAGGCCTATCGCTTCCTGCGCCGGGTCGAGAACATATTGCAGGAGATAGGGGATCAGCAGACCCAGACCCTGCCCACCGAGGAGCGGGATCGCCAGCGACTGATCGCCGCCACCGGGTTCGCAGACTGGGAGCGCTTCATGACGCACCTCGACGAGGAGATGGCCATAGTCCATCAGGAGTTCGTCGCCGTGGTGGGGGAAGAGAAGGAGGCCCCCGCCCACCTGGAACAGCTCTGGCTCGATCTCTGGCGCACCGAGCTCGATGCCGCCGAGCTGGAGAAGCTGCTCACCGCCCAGGGGGTGACCGAGCCTGCGCCGCTTTGCGCCGCTCTGCTGCGCTTCAAGGAGGAGTACAAGCGCCGCCAGGTCGGGCCCCAGGGGCGCATCGCCCTGGACTGGCTGATGCCCGAGCTGCTGCGACTGGTGGTGGCGAGCCGAGAGCCCGCCCGCCTGTTCGAGCGGGTCTGTACCCTGCTGACCCGCATCTTCACCCGCAGCGCCTACCTGCAGCTGCTGGCGGAGAACCCCGCCGCCCTGCGCCAGCTGGTGCGTCTGTGCGACGAGAGCAACCTGGTGAGCGAGCAGCTCGCCCGCTACCCCATCTTGCTGGACGAGCTGCTGGATCCCCAGCACCTCTACCACCCCACCCCGCTGGATCAGTACAAGCCCCAGTTGCGCCAGTTCCTGCTGCGCATCCCCGAGGAGGACGTGGAGCAGCAGATGGAGGCGCTGCGCCAGTTCAAGCAGGTGCAGCTGCTGCGCATCGTCGCGGCCGACATCGCCGGCGCCCTGCCGCTGATGAAGGTGAGCGACCACCTCACCTGGCTGGCGGAGGCGATCACCGAAGAGGTGGTCAATCAGGCCTGGGCCCAGATGAGCGAGCGCTACGGGGTGCCCCCCGAGGTGGCACTGAGCGGCCAGCGCGGTTTTGCGGTGGTGGCCTACGGCAAGCTCGGCGGCATCGAGCTCGGCTACGGCTCGGATCTCGATCTGGTGTTCCTGCACGGCGGCGACCCCAACAGTTACACCGACGGGCGCAAGCCCATCGACTGCCGCCAGTTCTACCTGCGCCTGGCCCAGCGGATCCTGCACCTGTTCAGCACCCGCACCCCGTCCGGCATCCTCTACGAGATCGACATGCGGCTGCGCCCCTCCGGCGACGCCGGCCTGCTGGTCTCCTCCCTCGCCGCCTATGAGCTGTATCAGCAGCACGAGGCCTGGACCTGGGAGCATCAGGCCCTGGTGCGGGCGCGTCCCATCTATGGCGATGATGCCGTGGTCGCTGAATTTGCCCGCATCCGCCGCGCCGTGCTGGCCAAGGATCGCGACCTGCCGACCCTGGCCCGCGAGGTGCGCGAGATGCGCCACAAGATGCGGGATCACCTGTTGAAAGCTGGCGAGGGAGAGTTCGACCTCAAACAGTCCCCGGGCGGCATGGTGGACATAGAATTCATCGCCCAGTACCTGGTGCTGGCCCACGCCTGCGGCGAGCCGGAGGCCCTGACCCGCTGGTCGGACAACGTGCGCATCTTCGACGAGTGCGTGATGGCGGGGGTGTTGACCCTGGACCAGGCGGAGGGGCTCAAGCACGCCTATCTGGAGATCCGCAACCAGGGCCATCGCCTCAACCTCTCGGAGATCTCCCGCAAGGTGGGGGACGATCAGCTGCTGACCGAGCGGGGCCATGTGCTGGCGGTCTGGCAACAGCTGCTGGGGGAGTAAGGATCCCACCGTATCAGCAACAAGGGGCGCCATGGCGCCCCTTGTTGTATTAAGGCCCGCTCGAACAAGATCCCTCGATTTATTTCATATACAGCTCAATAGCGGTGAGCTGGATCCTGTTTCAGGTATTCATATCTTGGCATCGTATGGCGCTTTGCTGAATATGGGCAGAAACGTGGGTATCTGGGTCACAGGCATATCGTTAATCCAGAGAGGAGCATCTAACCCCAACTGAACAGTACCAACACAACGCGTCGATGCAGAGAGGAAATAATGGATTTTTCAGAACAGCTACAGAGCCTAGCCAAAAAAATCACTCAGCAGTCATCCATGATCGCAACTGAAGAGGCAACGAAGAACGCCTTTGTCATGCCATTTCTCAACCGCGTACTCGGTTATGATGTGTTCGACCCCACCGAAGTAATCCCTGAGTTCACTGCAGACACGGGCATCAAGAAAGGCGAAAAAGTTGACTACGCCATTCTCAAAGATGGTCAGGTACAAATATTGGTGGAGTGTAAGAAATACAGTGAGAAGCTCTCTGCCAAACATTCAGGACAGCTATTCAGGTACTTTGCCGTCACCAATGCCCGGATCGGGATACTGACCAATGGTGCTCAATACGAGTTCTATACCGACCTTGATGCCCCGAACAAGATGGACGAGAAACCATTTCTAACGCTGGATCTGGAAGATATCGATGAGCACGTAGTACCCGAGGTGCTGAAGCTGACCAAGACCTCCTTCGATGTTGAATCCGTAGTCGATGCGGCGGGAGAGCTGAAATACCTCAGTCAAATCAAGAAATTGCTCGCCGAGCAATTTTCCTCGCCAGAAGAAGACTTTGTGAAATTCTTTGCATCCCGTATTTATGACGGCGTTCTTACTGCACGAGTGAAACAGTCTTTCACCGACATCACCAAGAAAGCCCTCAGCCAGTTCCTCAATGACAGCATCAATGCCAGATTGAAGTCAGCGATTGGTAGCAGCGTCAATGCCTCGACAATTCAGCCCGCCTTTGACAGCAGTGGTTCAAACGATGGCAATGAGGCTGAGAATAATAATGAAGAAAAATCGAAGATAGATACCAGCATTGAGGAGGTTGAAGGATTCAACGTCGTCAAAGCCATCCTGAGGCAGCGGTTTGATGTAACAAGAATCGCGGCAAGGGACACCCAGAGTTATTTTGGTATCCTGCTCGACGACAATAACCGCAAGCCTCTGTGCCGCTTACATTTCAATTCGAAGCAGAAATATCTTGGTTTATTTGATGCTGACAAGAAAGAAACCCGACATCCTATTGGCTCCGTTGATGAGATATTTACCTTTGCCGATCAGTTGCTGACAGCCACAGCCGTATACGAATAATCCTGATCCAGGGGGAGCGACGCCTCCCCCTTTTTCCTCCAGCAAGACGCCTATCGCCCGCCAGCCACGTCGATAAAGGTACCTGTGGCGTAGGAGGCCTCGTCCGACAGCAGCCAGGCGATGGCGGCGGCCACCTCACGAGGTTCGCCGCCCCGCTGCAGCGGAATATGGCTCTTGACCCTGTCTACCCGGCCGGGCTCGCCGCCGTCGGCATGCATCTCGGTGTAGATAAAGCCGGGCCGTACCCCATTGACCCGGATCCCCTGGGCCGCCACCTCCAGGGACAGCCCTCTGGTCAGCACGTCTATGGCCCCCTTGGCGGCGGCGTAGTCCACATACTCCCCGGGGGAGCCCAGGCGCGCGGCGGCGGAGGAGACGTTGACGATGGCGCCGCCCGGTGCCATGCGGCGGACAGCCTCGCGGCAACAGAGAAAATAGCCGGTGACATTGGTGGTCAGGGTCTTGTTGATCCGCTCTGCGCTCATCTCCAGCACCTTCATCTGGGGCTGCAGCCTGCCTGCGTTGTTCACCAGATGGGTGATGGGGCCGAGCCGCGCGTCCATCTCCTCGAACAGGCGCACCACCTCGGCCTCCACGCTGACATCCGCCTGCACCGCTATGCAGGAGACCGGATGCTGCGCCCGGATCTCGGCCACCAGCGCCTCGGCACTGGCCCTGTCATAGCGATAGTTGAGGCAGAGGTGATACCCCTGCCCCGCCAGATAACGGGCCGTCGCGGCCCCTATGCCTCTGCCGCCGCCGGTGATCAGCACCCGTTTGTTCATGAACCCTCCTGGTTCCCGGTTTTGATGACTGCCACGGATATTACCCCATGTTCCTGATCAGGCCTCACCCCATGGCGACCTGCGTCACAACAAAGAGCCCGCACGGGGCGGGCTCTGGATGGCATCAGCGGGAGGCGGGCTATTTGAACAGGCCCTTGAGCAGCTGGTCGGCTACTCCCTTCACCCCTTCGTCGTCGGCCTTGTCGCCCAGCAATTTCTTGAGGCCGCGCTCGGCCTCCTTGCGGGCCTTCTCCTCCAGCACCTTGTTGTTGCTGAGCAGTTCCTTCACGTCGAGCCGGTAGCTCGGTGCCTGCCAGTGGCCGCCGATACGCACCGGTATGGTGACGTCCTTGAGCTCATCCACGCTCTTGCCCCCCTGGCCCTTGCTGCTCTCCACCACTGAGGTGAGGAACAGGAAGTCGAGGGTCTCGGGCACCAGGGCGGTCTGGCCCTGGCCCTTCACCCGCAGGGCGGGGGCGAGCAGCTGGATGTCGTCGCTACGCGCCACGCCATTGGCGATCTGGAAGCTGGCGGTCAGGGCGCTGAAGTCGGTCTTGCGCGCTTCCTTCACCTGATCCGCCCCCTTGCCGGTCAGGGTGGCCCGCGCCTCACGGATCATCCCCGCCAGGTTGATGCCATGCAGGGCACCGTCGCTCAGCCTGAGGCTCACCTTGCCCTGCATCTGGCTGCGCAGCGCCTGCTCGGAGAGACCGGTGCCCTGTACCTGCACCTCGAGATCCCCCTTGCCTTCCAGTCGATCGTTCTGGGCCAGGGTCTGCAGCAGCGGGCGAATATCCACCCCCTGTATCCGCTTGTGTACCTGATAGCGGGCGGGTTGCTGGCGGGCATCGAGCATGCCATTCGCCGTCACCCGACCACCGGCCACCCCGGCGCCGAACTGCTTGAGGTTGAGCTGGCCACCGGCCAGGGCGAGCTGCAGATCCACGGCGTTGAGATCCAGCCCCTTCAGCCGCAGGCTGCCCAGTTGCAGCCGACCGGCCAGATCCACCGCCTTGAGGGCGGCGAGATCGGGCTCCATGGTGGAGAGCGCCTTGGTGGCGGCAGCCTGCGCCTTCGCCCCTGCCGGAGCAACAGCCCCTGAGGCCGCCGCAGTCGGGGCAGCCTTGGCCGGCTGACCGAGCCAGCTGTCGAGGTCGAGTTTCTCCCCCTTGAGGTCGAACTCCACCTTGGGCACGGCCCTCAGATGCACGGTGCCGTTGCCGCTGAGCAGGGCGTCATCCGCCCCCATCACCAGGTTGCTCAGGGTGACTGTCTGCTTGTCCAGCTCGGCGCGGGCAAAGCCTGCCAGCTTGAGCTGCATCTGCGGGCGTGGCAGGCCATCGCCACTGAGCTTGGCGGCCAGCACCGCATCCGACACCTCCACCAGTTGCAGCCCCTGATCGAGCCGCGCCTTGAGGGTGCCCTCCAGGGTGCCTGCCAGGGTCGGCTTGTCCGCCGCCCCCTGGGCGCCGCTCAGGTTAAGGGTCAGGCTGCTCCACTGCCCCAGCGCCAACCGATCGGCTTTGAGGGTGAAGGCATCGAGCCGCTGCGATGGCTGGCTCAGGCTGCCGCTGAGGCTGAGATCCTTGAGCTCGCTCTTCATCGCCTCCTGGGCCGGTTTGAGCTGGGTCTGCCCCTTGAGATCAAAGGTCAGCTCCCCGCGTGCGCCCTTGGCGGCCAGGGTCACCGGTACCCACTCACCCGGGGTCAGCTGTCCCAGATCGAGGTCGAGTCGGTCGAGACGGGAGACGGCGCCGCTGCGATCGTCTCGCACCAGAGCGCTGGCCTCGACCAGTGCCACCCCTTGCAGGCTGATCTGCCAGGGTTTTTCTTCACTGGCGGCAGCAGCGGCAGGCTGGCTCTCGCCGGCTGAGGGTTGCTTGTCGGCAGCAGAGGCCTTGACCAGGCCATTCAGGTTGGATCTGCCATCGGCCCGAGTCTGGATAAAGAGATGGGCGCCACTGAGCGTCACCTTGCCGATCTCCAGCCGGTGGGAGAGCAGCGGCAGCAGGGCGACAGAGGCGTCACCTTGCGCGAAGCGCAGCAGGTCAGGCTCGGCAAAGCCGGCGGGGTTGCGAAGCTGCACCTTCTCGAGAGAGAGACCGAGGCTTGGCCAGAAGCGCCAGCCGATATCCCCTTCCATCACCAGCTCGCGGCCCGTGCTCTTGCGCACCTGCTCCGCCAGTTGGGGCTTGAATTGATTGGGGTCAATCAGGGACACCAGGGCGGCGATGGCCACCACGGCGGCCAGCGCCAACCCCAGCAGGATGTAGATGATCTTCTTCACGACGAACTCCTCAATGCAGATCCTGTGGCTGACTATACCACCGGGGGCCAGGCGCAGGCTGTACCGACCCCAAAACGGGCAAATGGCGAGACAGGGATGGTCGCGCCCGCCTGTCCCAGCACAAAAAGGGCCCCGCAGGGCCCTTGTCTCACTGGATGGTCGGCAGTTGCCGGTAGCCCATCTCGTAGAGGGTGAAGGCATAGAGGTCCGCGCTCTGCTCGATAAGCTTCGCCACCGGCGTGCCCGCCCCGTGCCCGGCATTGGTCTCGATGCGGATGAGCTGGGGATGGGGACCGGCATTGTCGGCCTGCAGGGTGGCGGCGAACTTGAAGGAGTGAGCTGGCACCACCCGGTCGTCGTGATCCGCCGTGGTCACCAGGGTCGAGGGGTAGCTGACCCCGGACCGCACCCGGTGCAGCGGCGAGTAGCCCTTCAGGTACGCGAACATCGCCTCATCGTCGGCGCTGGTGCCGTAGTCATAGGCCCAGCCCGCCCCGGCGGTGAAGGTGTGATAGCGCAACATGTCGAGCACCCCCACCGCCGGCAGCGCGACCCGCATCAGATCCGGCCGCTGGGTCATGACAGCCCCCACCAGCAGACCGCCGTTGGAGCCACCGCGGATCGCCAGCCGATCGGTGCGGGTGTAGCCCTCGGCCTTGAGATACTCGGCCGCCGCGATGAAGTCGTCGAACACGTTCTGCTTGTTCATCCTGGTGCCCGCCAGGTGCCAGGCCTGGCCGTACTCGCCGCCCCCGCGCAGGTTGGCCACCGCATAGACGCCCCCCAGATCCAGCCAGTTGGCCACCGACACGCTGAAGCTCGGGGTCAGGCTCACGTCGAAGCCGCCATAGCCGTAGAGGATGGTCGGGTTGCTGCCATCGAGCTTGAGCCCCTTGCGGTAGCTGATGATGAGCGGCACCCGGGTGCCGTCCTTGCTCTGGTAGAAACGCTGCTCGGAGATGTAATCCTCTGGCTTGAACGGCGCCGCCGAGGCGCGATAGAGGCTGATGGCCCCGCTCTTTGGCTCGAACCGGTAGAGGGTGGGCGGCTGGGCATAGTTCTCGAAGCCGAAGTAGAGGGCAGGATCATCGTGTTTGCCGTTGAAGCCGCTGACGCTGCCAAGGCCGGGCAGCGCCACCTCGCGCACCCGCTTGCCCTCATAGTCGAACTGCTCGACCCGGGCGGTGGCATCCACCATGTACTCGGCGAACAGGTAGCCGCTGCCGCTGTGCACCGTCAGCACCTGCTGGCGTTCCGGGATGAGGTCGCGCCACTGTTCGGGGCCCGGGTTGGCGGCGTCCACCGTCACCAGCCGGCCATTGGGGGCGTCCCGGTTGGTCTGCAGGTAGAGCGTGCTGCCCTTGTTGTCCACCAGGCTCACGTCCGCCTCCAAATCCCCCTGCACCGTCAGCAGCGGCGCGTTCTCCTGGCTCAGATCCTTCACATAGAGGCGGTTGCCCGAGGTGGAGTTCGCCGCCGAGATAAGCAGGAAGCGGTCATCTTCGGTGACGGTCGCCCCCACGTAGCGGTGGTGCTGGGCCGGGATGGCGCCGAACACCAGCCGGTCATCCTCCTGCGCCGTACCGAGCCGGTGGAAATAGACTTTGTGCTGATCGGTCTTGGCCGACAGCTCGCTGCCATCCGGCTTGTCGTAGCTCGAGTAGAAGAAGCCCTCGTTGCCGAGCCAGCTGATACCGCTGAACTTCACGTCCTTGAGGGGCGCCTCAAGGGGCTGTTTGCTCTCCACGTCCATCAGATGGATCTCGCGCCAGTCGCTGCCGGCCAGTGACAGGGAGTAGGCCAGGATGCGGCCGTCCCGGGAGAAGCTCAGCTGATCCAGCGCCGTGGTGCCGTCGGGGCTGAGGGTATTGGGATCGAGGAACACCTCGGCCGACTTGCCCGGCAGCTGGCGCCACAGCACGTTCTGGTTCTGTAGGCCGTCGTTCTTGAAGAAGTAGTGGTAGCGCCCCTCGCGAAACGGTGCCCCCTCCTTGGCGTAGTTCCAGGAGGCGGCCAGCTTCTCCTTGATGGCGGCGCGATAGGGGATCTGTGCAAGGTAGTCCCGGGTCACGGCGTTCTGGGCCTCGACCCAGGCCTCGGTCTCGGGGCTGCGGTCATCCTCCAGCCAGCGATAGGGGTCGGCCACGGCCTGGCCGAAGTAGTGATCCACCTGATCCCCCTGGCGGGTGACGGGGTAGTGAAGGCGCGTTTTCCCTGACATGGCATCCTCTTCGGTTGACTGGCCGCTGCACGCACACAGCAGTGACAGGGCCAGCAGGCTGACAATGGTTCGCATCGATGCGGCTCCCTGCAATTTCGGTGAAGCGGGCAGGTTAGCAAAGAGCGCCGAACGGCCCAACCCCCCAACGGGTCTGCCCTCACCAACCAAAGCCTGCGCCTGCTCTGTGAGCCAGCTCCCCCTGCCCGTGAGCGGTCTGTGCCATCCTGACATGGAGAACAATGAGAGGAGAGCAGCATGTGGATCGAGGCGGAGCCCGTCTATGGCGCCCTGGTGTCACTGGCCATCGGGCTCATCATCGGACTGGAACGGGGCTGGCAGGTGCGCCAACTGGGAGACAACCAGCGCATCGCCGGGATGCGCACCTATGGTCTCATCGGTCTGCTCGGCGGGGTCTGCGCCCTGCTGCTGCCCACCCTGGGCGCCTGGCTGGCCCTGCTCGGCCTGCTGGCGGTGGTGGCAGGCTGCGGTCTCTCGGTCTGGCTGGCCCAGCGCTGGCAGGGGGAGTTTGGCCTCACCAGCTCGGTGGCCATGGTGCTCACCTATCTGCTGGGGCTGATGTCCGTGTTGCAGAGCCCGAGCGAGGCGGTGGCCTGTGCCGTGCTGGCGGCGCTCTTGATGGGGCTCAAGGGCAAGATCCAGCAGGGCATGCTGTTCTTGAGCGAGACGGAATTTCACGCCACTCTGCGCTTCCTGCTCATCTCTCTGGTGCTGCTGCCCGTGTTGCCCGACGTCGAGATGGGCCCCCTCAACGCCTTCAACCCCTTCAAGATCTGGCTGATGGTGGTGGTGATCGCCGGCATCTCGTTCTCGGGCCACTTCGCGGTGCGCCTGCTCGGCACCCGCGCAGGTCTGGTGCTCACCAGCATGCTGGCGGGGCTCGCCTCCTCCACCGCCCTCACCCTGCAATTTGCCCGCCTCAACAAGGAGCAGCCCGGGCTGGAGCGGCTGCTGGCCACCGGCATCCTGCTGGCGGGTGCCACCATGTGGTTGCGGCTGCTGGTGCTGGTGCTGCTCATTCACAACGAGCTGGCCATGCGCCTGGCCCCCCCCCTGCTGCTGCTGGCGGCCACCGTCTACGGTTTCGCCTTCTGGTTCTGGCGCCAGCGTGAAGAGATGACAGACAACCCGGTACAACCCGAAACCCGCAACCCGCTGGATCTCGCCACCGCCATCAAGTTCGGCCTGCTGCTGGCGCTCATCGGCTTCATGGCCACCCTGCTGCAGAGCAAGGTGGGCAACTCCGGGGTCTATCTGCTGGCGCTGGTCTCCGGCATCACAGACGTGGACGCCATCACCCTCTCCCTCTCCCAGCTCTCCCACAAGGAGCTGGCCCTGGAGGTGGCGGCCCGGGCCATTCTGCTCGCCGGCCTGGTCAACTCCCTGGTGAAGGGACTGCTGGCGCTGGTGATCGGCGGCCGCCGTCTGGGGCTGAGGGTCATGCTGCCCTACCTCCTCTCCATCCTGCTGATCCTGCCCCTCATCTGGCCAGGCAACTGACCCGACCACCAGGACGCGCCTGACGCCGCCGGCGTCGCTGGCGTATACTGGCGCCTCTTGGCACATGAGAGGAGGTGAGCATGGCAAGCGACTGGGACAAGGTACTGGCGGGGGGCGCCCTGAACAGCCAGAGCGAGGAGATAGCGAACGACCGGATCCGCGGCCAGGCCCTGCTGGCGCAACTCAACGCCACACCGGTGGGGGATCACGAGGCGCGTCAGCGTCTGTGCACCGAGCTGTTCGGCCACTGCCCGGACTCCTGCTGGATCAGCACCCCCTTCACCTGCGAATTCGGCCGCAACATCCACATCGGCGAGAAGACCTTCTTCAATTTCAACATCACCATACTGGACGTGGGCGAGGTACACATCGGCAGCCATGTGCTGCTGGCCCCCAACGTGCAGATCTACACCGCCACCCACAGCATGGATTATCTGGAGCGGCGCAGCTGGACCGCCTACAACAAGCCGGTGCGCATCGGCGATGACTGCTGGATTGGCGGCGGCGCCATCATCTGCCCCGGCGTCACCATAGGGCCGCGCGCGATCATAGGTGCCGGCGCCGTGGTGACCCGGGACATTCCGGCAGACTCCTTGGCGGTAGGCAACCCGGCCAGGGTCATTCGCACCCTCTGCCCGGACGAGCCCCGGGATCCGGCGCTGCTGTCATGATGGCCCTGGCACTGCTGCCCCTCATATGGACCGCCTGGCTTGGCATTCAGGAGGCCAACTGGTGGCCGCTGGTCCTGATCACCACCATGAGCCTGCTCACCGTGCTCGCCTATGCCCACGACAAGCGCCAGGCCATACGCGGCGGCTGGCGCATTCCGGAATCCCGCCTGCACCTGCTGGAGTTGCTCGGCGGCTGGCCCGGCGCCCTGGTGGCTCGCCACTGGCTACGCCACAAGACCCAGAAGGGGAGCTACCGGCGGGTGTTCTGGTTTATCGTGCTGCTGCACCTCACCCTGTGGGGACTCTGGGTCGGCCGGCCGCTCTGGCAGGGAGGCTGAACGGGCAAGCCCCAGGCAATGCCCGTGCAGGCATTGCCGCCAATGGATCGTTGTGAGACAACGAGATCCTTGGGGCGGATCGTCTCGTTTCTACATCGACAAGGAGTGAGTTATGACCATGTGGACAGGCATAGTCCTGATCGTCTTCATCAGCGTGCTGTTCGGCTATCTCGGCAAACGCGCCCGCTATCAGCTGGGGGACGCCCGCATCACGGATCGCCTCGGCAAGCAGGATCTCATCATCAGGGAGTTGCAGGAGCGGGTCGCCAATCTGGAGGCCATCGTCATCGAAGAGGAAAAGCGGCGGCCATTCAAGGAGCTGTGAGCCCTGCTGAGAACAGAACCACCCTGCCATTAGCCACTTTATGGGAGGAGTTGATACAGTCCCTAGAGCTGGCATTTAGCGGTCAATTACTACTTGTGTCCATTGATAATGGCCTGCTTCCAAGAGCGTTCAGCCACCCTGCTGAAAAAGTGGAGGAGACTCACTATAATCTCCCCCCATTTTGGCATAAATATCGTCCATGATTGGCAAGATCAAACTTCTACCTTAAATGGGCTTAGTAAATTATTAATTGATATTTTGGCCTCTTCTATCTCTTTTTTCTCGATTGCACTTGATGCCTTTCGCTGAGTGTTATCTAATTTATGCAATTCAAATATTGAATCTGATAATTTTGTTCCTGCACCTACAACCCTAGCAAGAACCTTTAATTGTTCTTGGACAACTTTGCTACTGGATGCTACTGGATAATTAAAAGTATGGTCTATTTCCCCCCATACTTCTTCAAATAATGTTCTTACTTGAACTTCACACGTGATATTACTATCCGCTCGTGGTTTGAATACGTAGTGCACGCTTGTGTAAAAGCTTTCCTTTAGACTCGTGTCCAAACCTAACTTCTTGAAAAAATGTGAAAACTCAGGATCCCACGTGTATGCTTTAGGATCTTCAAAAAGTGATATCTCCCCTTCTTCCTCATATTTCATGATAGCTTTGTGAATGCTTTCAAATTGTCCTATGTAAAGATGCAAAATGCGTATTCCACATATGTCAGTTATTCTTTTCATTATATTTTCATGATGTATATGTCCCTTTTTTTTTGAAAACTCCAAGAGATCATCTTCTGCATTTTTTCGAATAATCTTATCTTTTAAATGCGTAATATCTTTCATTCTTGACTTATAACTATGTATAAGCTTACTTAAATCTGGATCTCTATTTAAAAGGGAAATTATTTTATCATGTAATAAACCATAGGAATGAAGGTTTTGTTTTATGATTTCAACTGCATTGTCAACATTATTTGTCGCCATATTAAAGCAACTCCAGCCGGTCCACTATATCACTTGCCAAATTCTCGTATCCTGCCTGAGTAGCACGGTAGCTGCTAGCATTTCCTTTTATAGTTGCTTTATCATCCCCTAAATTTGCAACATCTGGAACAAACCACATGGGTTTTTTATATTTCTGTGCCATTGTAGGCAGCGTTCCGTGACCATGAATAACAGCATTTTTTCCAATAGAACAATCGAAGTAATGTTCTCCATCATTAATAAGGCAATCTTTGGGAATAAATTTCTTTATGGTATCTGACAATTTACTTGCGTAATTGTAATGAGCTAAAGCTATATCAAGCTCATTCGGCGCATTAGAGATTTTCTTGGCATTATATACTGTGTATCCTAATAGTTTCACAAATTTATTAGGGAAGTATTCTCTCTTACTATCTGGTAATAAAGAGTACATAGTATTGAATTCTCGATTCCAAATCGTTAGCGCATTTCCTATATTCCTTATCCCATAGTCTGAAAACATATCAGGAGCACATGGAATAACAAAGGTATCAGAATTAGAAATGATAATTTTATTTAGCGCACCTAAACTAGGTGATGTATCTATTAAAATATAATCATATTGAAATTTTTTCGCGTAATCAGAACATATCTTTCTAATTGATGTAACAATTCTTATTGCTTGTGGCTCCCCAAGGAATGCATCACTCCACTGCTTTGACAATTTATTTTCAAATAAATGCAGCGTCAACCTTCCCGGAATTAAATCAAATTTTTCATTTAATTTTATCGGTGTAGTCAGACAATCCTCGTCTGACTCACCATCTTCTATGGGCTTTAATAAATAATGTATAGAACGGCTACGTTGATGGAATGCGTTGAATTCTTCTAGAGACATTTTATTTTTTGCGACTTTATAGTCAGCGATGAATTCATCCTCATCACTCCAGATTTTTTCAAGTTGTGCCTCTGTAAGGCCATACAGTGTTAAGTTTGATTGAGGATCTAGGTCAATCAATAAAACTCGTTTTCCTGATTCGGATAAAGCCGCACCTAAATGGTACGTTAATGTTGATTTACCTACCCCGCCTTTATTATTAAATACCGAAATTATTTTCATGAATGCATTCTCTCTAAGGGCATAAACGCTAAGCTAAACACATATCATTAGGCTGTATCAAAATCCATCATAAGTGTAAATACATCTTCGTCACAGCTAATGAACTTCGCTAAAAATACCACAGTCTGTCACTCAACTCATAGAGGTCCATACGCAATCCAACACAACTAAGTATTCTGGATGGCGACAATCCAGTTTTAATTATCATTTCCCTTGGCGATTACTCCGTATTGGCAAGGATTGAACAATAAAAAACGGCAACCTCAGGTTGCCGTTTTGCTTTCCATTTCGGATGGCGAAAGCCGTAATTTAACCTACCCGCTTGGCCAGCCAGGCTTCGGCGGCGGTGAGGGCCGCATCCACCAGCTCGCGGGCGACGCCACCTTTGGCGACCCGCTTGGCCAGGGTCGCCTCCAGCTCCAGGTTCGGATACACATCTTCGCCTACGACAGGGCTGAAGCGCTGGAACTCAGGCAAAGAGAGCTCTTCCAGCGGCTTCTTCACCTGGATCGCGTAGACCACAGTTTCGCCGACGATATGGTGCGCTTCACGGAACGGAATCCCCTTGGCCACCAGATAGTCCGCCAGTTCGGTGGCGTTGGCGTAGCCGCCCTGGGCTGCCGCCTTGGTGCGCTCGCCATTCACTTTCAGATCGATCAGCACCAGGGCCGCCATGTCGAGGCAGTCGTGCCAGGTGTCGAGGGCGTCGAACAGCCCTTCCTTGTCTTCCTGCATGTCCTTGTTGTAGGCCAGCGGCAGCGCCTTGAGGCTCATCAGCATGCCCATCTGGGCGCCGACCACCCGGCCAGTCTTGCCACGGATGAGCTCCAGCGCGTCCGGGTTCTTCTTCTGGGGCATCAGGGAGGAGCCGGAGGTGACAGCATCGGAGAGCTCCACGAAGCCCGCCTCGCCGGTGTTGTAGAAGATCAGGTCTTCGGCGAAGCGCGACAGGTGCGCCATGGAGAGGGACGCCACGTGCATCAGCTCCACCACATGATCCCTGTCGGAGACCGAGTCCAGGCTGTTGCGGGTCGCACCGCTAAAGCCCATGTCCAGCGCCAGCGCCTCACGGTCGATGGCATAGGCGGTGCCCGCCAGGGCGCCGCAGCCGAGCGGACTGGTGTCGAGCCGTTTCAGGGCATCCTGCAGACGGGAATGGTCCCGCTCCAGCATCTCCACATAGGCCAGCGCCCAGTGGGCGAAGGTGACCGGCTGGGCCCGCTGCAAATGGGTGTAACCGGGCAGCACGGCAGCCTGGTTGGCGCGCGCCGAATCAACCAGCCCCTGTTGCAGGGCAGTGATGGAGCCGAGCAGCAGCTCGCCCTGGGCCTTGCACCAGAGTTTCAGGTCGGTGGCGACCTGATCGTTGCGCGAGCGGCCGGTGTGCAGCTTCTTGCCGAGATCGCCGACGGCGGCGATGAGCTGGCTCTCGACCCAGGAGTGGATATCTTCGGCATCCGAACTCAGGATCTGCTGGGGATCCTGCTGCACCGAGGCGAGCAGCACCTCCATCGCCTGTTGCAGTTTGCCCTGCTCATCGGCGGTCAACACGCCCACCTTGACCAGCGCTTTGGCCCAGGCCATGGAGCCCTGAATATCCTGCTCCGCCAAGCGGTAATCGAACCGCAGCGAATCGTTGAACTGCTTGAACCGGCTATCGGCTCCCTGACTGAAGCGTCCACCCCAAAGTGCCATACTGCTCTCCTTGAATGCGTTGTCGGCGGCGCCCTGGCCACCGAGCTTGAAATCGTGCCCTGTTGTTCTGCGAGCCTGTTATCTCACAGAAGCGGCCAGGACGCTGCCGCTCTGCTCACACCCCACTGATACAAGAGGGGGCAATGCCCCCTCTCCGGTACCAGCGGATTTAATCCTGCGGCTTAGCCGTGGGTGTGATCGCCGCCGATGGCCTGATGCTGCTCCTTCATGGCGCGGATCCGGCTCGCCAGGGTGTAGAGACGGATGAAGCCTTCGGCGTGGCTCTGGTCATACACTTCGTCGGCACCGAAGGTGGCGAAGTCTTCGGAGTAGAGGCTGTTCGGCGACTTCTTCTGCACCGCAGTGACCTGACCCTTGTACATCTTCAGCACCACTTCACCGTCGAGATCCTCGGCGATGGCGTTGGCGGAGGCGACAATGGCCTTGCACAGCGGGGTGAACCAGCGACCGTCATACACCAGGTGGGAGAACTCGGCACCCAGCTTCTCCCGCCAGGCGCGGGTCGGACGATCCAAGACCAGCTCTTCCACGGCGCGCAGTGCGGCGACCATGACGGTGCCACCCGGGGTCTCGTAGCAGCCACGAGACTTCATGCCCACCATGCGGTTTTCGGTGATGTCGATACGACCCACGCCGTGCTTGCCGGCACGCTCGTTCAGGGTCATCAGGATCTGGAGCGGAGTCAGCGGTTGATCGTCAACGGCCACCACTTCGCCCTGAGCCACGGTCAGCTTGACGTATTCCGGCTCGTTCGGTGCCTGCTCGGCAGAGACAGTCCACTGCCAGACCGCTTCGGACGGCTCGTTCCAGGTGCTCTCCAGCTCGCCACCCTCGGTGGAGATGTGCCAGGCGTTGGCATCGCGGCTGTAGATCTTCTTCAGGGTCGCCTTGCAGGGGATGTCGCGGGCTTCCAGATAGGCCAGCAGATCTTCACGGGAGCGCATGTCCCACAGACGCCAGGGGGCGATCACCTTCAGTTGCGGGGCCAGGGCCGCCACGGCGCCTTCGAAACGCACCTGATCGTTGCCCTTGCCGGTGCAACCGTGGGAGATGGCGTCGGCGCCTTCCGCCAGCGCCGCTTCCACCATGGCCTTGGCGATGATGGGACGCGCCATTGAGGTGCCGAGCAGGTAGGTGCCTTCGTAGACGGCGCCCGTCTTCAGGGTCGGGTAGACGTACTCCTTGACGAACTCTTCGCGCAGATCCTTGACGATGCACTTGGTGGCGCCGGAGGCGATGGCCTTTTGCTCTATCCCTTCCAGATCGTCGCGCTCCTGACCGACGTCGGCGACGAAGGCGATGATTTCCGCGTCATAGTTCTCTTTCAGCCAGGGAATGATGGCCGAGGTATCCAGTCCGCCCGAGTAAGCCAGTACTATCTTGTTGATTCCGCTCATTTTACTTCTCTCCATGATGATTCGATAAAAGGTTGTGATTCAGGGTCGGTCGCCGGCTTATTTATGACCCAAAAGCGTCAGCAGCACGGCGTTCTGGATATGCATACGGTTCTCGGCCTCGTCCATGATGAGGGAGGCTGGGCCATCCATGACCTGGGAGGTGATCTCCAGCTCCCGGTGCGCCGGCTGGCAGTGCAGCACATGCTGGATGCCGGTGCGGTCGAGCAGGGCCTGGTTGATCTGATAAGGCATAAAGATATCTTTTACCTGCTCCATTGGCGTGTTGTCACCCATGGAGACCCAGGTATCGGTGTAAACCACGTCAAACCCTTCGATATCCCCCACGTCATCGCTGATGTGAATGGTGGCGCCGGAATCGGCAGCCAGCGCCTGGGCCTGCAGGAAGATCTGGGTATCCGGGCCATGGCCCTTGGGGCAGATCAGGGTCACGTCGGTGCCAAGGGTCGCCCCCAGCAGCAGCAGGGAGTGGCTGACGTTGTTGCCATCGCCAAGGTAGGCCAGCTTCACCTTGGAGAGATCGCTGTAGTGCTCGCTGATGGTCATGAAGTCCGCCAGCCCCTGGCAGGGGTGGTAGAGGTTGCACAGGCTGTTCACCACCGGCACAGAACCATGCTCCGCCAGCTCGACCAGGGTCTGGTGATCGAACACCCGCGCGACGATGGCGTCACACCAGCGCGACAGGTTGGCGGCGAAATCCTTCACCGATTCCCGCTTGCCGAGCGCGCCGTTCTGCTGATCCAGGTAGACGCTGTGACCGCCGAGCCGGGCGATGCCGATGTCGAAGGTGACCCGGGTGCGCAGGGAGGGCTTCTCGAACAAGGTGACCACGCTCTTGCCCGCCAGCGCCTGGCCGTACTTCTTGGGGTCGGCCTTGACCGATTTGCCCAGGGCAATCAGTGCCTCTATCTGGGCCTTGCTCAGGTCGCTGTCTTTCAGAAGATGTTGCATTGGATGTTCCTTTTTCCGGCCAGGGTTAGAGGGTGACTTGGGTGCCGACGGCGCCGCCCGCCAGCAGCTTGAGCAGTTGCTCCGGGTAGCGCCAGCTGGCGACACAGACAGGTTTGCCCAGGGTCTCTGCGGCATGCAGGGCGGCCTTCACCTTGACCGCCATGCCATCGCGAATAACGCCCTTCTCCATCAGGTCCAGCGCGCTCTGTTTGTCCAACTGCGGCACCAGCTTGCCCTTGCCATCCAGGATGCCGCTCACATCCGACAGCATCACCAGATCGGCGCCCAGCGCCTCGGCAATCGCCGTGGCCGCCTGATCCGCGTTGACGTTCATCAGCTGGCCGTCGGCGGTGATGCCGATGGAACTCACCACCGGCAGGAAACCCTGCCCCAGGATGCCGGCCACCAGCGCCGGGTTGCCCGGCTGGCAGTCACCCACGGCGCCGAGATCCGGATCTAGCTGGGTCACTTGGCAGAGGCCGCCGTCGGCGAGGCAGAGCCCCACAGCAGGGATGCCGGTGGCGATGGCCTTGGCCATCATCATCTTGTTCGCGGTGCCCGCCAAGGCCCCGGCGATGAAGGGGATCTGCTCGAACGGGGTGACCCGCAGGCCGTTCTTCTTGGTGGAGGTCATCCCCAGCCCCTTGAGCAGGTCATCCACCAGGCAGCCACCACCGTGCACCAGCACCAGGGGACGGTGCTGATCGTCCAGGAAGGTTTTCAGGGTGGCGAACAGGGCGGTCAGGGCCTCGTCGTTCTCGATCAGGGCGCCGCCCAACTTGATTACCAGCGTCTGCTTGTCCATCTTCTCGATCCTTCCTTAAAGCGTTAAATCAGGCCGGTGGCCGGTTCAAAACCAAACTTGATATTTATGCACTGCATCGCCTGGGAGGCGGCGCCCTTGAGCAGGTTGTCGATGGCGGAAACCACCACCAGCATGTTGCCCTGCTGCTGCCAGGCGAGGTCGCAGTAAGGGGTATTGGCCACGCCACGGATGGAGGGCATCTGGCCGGTGAGGCGCACCAGGGGCTTGCCTTCATAGGCCTTGAGATAGGCTTGATCCACCTGGGTCTGCGTCACCCCATCCGCCAGTTGCACATAGATGGTGGCCAGTATGCCCCGCACATAGTTGCCAAGGTGGGGCTGGAACAGCACCCCCTTGCCGAGGTGGTGGCTGATCTCCGGCTGGTGTCTGTGATTGAAGGTGCCGTAGGGGCTCAGGCTAACCTCGCAGAAGCTGGTGTTGATGGCGGCCTTGCGACCGGCCCCGGAGACACCGGAGACGGCATTGATGATGGGCTGCCACTCTTTGGCAATCAGACCGGCCTGCTGCAGCGGCTTGAGGGCGCAGAGGGAGGCGGTCGGATAGCAGCCGGGCACCGCAATCAGCTGGGCAGCGGCAATGGCATCGGCATTCCACTCCGCCAGACCGTAGACGGCCTGTTCCAGCCACTGCTCGCTCTCGTGGGTGAAACCGTAGAAGGAGGCGTAGAACCCCTGATCCTTGACCCGGAAGGCGCCGGAGAGATCGAACACCGGCAGCCCCTTGGCCAGGAACTTGGGGGCAAGCTCGGCGCTCACCTCGTGGGCGGTGGCCAGCAGCACCAGGTCGGCCTGGGTCAGGATCCGGGTCATGCCGTCCTCGTCCAGCGGCAGCAGCGGCTGATCCAGCTCACCGACCCACTGAGGATGCAGGGAAGAGAAACGCTTGTGGGCGTCCTGGCTGCCGGCGGAGACATAGAGGCCGAACAGCTTGAGTTCTGGATGGTTCTGGACCAGTGCGGCCAGTTCGGCCCCCGCGTAGCCACTGGCACCGACGATAACGGTATTGAGCATGTTTGAGTATTCCAAGTCTGGGTTCGAAATTCACAGCGTGGTGCTGCGGTGCAAGGGGTCGGCTATCGCCCCTTAGATGCAACGAATGCGGAGGGGCAATTCAGGCGGATATGCGTCGTCGGTTACAGATCAGGTGACAGAACATTAACTTTCCCTTACAACTAGAAGCCTTGTTGATGAGCACTTGAACAGAATATTCATGCACTCACTTTGCATTTGTATTTTCTAACAGAAACACTCCGGGGACGCAAGGAGGAGCTGATGGCCAATCTGGATTTTTTTTCACTTTATAAGAATATTATTGCGATTCCCTCTATCAGCAGCACGGATCCTCGCTGGGATCAGAGCAACGAGGCGGTGATCCGGCTGCTGGCCGACTGGTTCGGCCAGCTCGGCTTCCAGTGCGAGGTGACGGCATTGCCCGACCTGCCGGGCAAATTCAATCTGGTGGCGACCTATGGCCAGGGGGAAGGGGGCCTGCTGCTGGCAGGTCACACCGATACTGTGCCGTTCGACGAGGGAGGCTGGAGCAAGGATCCCTTCAAGGTAACCGAGGAGGGCAACCGCCTGTACGGGCTCGGCACCATCGACATGAAGGGCTTCTTCGCCTTTATCGTGGAGGCGCTGAAAGATATTGATCTGACCACCCTCAGCAAGCCGCTACGCATCCTGGCCACCGCCGACGAGGAGACCACCATGGCGGGGGCCCGCGCCATCGCCGCGGCGGCCGAGATCAAACCCGACTATGCGGTGATCGGTGAACCGACCGGTCTGGTGCCCGTAGTGGCTCACAAGGGCCACATGTCGGAGGCCATTCGCATCACAGGCCGAAGCGGTCACAGCTCGGATCCCGCCAACGGCGTCAACGCCATGGAGATCATGCACAAAGCCATGGGCCAGGTGCTCAAACTTCAGCAGGATCTCAAGGATCGCTATGCCGACCACAGATTCGCCGTGCCCCAGCCCACGTTGAATCTGGGCTACATCCAGGGGGGCGACAGCCCGAACCGCATCTGCGGCTGCTGCGAGCTGCACATCGACATGAGGCCCACCCCTCAGGTGGGACCGGATGAACTGATGGGCCTGCTGAAAGAGGCGCTCTCCCCCATCGAAGTTCACCAGCCGGGCTGCCTGCACCTGCAACACCTGCACGAACCCATTCCGGCCTATGCCTGCGAGGACGGCTCCGATCTGGTACGCGAGGCCGAGCGGGCGAGCGGTCGGGCCGCCGAATCCGTGAACTATTGTACCGAGGCCCCCTTTATCCAGCAGTTGGGATGCCAGACCATAGTGATGGGCCCGGGCCATATCACTCAGGCCCATCAGCCCGATGAATACCTGGATCTCTCGTTCGTCAAACCGACCACGGCGGTGCTGCAGCACCTGATCCGGCGTTTCTGCGCCTAGGTCGAGGGGAATGTAAGTAAGTTACATGACATGCCGCCTCGGGACAGGTGAGGGAAATACATGTTCTGAATCGGCCTGTTATTTGACCTTGCGCAGACAATCTGGGTAGATTGTCCCCCTAAGATGACGGAGCATATGTTGTAATCGCACAACAATAAGTGAGGCTGCCTCTCCCCTCGGAAGGTCAAGGGGCACCAACCAAATAAGGATGTGGAATGAACGAAAAGTACGCCGCCCTACGGGCCAACGTAGGCATGTTGGGCCAACTGCTGGGGAAGTCCATCAAGGATCATCAGGGTCAAGCCTTCCTCGACAAGATTGAGACCATTCGTCAACTGGCCAAGTCCTCCCGCAAGGGCAACGAGTCAGACCGGGAACGCCTGCTAGAGACCCTGCGTACTCTCTCCGATGACGAGCTGCTGCCCGTGGCCCGCGCCTTCAGCCAGTTCCTCAATCTGGCCAACGTGGCGGAGCAGTTCCACACCATCTCCCGCCGCTGCGAAGAGCAGGAGTGCACGCCGGACCCGCTTGAGCAGATGTTTGCCAAGCTAAAAGCCTCCAACCTCTCCCAGGAGGCCATCATCCAGGCGGTACGCGAGCTGGACATCGACCTGGTGCTGACCGCCCACCCCACCGAGGTGACCCGTCGTACCCTGATCCACAAGCACGTGCAGCTCAACGACTGCCTGGAAGCGCTGGAGCTCTCCGATCTGCTGCCCCGCGAGCGGGACAAGATCCTCAATCGCATCGAACAGCTGGTCAATCAGGCCTGGCACACCAACGAGATCCGCGAGCAGCGTCCGACCCCGGTGGACGAAGCCAAGTGGGGCTTCGCCGTGGTGGAAAACAGCCTGTGGCCGGCCATTCCCGAATTCATGCGCAATCTGGACGAGCGCCTGCAACACCACCTGGGTGTGCGCCTGCCGCTGGATGCCGCGCCGGTCAAGTTCACCTCCTGGATGGGCGGTGACCGCGACGGCAACCCCTTCGTCACCGCCAAGGTGACCGCCGAGGTGCTGGAGCTGGGCCGCTGGATGGCGGTCAACCTCTTCTACCGCGACATCAAGGAGCTCACCTCCGAGCTCTCCATGGCCGACTGTACCGAGGCCGTGCGCGCCCGGGTCGGTGACAACCCCGAGCCCTACCGCGCCCTGGTGCGCGAGCTGCGCGAGCAACTGCGCGAGACCCAGGAGTTCCTCACCGCCAAGGTGCAGGGTCAGGCGAGCGAGAGCCGCGATCTCATCAAGACCACGGCCCAGCTGCGCGAGCCGCTGGAGCTCTGCTACCACTCCCTGCACGCCTGCGGCATGGGCAACATCGCCGACGGCATGCTGCTGGACGTGCTGCGCAAGCTGGCCTGCTTCGGCATCCATCTGGTCAAGCTGGACATCCGCCAGGACGGTGAGCGTCATGGTCAGGTCTTCTCCGAGCTGACCCGCTACCTCGGCATGGGTGACTACGCCGAGTGGAGCGAGGACGACAAGCAGGCCTTCCTGCTCAACGAACTGAACTCCCGCCGCCCGCTGATCCCCACCGACTGGGCACCGAGCGACGAGACCCGCGAGACCATAGACACCTGCCGGGTGATCGCCGGTCACGACCCCGATGCGTTCGGCATCTACATCATCTCCATGGCCGGTGCACCGTCCGACGTCTTGGCGGTGCAGCTGCTGCTGAAGGAGGCGGGTTGCAAGTTCCGCATGCCGGTCGCCCCGCTGTTCGAGACCCAGGAAGATCTGATGGCAGGCACCGCCGTGATGGATCGCCTGCTGTCGGTGGACTGGTATCGCGGCTACATCCAGGGTCGTCAGTACGTGATGATCGGTTACTCGGATTCCGCCAAGGACGCGGGCATGATGGCCGCCGGCTGGGCCCAGTACGCCGCCATGGAATCCCTGGTGGGGCTGGCTGAAGCCAACAACATCCGCCTGACCCTGTTCCATGGCCGTGGCGGTACCGTCGGTCGCGGCGGCGCCCCCGCCCATCAGGCGATCCTGTCCCAACCGCCGGGATCCCTGCGCGGTGGTCTGCGGGTCACCGAACAGGGCGAGATGATCCGCTTCAAGTTCGGCCTGCCCAAGGTCGCCATCCACAGCCTGAACCTCTACACCAGCGCCGTGCTGGAGGGGAACCTGCTGCCGCCACCCAAGCCCAAGGAGTGCTGGCGCGCCGTGATGGAGCAGCTGGCCACCGTCTCCTGCGATCACTACCGCAGCATAGTGCGCGGCCATCCGGACTTTGTGCCCTACTTCCGCGCCGCCACCCCGGAGATGGAGCTCGGCAAACTGCCGCTCGGTTCCCGTCCCGCCAAGCGCAAGCCCAACGGCGGCGTCGAGAGCCTGCGCGCCATCCCCTGGATCTTCGCCTGGACCCAGAACCGGCTGATGCTGCCGGCCTGGCTCGGTGCCCACAAGGGTCTGCAGCAGGCCATAGATGACGGTCAGAAGAGCGTGCTGGACGAGATGAGCCGCCAGTGGCCTTTCTTCCGCACCCGTCTCGAGATGCTGGAGATGGTGTTCCTCAAGGCCGACCTCTGGCTGGCGGAGTACTACGACACCCGTCTGGTGCCCAAAGAGCTGTGGGCCCTCGGCAAGCAGCTGCGTCAGGAGCTCTCCGACTCCATCCAGGTGGTGCTGGAGCTGCGCCCGCAGGGAGACCTGCTGGACGACCAGCCCTGGATAAAGGAGTCCATCAAGCTGCGCAACCCCTACACAGACCCGCTCAACGTGCTGCAGGTCGAGCTGCTGGGTCGCTCGCGCAAAAACCCTGAAACTCTGCACCCCGAGCTGGATCAGGCGCTGATGGTCACCATCGCCGGTATCGCCGCCGGCATGCGCAACACGGGTTGATGGCCAGGCCATCAAGCACCTCTTCCTGATATAAAAGGGCGCCTATATGGCGCCCTTTCTGTTTCTGCTGTCCAGCCAGCCTAGGCAATCCGGTTGCGTCCGAGGCGCTTGGCCTCGTAGAGGCGCTGATCCACGCACAACAACCAGTCATCCATGCAGCGGTAGCTCATCTGATAGGGGGTGAGGCCCAGGCTGATGGTGACGGTGATCGTCTGGTGTTGATACAGGAAGCTGTGCTGCTCGACCAGTTGCCGGATGCGCTCCATGATGGCGCGAGCCTCCTCCAGGGTGGTGCCGCGCAGCAGCATGATGAACTCCTCCCCGCCAAACCTCGCCACCAGATCCTGGCTGCGCACCGCCTGCATCAGCAGACGCGCCAGCTCCTCGAGCACAGCATCCCCGGCAAGGTGACCATGCTCATCGTTGATCTGCTTGAAAAAGTCGATATCGATGAGGACCAGGCAGCAGGCTTCTCCCTCGGCCGGATGGCGCTGGATATGATCGAGCAGGACATTCGCCTGGGTGAAGAAGCTGCTGCGGTTGGGCAGCTTGGTGAGAAAGTCGTGCTCGGCGTTGAAGCGCAGCACCCGCTCCATCCGGCTGCGCTCATCCTCCAGATTGCGAGCGTGGATCAGGGTGCCAAGCGCCGTGGTGAGCGGTTCGAGCTGAGTCACCAGGGTTTCGTCGAAGCCACAGGGACGGTTCGCCAGGGCGATCATCCCGATGGCCTCCCCCTTGTGGCGGATGGGGATGCCGAGAAAACTGTCCAGACGGGGGTGCCCCCGGGGGGAGACGCCGCGACTCGCCGGATGACTCGGCAGATCGTTGCAGCACACCAGGGTGTTGTGGGTCACCACGTGGCCGAACAGGTTGTCGAGCTTGCTGAAGATGAGGCCGCCCCGGTTCTGGCGTTGCTGCTCGTACCAGGCGTGGGTCGCATCGTCCCAGGAGACGTTCGAGATGGAGGGGATGTAGAGGCTGGGCAGCCCCTCCTCGTACTGGACGATGCCGATGAAGCCATAGGTGCTCTGGCTGACGCTCAGCAGCCGCTCGAACACGGTGTCGCAGGCGGATGCCAGGTTGCGGTCGAGCAGAAAGCTCTGATGGGCGGCCACGACGATGTCGAACAGCTGGCTCTGCTGCTCGACCCGTTGCTTGGCCAGCACCTCGGAGGTGATGTCGTGGGCCAGCTTGATCACCCCGAGCAGGGCCCCCGCTTCGTCGGTGATGGGCATGTAGGTGGCATGGATCCAGAGGGTACCGCCATCGTGCATGACGCGGCGAAACTCCCCCGAGTGGATCTCGCCCTTCAACACGCCCTGCCAGAAGCGTCCGTACTCGGCGTGCAGCTCCGGCGGCAACAGCAGCAGATGGGACTGGCCGACCAGCGCATCGGGGGCATAGCCGAACATGCGGCAGAACAGCAGGTTGACCGACACCATGCGGCCATCCAGATCGAACTCGACCATGCCGTAGGTCCGGTCGAGGGCGGTCAGCCGGGCCAG
The DNA here is from genome assembly GCF_041402505.1 of Aeromonas sp. S2(2024). Lineage (NCBI taxonomy): Bacteria > Pseudomonadati > Pseudomonadota > Gammaproteobacteria > Aeromonadales > Aeromonadaceae > Aeromonas > Aeromonas sp. S2(2024). Next base: position 111,203 of record NZ_JBGLRL010000003.1, read on the forward strand.
GGCCTCATAACGATCGAACGTGTCGATATCGCGAGAGCGGATTGCTGGGGTATTCATGGCTACGATTCCTTTCGATCGCCATCGCATCGCGGTGGAATGCGGGAACAAGAGCTCAGATCATAGGATCCGGCATCCGGTTGCGCGAACAGAGGCCCCCATGGGGGGTGAAGGCTGACACTTGCCACATCTGGCCCTCGGGCGCAGACTGTCTGGCCTTGTTCCGGCCCGAGGAGACCCCATGACACCCGCCATCAACCTGCTGAAGAAGCTGAAAATCCCCCACAAGCTCTATCCCTACGAGTGCGAAGCCCACGACGATTTCGGCAAGCATGCCGCGACCCAGCTCGGCCTGCCCCAGGCTCAGGTGTTCAAGACCTTGCTGGCTCACCACGACAAGCAGGCGGTGGTCGCCATAGTCCCCTCCTCCGGCATGTGCAGCCTCAAACAGCTCGCCAAGGCCACCGGCCTCAAGAAGGTGGAGATGATGAAGCCGGCCGATGCCGAGAAGCTGACCGGCTACAAGGTGGGCGGCATCAGCCCGCTGGCCCAGAAGAAGTTGTTGCCGACCGTGCTGGACGACTCCGCCATGGCGTTTGACGAGATCCTGGTGAGTGGCGGCAAGCGCGGCCTCTCGGTCGGGGTGGCGCCCGAGGACATGGTGCGCCTGATGAAGTGGATAGCCGCCCCCATCGGCGAGCACCATGAATGAGTTCACTCATCAAGCAACATCCAGCATGAGAGAGGCCCCGCAATCGGGTCCTCTTGCGTTTTGCCCTTCAGGCCCAAGGGACCACAGGCTTATGGCGTCACCCGGCAGGCGGCGGTGAGCTCGGAGAGGCGCAGCCGCTGGCGCCCCTGCTCGTCGAAGTTGGCATCCGCCAGCCAGGGCTCGAAACAGCCCTTCAAAGCGGGCCACTCGCCGTCTATCACCGAGAACCAGGCGGTATCCCGGCTGTGCCCCTTGTCCACCCGCGCCTGGCGGAACGTCCCCTCATAGCAAAAGCCGAGCCGCAGCGCCGCCTGCCAGGAGGGCCGGTTCAGGGCATTGCACTTCCACTCGTAGCGGCGATACCCCAGGGCGAAGGCATTGGCCATCATCAGCGCCATGGCCGCCGTCGCCAGCCGCGACTGCTGCAGGGCCGGCGAGAAGTGCAGCCAGCCCACCTCCACGCTGCCCGCGGCGGGGTCGATGCGCAGGTAGCTGGCGAGCCCCAGCGCCCGGCCGCTCCTCTCATCGACAATGGCATAGAACTGGGGATCGGCCTTGGCGGCGACCCCTCGCAGCCAGGCCAGCATGGCCGCCTCATTCTCGAAGGGGCCGCTGGTGAGGTAGGTCCACATGGCCCCGCTGTCGGCACAGAAGGCCTGCCACAGGCTGCCGCCGTGGCGCTCGGGATCGAGCGGTTCCAGGCGACAGCCCCAGCCGCTCAGCACCCGATGAGGAGGGAACTCGGCGCCCCGCCAGTCGGGCAGAGACTCCCCCAGGGGTTGGCCATGGCCGTTGAAGAGGGATTCAGCAGGCACAGGCGATCCCCCCTTCCAGCAAGACGCCGGCCTCGCTGCCGGTGGCGACGGCGAAGCCGTCCTGGCGCCACCAGTGCAGGCCGCCGATCAGCTCCTTGACCCGAAAGCCCAGGGCCGCCAGCTTGTACGCCCCCTGGGTCGAGCCGTTGCAGCCGATGCCATCGCAGTAGCAGACATAGACCCTGTCCCGCGACAGCCCCTGGGTGGTCGCCGGGCTCATGGTGCGATGGGGGAAGGAGATGGCACCGGGAATATGACCCTCGGCGTAGTGCGCGGGGGAGCGGGTGTCGATGACCACTATGCTGCCCCTCTCGTCCGCCTCCCCGGCCAGCAGATCGGCGGCGAGATCCGCCGGATCGGTGCGAAACTTCAACTGGGCCTCGAAAAACGCGCTGGCCTCCAGCGGGCTCGCGACCCCGGTACTCAATACATGACTCATCCTGAACCTCCTTGTGATTAGAGCGCTATCTCTGTGGTGACGACTGTGTTGACCGAGTTGGCGATGAAGCACTCCTCGTGGGCCTGATGGTGCAACCGCTCCAGCGCGGCGAGATCGGGCCGGCGTTCGCCGCCAAACCGCACCCTGGGGCGCAGGGTAACCCGGGTAATGGACTGGCGACCTCGCTCGTTCTGCTCCATGACGCCGACGGCCTCATCCCGGTAGCTCTCCACCAGATAACCCGCCCTGGCGACCAGCCAGAGGAAGGTCAGCATGTGACAACTGGAGAGGGATGCGACGAAGGCCTCCTCGGGATCCACGTGCTCGGCCACCGACCAAGGCAAGGGCACCACATGGGAGGAGGAGGCGGGCACCCTGACTCCACCGTCAAACGCCCACTCATGGGCCCGGCTGTAGCGCTGATCGACAAAAGGCTCGCTGGCCCCTCGCTGCCAGCTGATGGTGGCGCTGTATTCCGACATGCAGACTCCTTCTGTAGCCAATGGGATTGCTTCACTTCCTTGCCCACCAATGTAGCGACAAAATGGCCTTGCCACGCCGACCAATTTTGCCAATATGGGCAGACCAATTTATCCGCAACGGGAAGTGCCATGACAGTCCTGCCGACCCTCTTTGCCGACCAGCAACAAAACGATCTTCCCCTGCACGAACAGCTGGTGCGCACCCTGCGGGAGGCGATATCCGGATGGGGGGGCCATCTGCCCCGCCCCCGCGGAGGCCAATCATGACAGTCCTGCCAACCCTCTTTGCCGACCAGCAGCAAAACGATCTTCCTCTGCACGAACAGCTGGTGCGCACCCTGCGCGAAGCAATATCCGGATGGGGGGGCCATCTGCCCCGGCCCCGCGGAGGCCAATCATGACAGTCCTGCCAACCCTCTTTGCCGACCAGCAGCAAAACGATCTTCCCCTGCACGAACAGTTGGTGCGCACCCTGCGTGAGGCGATATCCGGATGGGGGGGCCATCTGCCCCGCCCCCACGGAGGCCAATCATGACAGTCCTGCCAACCCTCTTTACCGACCAGCAGCAAAACGATCTTCCCCTGCACGAACAGTTGGTGCGCACCCTGCGGGAGGCGATACTGGCGGGTCATCTGCCGCTGCACGGCAGGCTGCCGGCCAGCCGCATGCTGGCCCGGGATCTCGGCATCTCCCGCAGCACGGTGGAGCTGGCCTATGGCCGACTGGAGGCGGAAGGGTATCTGGTGCGCAAGGTGGGGGCCGGCAGCTTCGTCGCCCTGGCGGCGGTGCGCCCCGCTCCGCGCCCGCCCCAGTCGGCGGCGGGGCTCTCACGCCGTGGTCAGGAGATGGCGCAAGGGGGGGCTTGCCACGAGGTGCCCGAAGTGGGCAACTCCTTTGCCTCCAGCCAGCCGGATCCCCGCCTCTTTCCCCAGGCACTCTGGGGTCGCCTGATGCAGCAGCAGTGGCGTCAGGGGGCCAGCGACTGGATGAATTACGGGGATCCGCAAGGGCTGGCCACGCTGCGCGCCGCCATCAGCAGCTACCTGGTACAGTCGCGGGGCGTGGTGTGCGAGCCGGAGCAGATCCTGATCCTCACCAGCTCCCAGCAGGGCATATTGCTGGCGACCCAGCTGCTCATCGATGCCGGTGACACCGTCTGGGTGGAGGATCCGGGCTATCCCGGTGCCCGCACCGCCATGGAGAGCGCCGGCGCCCGCATCCACCCGGTGCCGGTGGACGAGGAGGGGCTCAACCCCGCCGGTGAACACCCCAGCCCCAGGCTCATCTACTGCACCCCGGCCCACCAGTACCCCCTGGGCGTGCCCATGAGCCTGCCGCGCCGCATGGCACTGCTGGCGGAGGCCGAGCGGCGCGGCACCTGGATCCTGGAAGACGACTACGACGGGGAGTACCAGTACGATCAGCGGCCGCTCCCCGCCCTGCAGGGGCTGGATGGTCAGGGGCGCGTCCTCTATGTGGGCACCTTCAGCAAGGTGCTGTTTGGTTCCTTGCGCCTCGCCTACCTAGTCTTGCCGCGCCCCCTGATGGAGGCATTCAGCCGGGCTCGCGCCGCCGTCGACGGCCACAGCAACCAGTTGCAGCAGGCGGTCACCGCGGACTTCATCCGCGCCGGCCACTTCGCCACTCACCTGCGCCAGAGCCGTCTCGTTTACCAGAGCCGGCGGGATCTGCTGCTGGCCGAGCTGGCCGAGCACTGCCCAAGGCTCACCCCCGTCCACAGCGGCGCCGGGTTGCAGTGCGCCGTGCTGCTCCCCGCCGGGGGAGAGGCCCGCTGGACTGAGGCGGCCAACGCCCGGGGGTTGGGGCTGCGCCCCTTGCGTCAGTATCACCTCGCCCCGCCCACCCGGGAGGGCTGGTTGCTCGGCTTCGGCTGTCTCGACAACCAGACCCTGCGCCAGCTGTGCCGCCAGCTGGGCGCCCTGATGGAATCGGTCTGAGGTTAGGCCAGAAGAGCCCGGGTCCCATCATCACACTCTGCTGCCTGTTGAGGTCGCAGATAAATGCCGTCTGAGGCCAGGCCCAGAAGTCAGAGGCGTCCGGCCCCCACAATCGCACTGTGTCCCCAGTCGGGTTCGCAGGTAAAAATCGTCTGAAGCCAGGCCCAGAGGTCAGAGGAGCCGGGGCCAATAGCGCTGTGTAGGCAGGGGGCCCCGAACTATAATGGGCACAATCCCGTTGTAGAACCCGGCCAAGATGCATCGACTCCTGCTCCTCACGCTCTCCCTCTTTTCCTCCCCGATGGCGGCCACCCGATTTACCCTGCTCAGCCCGGAGAATGAACAGGATGCCCGCATGGACTACTACCGGGAGGCGATGCGACTGGCGCTGGAGAAGACCCGCCAGCAATATGGCGACTACGAGCTGCACGACTCCCTCAAGATGAACAAGGCGCGGATGCGGCTCGAGGTGCAAAAGCCGGGCAGAAATGCCCTCTTCATCATCGACAACTGGCCCCAGAAGACGCCTCACCCAGAGGTCAGCCGGATCCCCTTCCCCATCGATCTCGGCATTCTCGGTTACCGGGTCTGCTTCGTCGGCGCCGACCGTGCTGAGGCGCTGGCCGGGGTCCGCACCCTGGCACAACTGCAGGCGTTCAGTCAGGGAAGTGGCAAGGGGTGGCAGGATGCCGATATCTTGCGCCACAACGGCTTCCAGGTGCAGGAGGTGGACAACTACGAGTCGCTGTTTCGCATGGTGGCCCGGGGCCGGGTCGACCTCTTCTGTCGCGGTGCCAACGAGATACTGGCGGAGTGGGAGACCCACCACCCCAGGTTGCCGACCCTCGCCGTCGATCGCCATGTGATCCTCTTCTATCCCTTGATCCACGCCTTCTACAGCCATGTCACCTACCACAAGGAGCGCGAGCGCATCCAGCTCGGTCTGCGGCTGGCCTGGCAGGACGGCTCACTCCAGCGGCTCTGGCGCCAGCACTTCCAACCCTCCCTGGCGTTCACCCAACTGACCTCGCGCCAGCTGTTCAGGCTGAGCAACCCCCAGTTGCCCGCCGAGGGGAGCGACTACAGATCCTATCTCTATGATCCGGCCCGGGATACCTTCGGCATGCCTCCCGACGACAAGACGGGCAAGGTCGGCAAGTAGCGCCTAGCCCCGCGCCCCCTGCTCTCGACACAGGGCGAGCCAGGCCTCGGCAGTGCGGGAGAGGTAACGTTTCGCGGGCCAGATCACCCCGAGTCGCCAACTCAGCTCCGGCAACAGGGGACGCAACACCAGGCCGTCCGGCGTCAGTCGCCGACAGATGGGCTCGGGCAAAAAGGCGACCCCCATGCCGCTGCGCACCATGGCGGTGAGAAAATCCCACTGGCTGCTGCGCGCCGCCACCTGGGGCACGAAGCCCGCCTGCTGACAGGCCTGCTCCAGTCGCTCGCTCAGGGTGAAGGCCTGGGTGTAGAGCAGGAAGGGCTCCTCCTGCAGATCCGCCAGCCGGATCTCGCTGCCCCCACACCAGCGGGGCAGGTCCGGCAGCACCACCTGTATGGGATAGCAGTCCAGCTCCAGCGCACTCAGTACCCCCTCTTCCCTGGTCGGCAGCATGGTGATGGCGAGATCCAGCTCCCCCTCCAGCACCGCCTGCTCGATGCGGCGCCCGCCGTACTCGACAATCGAGAGCTCCACCCTGGGATAGCGGCTGCGGTAGGCGCGGATGAGATCCGCATAGACGTGACCCACCATGGGGGGTATGCCGAGCGCCAGGCGCCCATGCTGCAGGCTCTGCAGATCCGCGAGCTCCGCCTCCAGCTGCTGCATCTGGGCCAGGATTAGCTGGCCACGGGCAAACAGCACCTGGCCGCTGTCGGTCAGGGTGAAGCTGTGTCCCTCCCGATTGAGCAGGGGCTGGCCCAGCTCCTCCTCCATGTTGCGGATCATCTTGCTGATGGTGGGCTGGGTGACGAACAGCTTCTCGGAGGCGCGGGTGAAACTCTTCTCCCGCACCAGTTCGACAAAGTAACGCAGGGCTCGGATATCCATGGGACGCTCGTCTGGGGTGATCGCCAAATAATGCCAATTTGGCATATTTTTCATAATTTAAATTCATTTTTTGCAGGTTTAGCCCCCGCTTATACTGTGACCAGGTTCACAGAAAGACGCCCATCATGAAAGCCTTCTGCCTTCGCTGGTTGCAAACCCCCTTCCAAATCGCCCTGCTGGCGGCCATCTGGCTGCTGGCCGACACCGCGGTACGCACCTTCCACCTGCCCCTGCCCGCCAACCTCACCGGCATGCTGTTGCTGCTGGTCTGCATCCTGCTCGGGGTGGTCAAGGCCCAGTGGTTCAGCGCCGGAGCCCGCTGGCTGTTGGCAGAGATGCTGCTGTTCTTCGTCCCCGCCGTGGTAGCCGTGGTCAACTATCAGGAGCTGCTGCTGCAGGAGGGGTGGCGCATCATGGTGGTGCTGGTGACAAGCACTGTGCTGGTGCTCGGCACCACGGCCCTGGTGGTGGACAGGGTCTATCGCCTGGAGCTGAAGCTGGCCCGCCGGAGCCGCCGCCATGTCTGACACCCTGCTCGGCCTGCTCTGCTTCGCCCTCACCCTGCTGTTCTACTACGCCAGCAAGTGGCTCTATGGCAAGAAGCGCATCCTGCCCCTGATGCCGCTGCTGCTGGCCCCCGCCCTGCTGGTGGCCGTGGTGGTGCTGTTCAACATCCCCTATCAGGACTACATGGCCGAATCCCACTGGCTGCTCTGGCTGCTGGGTCCGGCCACCGTCGCCTTCGCGGTGCCCGTCTACGAGAACCGCGAGTTGATGCGCCGCCACTGGCTCTCCCTATCGGTGGGAGTGATCGCCTCTGTGGTGATGGCGGTGGGCAGCACAGTGCTGCTGGCCCGCTGGCTGAACCTCTCCGAGCTGCTGCAGCGCAGCATGGCCATGCGATCCATCACCACCCCCTTCGCGGTGGAGGCGACCCGCTCCGTGGGTGGCAACGCCGATCTCACCGCCCTGTTCGTGGTGCTGACCGGGGTGATCGGCATGGCGGTGGGGGAGAGCGTGCTGACGGTGCTCGCCATCCGCAGCCGCCTCGGCAAGGGGGCGGGCTTCGGCGCTTCCGCCCACGGCGCCGGTACCGCCCGGGCCTATCAGATGGGCAACGAGGAGGGGGTGGTCTCCAGCATGGTGATGATGATAGCCGGCATGGCAACTGTGCTGCTCGCCCCCCTGCTGGGCAAGTTGTTCTGGTAAGGCATTGCGACCCCCAACGAGAAGAGGCGCCCTTGGGCGCCTCTTCTTTGTATCATCCACCAGTCCCTCACAGGCTGGCGCAGATCTGCCACAAGTCGTACTGAATGGCAGCTGCCGTCACCTCGCGCCCCGCCCCCGGCCCCTGAATGACCAGCGGATTGGTGCGATAGCTGTCGCTCTCGATGGCAAACACGTTGTCGCAGGGCAGGAGGTTGGCGAACGGATGGTGGGGCTCCAGGGTCTCCAGCCCGACCCGCGCCTTGCCGTCGTGCTCGAAACGGGCGACGTAGCGCAGCACCTTGCCGACCCGGCGTGCCCCCTCGAACGCGGTCTGGATGGGATCATCCAGCTCCTTGAGCCTGTCCATGAACTGATCCGTGCTCACCTTGCGCAGGGAGACCGGCACCAGGTTCTCCAGCTCGATGTCGGCGGAGTCGAGCTCGAAGCCCGCCTCCCGCGCCAGGATGAGCAGCTTGCGGCGCACGTCCTGACCGGAGAGGTCCTCCCGGGGATCCGGCTCGGTCAGACCGTGCTGCCAGGCCTCGTCCACCAGCTCGGAGAAGGGGCGGCTGCCGTCATACTGCTGGAACAGCCAGGAGAGGGTGCCGGAGAAGATGCCGGAGACTCCCTGGATGCGATCCCCGCTCTGGCGCAGCATCTGGATGCTGGACTGGATGGGCAACCCGGCCCCCACGGTGGCGTTGTAGCGCCACTGCACCTGATGATCGCGGCAGCTCTGCTTGATGCGCTGGTAGAACTCGCTGTCGGCGGCACCGGCAAACTTGTTGGCCGCAATGATGTGGCAGCCGAGCTGGGCGAAGTCCGGGTAGTAGCGGCTCACCGTCTCGCTGGCTGTCATGTCGAGCGCGATCAGGGAGTCAAAACCGTGCTGCTCCAGCTGGGAGAGCAGCTCCGGCCAGATCAGCGGCTTGGGATTGAAGTTGTCACGCACCTTGAGGGGATCCAGCCCCTCCTCATCCAGCAGGCCTCCCTTGGAGTCGAACACCCCGTAGAGGGTGAGCGCCAGATTGAGCTCGTGCTCGAGCCGCGCCTTCTCCCGGGCGTAGAGGCTGAGCCACTGACCCCCTATGTTGCCCTTGCCGAACACCACCAGACCGACCCGGGTCGGACGGCTGAACAGGGCGCTGTGCAGGGCGATAAGCAGGGGCTCCAGCACCACCTGGCGCAGCACGGCCACCAGGCTCAGGCCGTCTCTGGCCACCTGGACGAACTCCAGCGGCTGATCCGCCAGCAGTTGATAGAAGCGGTGACACTGCTCGGCGTTGTCGGTCACCCCTGCGCCCACCAGGGCCACCAGACTGAACCCTTCCTTCTGGATCAGGCCTGTGAAGCTTCCCTGCAGCTGGAAGTCCCGCAGCACCTCGAAGGCCCCTTGTGCCACCTCCAGGGTATAGGCCAGACGCAGGATCCGACGATCCGGCTGGCGCTGCAGGGTGAGCGGGTGGAGGCGATGGCGGGCCAGATGGGCCTCGATGGCGGCCACCGTCTGCTCATAGCCGGTCTGGGGCAGCACCTTGAGCTCGATGAGGGCAATCTGATCCACCGAGGAGACGATGCGGGCGCCGCCGGAGCGGGGGGCGCGGCGCAGGATATGGGTGCAGCCTTCGTCCGGGTTGTAGCTGCAGCGCAGGGTGAGGCGCTGGCGGCTGTCGGCCACCGGTTGCAGGGTGCGGGAATGGAGCACGGAGGAGCCGAGACGGGCCAGCTCGTTGGCTTCCGCCAGACTCAGGCGCTCCAGCAGACGGGCTTCTTTGACCCGACGCGGGTCGGCGCTGTAGACCCCGGCTACGTCGCTCCAGATGGTGGTGGACTCCCCGTCCGCCAGGGCGGCAAGCAAGCTGGCGCTGTAGTCGGAGCCGTTGCGACCGAGCAGCAATGAGCGCCCCTCCATGTCGGCGGCGATGAAGCCGGTCACCACGATGCGGCCGGGGTGTTCGACCAGACGGGCCTTGAGCAACTCGCTGGAGATGGCGGTGTTGACCTTGACCAGGGCGCCATCCTCGGCGCGCAGGAAGCTGCGGGCGTCGAGCCAGATGGCCTTGTCGCCGCGGCTGGTGAGCAGGGCGGCCAGCAGGCGCGCCGACCACACCTCGCCAAAGGCAAGCAGGCCATTGCGCGCGAAGCGATCGAACTGCCCCTCCAAGGTCTTGGCGATCAGTTGCATGTCGTCGGTCAGCTGCTGGCTCAAGTCGAGCTGCAACTCTCCCTCCAGCAGACCGTCGATCAGGCTCTGCTGATAGGCGTGCAGGGCCGTGATGGCTTCGCCCGCGGCCTCATCACCCGCCTCGGCCAGCTCCACCAGCTGGATCAGCCGGTTGGTGGTCTTGCCAGCGGCGGAGACCACCACCAGTTCCCTGCCCCCGCCCTGCTGCTCGGCCTGTTGTTCGAGAATGCTGGCGACCCGGCGATAGCAGACAGGATCCGCCAGGCTGCTGCCGCCAAACTTGTGCACATGACGCCGCTTCAAGGCTCTCTCTGCCGCCACCGCACTCTCTCCTTGCTGTTGCTGTTCCATTACTTCACCTGTTCTGCCTGTTGTGCCAACTGCGCCTGTTCAAAGCCTTGAGCCAGATCGGCCACCAGGTCTTCACCGTGTTCTATGCCCACCGAGAGGCGCAGCAACTGGGCGCTGATGCCCGCCGCCTGCTGCGCCGCCGGGGTCATGGCCCTGTGGGTCATGCTGGCCGGATGGGCCACCAGACTCTCCACCCCGCCGAGGGATTCCGCCACAGAGAAGAGACGCAGCGCCGCGAGGAAGGCGCGCAGCCCCGTCTCGTTGCAATCGAGTTCAAAACTTAGCATGGCGCCGAAACCGGACTGTTGACGGCGCGCAATCTCGTGGCCCGGGTGGCTCGGCAGGCTGGGGTGATAGATTTTTTTGACCAGCGGCTGCTGCTGCAGGAAGGCCAGGATCCTGTCCGTGTTCTCCTGATGGGCACGCAGGCGCGGCGCCAGGGTGCGCAGGCCACGAAGGGTGAGGTAGGAGTCGAAGGCACCGGAGGTGAGTCCCAGACAGTTGGCCCACCACACCAGAGACTCGGCCAGCTCGGCCTCCTTGGCGATCGCGACCCCGCCCACCACGTCGGAGTGGCCGTTGATGTACTTGGTGGTCGAATGCACCACCACGTCGGCCCCCAGCGAGAGCGGCTGTTGCAGCAGCGGGGAGAGGAAGGTGTTGTCCACCACCACCCTGGCACCCACCTCATGGGAGGCGGTGGCGATGGCGGCCACGTCCACCACCCGCAGCAGCGGGTTGGAAGGGGTCTCTACCCACACCAGGGCCGGCTGCTGCGCCAGCGCCTCGGCGAGCGCCGACTCGTCCCCCTGATCGACGAATTGCACCCTGTAGTGGCCCTTGGCCGCCAGATACTCGAACAGGCGCCAGGTGCCGCCGTAGCAGTCGTGGGGGGCGATCAGCAGATCCCCCGCCTTGAGCAGGGCCGTGGTCACCAGGTGAACGGCTCCCATGCCGGTACCGGTCACCACGGCGCCGGCGCCCCCTTCCAGGGCAGCCAGAGCGTCCGCCAGATTGGTGCGAGTCGGGTTGCCCGAGCGGGCATAATCGTATTGACGGGGCTCGCCAAAGTCGGCAAAGGTGTAGTTGCTGGAGAGGTAGATGGGGGGCACCACGGCACCGTGTTGTGTGTCTGTCTCAATCCCGGTGCGTACCGCCAGGGTGGCCTTGTGGGTCATGTCACTCTCCTTGATGTGTTGCCGGAGCCGGTCCGCCTCGTGGGTCGTCCTGCCCCGCTCTCATTTGCGCTGGCCGGAGTGCCGGTCCATGGTGCATCACACTACGCCACCTTAAAAAAGCCGTCAACACTTCTAGACGTCTAAATGGCTTTGCTGTTGGATTGCCATTGAGATCCTTAAGGGTTAAAATCCGCGCTCACGGCCAAACGAGAACAGGTGGAACATGGGTACAGAGTGGAACGGCGACTACGTCAGCCCCTATGCGGAGCACGGCAAGAAGAGCGAACAGGTCAAGAAGATTACTGTCTCGATCCCGCTCAAGGTGCTGAAGGTGTTGACCGATGAGCGCACCCGTCGCCAGGTGAACAACCTGCGTCATGCGACCAACAGCGAGCTGCTCTGTGAGGCCTTCCTGCACGCATTCACCGGTCAGCCGCTGCCCTGTGACGACGATCTGCGCAAGGATCATCCGGACAGCGTCCCCGCCGAGGCCCGCGCCATCATGGAGGCGCTCGGCAAAGAGATCGAAGATTTCGACGCCGAGTAATCCGGTGGCCCATGGCACATAATCCCCCCTCTTCGATGACGCGGCCCGGTGCCGCGTCATCCTTATCCGCCCACTGCCCGTTCAGCCTGCGCTGCTACCAGAGCGACATCAGCAGCCACAGCCACGACTTCGCCCAGCTGGTGATCCCCCTGGACGGCCCCCTCGAGATCGAGGTGCAGGGCCAGGGACGTCGCCTCGCGCCTGGCTTTGCCTGCGTCATCGCCCCCGGTCTTCGCCACGACTACGCCGCCGACCCGGCGCTCTCCTTCCTGGTGCAGGAGAGCCACTGGCTGCCGGAGGCCCTTGGCGAACGCCACTTCATCCCCCTGGACGAACCCCAGCGCCACTACCTCGCCTTCCTGCATCAGATGGTGCGCCAGGGTCGCCATGTAGCCGGCATGGAGCAGGTCTGGCTGGGCCTCCTGGCCCAGAGTCAGGGCATGGGCCCCACCCTGGCCCCCCGCATGACAAGAGTGCAGCGCCATATCGAGGCCAACCTTGCGGCTGCACTGACCAATCAGCAGCTCGCTGCTGTTGCCTGCCTCGGCCAGAGCCAGTTCAAGTACGCCTTTCGCCAGCAGTTCGGCATGAGCGCCTCCCACTACATTCGCAGTCGGCGCATGGCGCTGGCACGCACCCTGCTCGCCCAGACCGCCCTGCCCATAGGCGAGGTGGCCAGCCGCTGCGGCTATCAGGATCAGGGAGCCTTCGCCGAGCGTTTCCTGGCCGAGACGGGCCTCACCCCCTCCCGCTGGCGCCAGCAAAACGGCCCGCAGCCATAACAGTCCGGCCCCTTGCCGAAGACAGGGGCTGTCGTTTCGAGGCATGCTGGGGTCAATGCAAGGTGTGTGAAAGGAGGAGCCAAGATGCAGACCATAAGCTGGCAGCAGTTCGAGATGGTGGAGCTGAGAGTGGGCACCCTGGTGCGGGTCGAGCCCTTCCCCGAGGCGCGCAAGCCCGCCTACAAGGTGTGGGCGGATTTCGGCCCCGAGCTCGGGGTGCGCAAGAGCAGCGCCCAGATAACGGATCTCTATCAACCGGAGGATCTGGTGGGGCGCCAGATAGTCGCCGTGGTGAACTTCCCGGCCAAGCAGATAGGTCCCATCCAGTCGGAGTTTCTGCTGACCGGCTTCTACCGGGCCGATGGCGCCGTGGTGATGGCCATCCCGGAGCAGGCGGTGGAGAACGGCGCCAAGCTGGGCTGAGACACTGTGCCCCATGAAAGAGAAGAGGCGACCCCGGGGTCGCCTCTTCTCTTTTTAGCCATCGCGCCGCTGTTACTTCAGCAGGCTGAAGAGCAGGGCCGAGACCGAGAGCGAACCGGTCAGCAGGATGAAGCCGTTCACCCAGCCGTGACGGAAGCGGGCCAGCGCCTCCACCTTGTAGATGGCCACCACCGGCATGATGAAGAGGATCATGGCGATGACGGGGCCGGAGAGGGTCTCCATCAGGCCGAGGATGCCGGGGTTGATGACAGCCGCCCCCCAGATGGCGAAGAACATCAGGGCGATGCCGAGCCGGTCCGCCTTTGCCAGCGACAACCCTGTGGGCTTGGCGATCAAGCTTTTCAGGCTCTCCCGGGCGCCGAGGAAGTGGCCGAGGAAGGAGGAGCTGATGGCGATGAAGGCGATGAGCGGCCCCAGGGTCACGATCACAGGGTTGTCGGTGATGTTGGCGAGGTAGGAGAGCACGGAGACGTTCTGGGCCTTGGCCTCGGCCAGCTGGGCCGGAGAGAGGCTCAACACGCAGGAGAAGACGAAGAAGAGCACGAAGCCCACCAGCATGACGGTGGTGTTACGCAGGATCAGGCCGCTCTTTGCTTCAGCCTGCTCGCCATATTCCCGGCGCTGCACGTTGGCAAAGCCGGAGATGGCGGCAGCGTGGCTGAAGGCGAACACTGTGACCGGCAGCGCCAGCCAGACGGTGTTGAGGAAGCTGGCCCCCTCGAACGCGGTCACTTCCGGCCAGTGCCACTGGGGGATCAGATAGCAGGAGAGTGCCGCCAGAATGGCCGCCAACGGGTAGACCATGAAGGCGAAGGCCCGCAGCATCGCCTTCTCCCCCGCCATCATCACGGCGATCATGGCGAACACCAGCAGGCCGGAGAGCATCACCCGGTTCGGGGCATCCATGCCGAGCTGGTTGATCATGAAGCTCTCCACCGTGTTGGTGAGCCCGACCCCGTAGATGAGCAGGATCGGGAAGATGGAGAGGAAGTAGAGCGCCGAGATGAGGCGACCGGCCATCTTGCCGAAGTGCTCCTCGGCCACCTCGGTGAAGTCGGCGTGGGGGCGGGAAGAGGAGAGCACGAAGCGCGCCAGCCCGCGATGGGCCAGGAAGGTCATGGGGCCGGCCAGCACGGCGACGATAACGAGGGGCCAGATGCCCCCCAGACCCAGGTTGATGGGGAGGAAGAGTATGCCGGCGCCAACGGCGGTGCCAAACAGGCTGATCACCCAGTGGGTATCGTGGCGGCACCAGCCAGTGCGGGTGATGGATGGGGAACCAGATAGCTCCCGGGTGACCTCTACAGATGAACTCATTGATAAACCACTTATATATAGTATTAAAATCTAAAAATATTGTGCTCCTTTAGCATTTAATTCTCAAAAAACGGCATTGGCAGATCTCACTGGCAAAGCCAGGTTCAGCCAGTGAGATTGGGCGGAATTTCCAGTCCACCCTGTTCGGTTAAACCTTTAAACGGCGAATTACGCGAAATATAAAACCAAAATATAACCACTGGTCGATTTTTTATTTCGACCAATGCGAAGTTTTCAGAATTACCTGAAAATAGATGCCAGCACTTTGGGTTTGATTGTGATGATCCACTACAGCAATCCATTTAAGTAGCGAATACACCTGAATATGCCGTGGCAAGCCAGCGGATCACACCAAGCAATCAGGCGGCCACGAGGCCGCCTGATTGGATGAGCTGGCTATATTTCAACCGGCTCAGTGAGTCAGGATCTTGCCCCAGGCGAGATCCGGGTCCCCCATCACGATGAAGTCAGGGTTCTCCAGCGACTCGGTTTCGTTGTAGCTGAGCGGCTGCAACGCCAGGCTGAGGATGCGCCCCCCCGCCGCCTCGACGATGCACTGGGCGGCGGCGGTATCCCACTCGCCGGTGGGGCCGAGCCGCACATAGCAGTCTGCCGCCCCTTCCGCCACCAGGCAGGACTTGAGGGAGCTGGAGCCAAGCGGGATCAGCTCGTAGTTGATGGCCGGGTTGAGGCGGCGGGTCAGGTTCTCCAGCTTCTGGCGGCGGCTGATGGCTACCACCAGGGAGTCCGGCTGGTCGTGCTCGTGGTGCATGGCGCTGATGGGGTACACCTCGCCGTTCACCTCCTTGAAAGCGCCGTGGCCGCGCACCGCCCAGTAGAGCACGTCGGCCTCAGGGGCATAGATGACCCCGAGCACGGGCACATTGTCCCGCACCAGGGCGATCAAAGTGGCGAAATCACCGCTGCCGGCGATGAACTCGCCGGTGCCGTCGAGGGGGTCCACCAGCCAGTATTGCCGCCAGTTGGCACGCTGGCTGAAGGGCACATCGGCCGCCTCTTCGGTCAGCACGGGCACATGGGGGGTGAGCGCCGACAGCGCCTGCTTGAGGTAGGCATCGGCAGCAAGATCGGCACTGGTGACCGGGGTCGCATCCTCCTTCAGCTGACGCTCGAACTGACCGCCGTGATAGATTTCGTGAAGGATACGTCCCGCTTCGCGGGCTATCTCCTTGACCCCAGGTATCCAGGCCAACAACTCCTGCATCTTGTTATCCTCTGTTTTTATTACCTTTACCCACGCTTGGGCTAGCTTTCCTGCTCCGCCAGCCATTTGCTGGCCAGCAGCAGGGCACTGATGCTGCGCGACTCGGTGAAGTCGGGTCGCGCCAGCAATTCGTCGATGCGATTGAGGGGCCAGGGGATCACCTCGAGGGGCTCGGGCTCGTCGCCCACCCGCTGCTCGGGGTAGAGATCCCGTGCCAGCAGTATGTCCATCCGGCTGGAAAAATAGCCGGGAGCCAGGGAGACCTGCTTGAGAGGGATCAGGTCACGGGCCCCGAAGCCCGCCTCCTCCATCAGCTCCCGGTTGCCCGCCTCGAAGGCATCTTCGCCCGGATCGATCAGCCCCTTGGGAAAGCCCAGCTCGTAGGAGTGAGTGCCCGCCGCGTATTCGCGCACCAGCAGCAGGGTGTGGGCATCGAACAGGGGCACCACCATGACGGCACCCCGGTTGCCGCCGCGCATCCGCTCGTAGACCCGCTCCTCCCCGTTGCTGAATTTCAGGTGCAGGGATTCCACCTTGAACAGCCGACTCTCGGCCACCAGCTCGGCCTTGATGATCTCCGGCTTGCGCTTGTCGTGGGCCATGGCCTCGACGCGGACGTGTTCGGGTTTGCACTTGTGGGGGTCACTCATCTGGGCTGACTGCTCGTTAAAAAAGAGTGCTTCAAGAGTAAACGACTCCCCGAGGGAACACCACGGGGCAAGGGCCGGAAAGGTGCCTGAAAAATCCGTTATAATGCCCCCCGTTTTCCCCACCCAGTCCGACACAAAGAGGCCTCATGCCCACCCCACTGCCCTGGCACCAGATAGACACAGTTCTGCTCGACATGGATGGCACCCTGATCGACCTTCATTTTGACAGCCACCTCTGGCAGCAGCTGGTGCCCGAACGCTACGCCGCGCGCCTCGGCCTGCCGCTGGCCGACGCCAAGGCGCAGATCGATGCCCACTATCAGGCTGTCAGCGGCACCCTCGACTGGTACTGCGTCGATTACTGGAGCCGGACCCTCGGACTCGACATCCGCGCCCTCAAGCAGGAGATACTGGACAAGATCCAGTGGCGGCCCCACGTCATCCCCTTCCTGGCCGCCCTGCGGGCGGCGGGCAAGCAGCTGGTGCTCTTCACCAATGCCCACCCCGCCAGCCTGTCGGTCAAGGATGCACGGCTGGGGTTGGCTGACCACCTGGATCTCATGGTGAGCACCCATGAGCTCGGCTGGTCGAAGGAGAGCCAGCACTGCTGGCAGGCGCTGGCAGAACAACTGGCATTCGATCCGGCCCGCACCCTGTTCGTCGATGACAGCGAGCGGATCCTGCGCGCCGCCGCCGACTACGGCATCGGCTATCAGCTCGCCATCCAGAACCCGGACAGTCGCCAGCCGGAGCAGCAGATTACCGCCTTCCCGGCGATCCGCGACTACGCCGAGTTATTGCCGCTGGCCGTGTGAATCGGCATTTTTCGCATCAATGGGGAAGCCACAGACCCCATGAGCAAGCGGACAAGCAAAAGGACTGCCCAGGCAGTCCTTTCTCATGGATATCGGGGGAGCTAGTCCGCCCACTCCACCAGCCGGTACTGCTTCTTGCCCCGGCGCAGCAGCAGGTAGCGGCCAAACAGCCGATCCACTGCACTTAGCCGTTCATCCTGTCTTATGCCGCCGTTGAGGCTGATGGCGCCCGCCCCCAGCAGCTCCCGGGCGATGTGCTTCGAACTCGCCAGGCCGCTCTCCACCAGCAGGGTCACCAGATCCGTTTCCCCCTCGATATGGCAGCTCGGCATACCATCCTGCGCCAGCTGGGCCAGATCGCTTTCGCCAAGGCGGGCCACGTCGCCGCTGAACAGCAGCTCGCCGATGCGCCGCGCCGCCGCCAGTGCCCCCTTGCCGTGCACCAGTTCGGTCAGCTCGTCCGCCAGCACCTGCTGGGCCTGCTTGCGCCCCTGCCGACCCGCATCTTCGACTTCCAGCTCCCTGATGGCCGCCAGCGGCATAAAGCTGTAGTAGCGCAGGAAGCGGTAGACATCCTCGTCCGCCGTGCCGAGCCAGAACTGATGGAAGGCGTAGGGCGACGTGAGCGCCGGATCCAGCCAGATGGCGCCCCCTTCCGTCTTGCCGAACTTGGTGCCATCTGCCTTGGTGATGAGGGGCAGCGTCATGCCGTGAACCTGGGTCTGATGCAGCCGCCGCGTGAGATCCATGCCGCTGGTGATGTTGCCCCATTGATCGTTGCCGCCGATCTGCAGGGTGCAACCGAGACGCTGGTTGAGCACGGCGAAGTCCTGGGATTGCAGCAGGGCGTAGGAGAATTCGGTAAAGGAGATCCCTTGATCCGGGCGGGCCAGCCGCTGGCGCACCGATTCGCGGGCCAGCATGGCATTGACCGAAAAGTGCTTGCCGATGTCCCGCAGAAAATCGAGGGCCGACATCTGCCCCATCCAGTCGGCGTTGTTGACCAGCACAGGGGCCGCCAGCCCCTCGCTCGCGGGCAGCAGCGCCCGGATCTGGGCGGACAGGCTGGCCACCCAGCCCTGCACCCTGTCCGCGCTGCTGAGGCTGCGCTCGGTCGCCTTGAAGCTGGGATCGCCGATGAGACCGGTGGCGCCCCCCACCAGGGCCACTGGGGTGTGACCCGCCAGCTGGAAGCGGCGCAGCATCAAGAGCGGCACCAGATGACCGATATGCAGGCTGCTGGCAGTGGGATCGAAGCCACAGTAGAGGGTGCGCGCCTGGGCGAGGTGGGCGGCCAGGACCGCCGGGTCCGACATCTGGGCCACCAGGCCGCGCTCGGTAAGGTCAGTGAGCAAATGGGGGTCGATCATGGGGTCTCCAACAGCAGGGGAAAGTCGCCATACTCGCCCCTATGGCTCGGGGCGGATATGTCCCCCAGGGGATAGTTTTGCCACTCTCGTGCTAGCATCCCGCCCATATCGGGGAGCCTGCCCCCGCCATCCGGAGCCCGTCGCCATGAGCCAGCCCCTCGCCACAGACTCGCTGCCCCAGAGCCTGACCGCCGTCGTCGATGCCCTGCACAGCCCGGCCTTTGCGGCGGCCCTGGTGCGCCTCATCCAGCAGCAGGTGGCATTCGACTGCGCCCTGCTGCTCGGAGTGGGGCAGCGCCCGGTCTACCTCCATGACAACTTGAGCCACCAGCGGGCCCTGCTGTTTGATCGCTATCTCACCAGCCACTTCAGCCAGGATCCCTTTATGCAGGCCCTGGAACAGGGTCTGGGGGCCGGTGTATGGACCCTGGCGCAGGTGTCTAAGGGGCGGCTGGATCCCGAATATCGCCACCATTTCTATCAGGCCACCGGCTGGCAGGAGGAGGTGGGGCTGATCCTGCCGGTGCGTGACGGGTTCACGCTAATGCTGTTTCTGGGTCGTCTCGACAAGCGCCAGGCCCTGCGCCCGGACGAACGGGCCCGGCTGGAGGCGCTGTTTCCGCTGGTGCATTCCCTGTGTCGCCAGCAGTGGCGAGAGGCGGTACCGCTGCTGGCCCAGAACCCGGCCCGGCCCGATGGCAGCGACCTCAAGGCGACGGTGGAGCAGGCCATCGCCAGCGTGGGCGGAGACAGGCTAACTCGCCGGGAGCGGCAGGTGGCGGGCCTGTTGCTGCAGGGGCTGGACACGGAGGCAATCGCCGCCGAACTCGGCATCGGCAGCGGCACCGTGAAGAATCACCGCAAGCACCTCTACGGCAAGCTGCGGCTCGGCTCGCGCGCCGAGCTGTTCAACCTCTTTCTCAACCACCTCATCACCACGCCCTTGAGCCCCCTCCCACCAGAGGAGCCCGCCCCATAACGACAACACCCCGCCGGAGCGGGGTGTTGTCTGTCAAGAGCCATGTCGTCAGATGCGGCCCTGATAGCGCAGCGGGAAGCGCCCCTGACCATCGGGTTGACCGAGGAAGGGCAACCCCTGCCTCATCTGTTCCGGCAGTGCCGGGCCCGGCTTGAGGGTACCCTGGAACAAGTACTGGCGATTGGCCTGCAGCTCCAGCTTGCCGAGCACTTGCACCGCCTCCGAACCCTGCTTGATCTCGGCCACCAGGCGGGAGTCGAGGCAGGTCAACTTGACCTCGGGATCCCCCAGTGGAAGCTTGCCCGCCGGGGTGTCGGCCTGCGCGTCATACCAGTTGAGATTGCCGTAGAGCTCCTCACACCAGGGATTGCCCTGGGCGAACTGATCGACCTTGAGTTGCAGCTGACCCGCCGCCGTCAGGGGGAAGGGCAGGCCCATGGGCACCCGCGCCAACACCCAGGGGGCAGGTGCGTTGAGGGTGATGTCACGGCCGAAGGCCGCGCCATTCCAGCCGATCACCCCCTGGCCATTGAGGCCGGCGCGCTCGCCGAAACGCAGCGACACCTCGGGAGCCAGGCGCAACAACGACCAGCCATCGAGCTCCCAGCGCAGTTGGGTCAGGGACTCGCTGGCATATTGCAGCCGGGCAATCTGGCCGCTCCAGAGAGTACCGCTCACCCCTTCCAGCTGCACCAGGTTGGGGGGCAGAGGCAGATGGCGCACCACCAGAGTGGCGGGCAACCTGGCCAGCAGGAACATCAGATAGACCGTCAGAAACAGGACGGCAATCAGTACTTTTTGCTTCATAGAACATGACTCGACTGCAAGGATCCGGCCCAGGCGAGGCCCGATGCCATAACGGAATGCGATGCCGGAAACCGGACGGCGAATTGAACGCTTGGTGTCATTGGGGGCGGCTCAACTGCAAACGTCTGACCTTGACCAGGCCAGGAGCCAACCCCTCACGGGCCACCTCGATGATCTGCACCTGGACCCCGTATTGATCGGAGAGGGTCGCGAGCCAGAGCAGCAGATCATCGAACGGTACCGTGTCTATCCACACTTGCAGCTCCTGCCCCTGGGGTTGCAGCCGGGCAATCTTGATCTTCTGGTTGAAGGCGGTGCGGTTCACCACCCCGTCCAGAGTGCCGCTGGTGTCGATTTGCCGGCCTTGGCCACCCTGCATCGCCAACACCTCCTGCCCTTTCTCTTTCAACCAGGCAAGCGTCTGCTGCTGATTGGCCACCTGCCTCTCCCGCTCGTCGATACGATTGGCGACAGGTTGCCAGATGACCCAGTAGCAAAGCCCGAGCAGCAGTATGCCGCCGCCCACCGCCACCAGCCGCTGTTCGCGGAGGCTGATGCCATGCCACCAGATTTGCAGTTTGTCCATCATGATGATTTCCCCTTCAGCACCAGCGCGCCTTCCACCTTGCCCTCGGTGCTTCGCACCTCACCCTGCTGCACCTCAAAGCGCTTTCCCGCCAGCTCACGGAAGCGCTCGATCTCGGTGAAACCCGGGGCCGTGACCTGCAACCTGAGCTCACCCCTGCCCGCATCGAAACGCAGCACCTCGGGCTTGAGGCCGGGTACCTCGGCAAACACCGGCGCCAACTCGGTCAGCAGCAGCAGGATCCCATCCTGCGGGGTCTGCCCCAGGGACTTGAGGTGCTGGGTCATCTGGCTGCGGACGTTGACGATCCGGGTCTCCCCCGGGAAAATCCGGGTATAGACCTGCCGGATCTCCGCCTTGAGGGCCTTGTCCTGCTCCGCCAGCTGATGAAGATGCACCCCACGCTGGGTCAGCGCCACCAGCAGCAGGATCCCCGCCACCACCGCCACCTTGCGCCACTGCAGCCAATAACGGGCGTATTCGGTCTGCGGTCGATAGGGCCCCTGCAACAGGTTGGCCTGGCAAGCGAGCGCCCCTTTCGCCAGCAGCAGCATGGGCAGCTCGGGATCAGCCCCCCGCCAGTTGCCGGCCGCCATGGCCGGAATGGGGGTGTGGCTATACAGGGTCACCGGCTCGGGCTGGGCCGCCAGCAACATGGCCAGCAGCGGCTCGTCGGCGACTATCCCCTGAACGGGGCCCTGACGGATCAACCACTCTGCGCCAAGCTGCAGGGCAGACCATCCCTCGGTGGCGGGTGGCAGGGCCAGCACATCCGGCAGCAGTTGCAGGGTCTTGAGACCCGCCTGCTGCAGCCACGCCAGCCACTCCTGCATCTTCGCCTTGTCCACCGCCATCAGATCCACGTCGTTCCCCTGATGAGCCAGCACCACCAGATGCAGTTCATCCACATCGGAAGCGATCTGCTCCTCGAGCAGATAGGGCAGCGCCGCCGCGGCCTGACGACTATACTTGCCCGGCAGGCTGACCCGCCGGAAGATGAGATCGCTGCCAGGCACCAGGGTCACCACGGGGCGGCCGCCGGCACGCTCCTGCAGCTCACCCAGGGCATGGGCCGAGGCCAGGATTCCGGAGGCGATGATCTCCTGCTCCTGCGTCGACCACACCAGCCAATGCACCGGCTGCTGCGCATTGGTCCCCAGACGGATGACCAGACTCTCGCTCACAAATGATTCTCCTGCCATGCCCGCCAGCATCCTTGTCGATGGGCGAGCCGCAGCCATCGGCTGCAGTCCAGATAAGGGGCGGGACAGACAGGCCAGAGGCCAGCCATCTCCCTGTTATTCTGCGCCATCGTTCAGACGACGCAGCATCACCAGCTTGTTGTCCTTGCCACGCTGGAAAACAGTCTCCAGCCGGGCCCGCACATCACCCACCTCGGCCAGCAGACGGGCTTCGAAGAAGTTGCTCTTGATGTCCAGTGCAGCATCCAGCCCCGTGATGGCGCCCGGCTGCACCGGCAGCTCGTCCGTCATCTCCTTCTTCTCCTTCCACCCCTTCTTGGGGCGGTTAGTCAGCACCTGCTTGGCGTCGTCCAGCCCGATCTTGCCCTGGTAGAGCCCCACCAGCAGGGCCGCCTGCTCCGGCTTGATGGTGTTGATGTTCACCACCAGCTTGTCGCTGGGCAGGGTGCACACATAGGGGGCGAGCCGGGCGTAGAGCTCGCTGCTCACCCCGCGCACGGCCCGCAATTCGTCCGTTCCCAGCAGCCACTGATTCGCCACCAGATAGGGGGGATTGAGCCCCTCGTAATAGGCATCCTCGGCCCCGTTGCTCGACACCAGCTGGGTATCCTTGTCGGTCCAGTCGCGGATGGCGTCGGTGAGCTGCACCGTCTCGTACTCATCCACCTCCAGCGCCTCGAGCAGCGCCCGGAACGCCTTGAACTGATAGGGCTGCGCCTCGAGGTCATCGCCACTCTCCCCCTCTTTCAGGGCCAGGCTCAGGCTGTTGAGGTTGAAACAGGATTGCAGATCCCGCACCCGTCCGGACAGAGTACCGTCATCCACCGGAAAGACAGCATCCTGGCGCGCCCAGTTCTGACCCAGATTGACCACATCGGGGTCATCCTTGAAATCCTGGTTGAGCACCTTGATCACCAGCGCCTCCGCCGACATGGCATACCACCAGGCCTGCTTGCCGGCGGTGAGGTTGCTGGTCCGGCGCAACTCCAGTTGCAACCGGCCGCTCATGTTGCTGGCGATGATCACCATCACCGACAGGATGAGCAGTACCACCAGCAGGGCCATGCCCCCTTGCCGGCCCGGTGTGGTACGGGATGGGCCCCGGCTGCGCTTAACTGCCATTGTCCGCTCGCTGGCCGCCGGCCCCGATGAGGAACTGACGACGGCGAAGGGTACCGTTATCTTCCATGACGGTCGGGGAAAAATGACGCTCAATTACCATTTTCAGCCCTCTGGCCGCTGGCCCCGATGAGGAACTGACGACGGCGAAGGGTGCCGTAATCCTCCATGACGGTCGGGGAACAACGACGATCAATTACCATTTTCAGCCCTCTGGCCGCCGGCCCCGATGAGGAACTGACGACGGCGAAGGGTACCGTTATCTTCCATGACGGTCGGGGAAAAATGACGATCAATTACCATTTTCAGCCCTCTGGCCGCCGGCCCCGATGAGGAACTGACGACGTATGGTGCCGTAATCCTCCAGATCCAGCTCCACCGCCAGCCCATGAGGCAACAGGTCGCGCTGGGTCCACTCCTCCTTCCACATCCCCTTGTCGTAGAAATAGAGTCGCAGGGCCGTCACCCCGGTCAACACCGGCTGAATGCGCGGCTCGGTGCCGATCGCGGGATCCGGATAGAGGTAGCTGAGCCGTTCCAGAGTCTGCTCCTTGAGTCGCCAACCCACCCGCTGCAAGCCGGAGCGCGGCAGCATGCCGTCCGGATTTAGCCAGCCACCGCGGATGAAAGCCATGCCCCAGTCATCGCTCTGCTGGCCGAAGCGGGAGGCCGCCAGCAGCACCTTGTTGTTCTCACCATCGATGCGGCCGCTGCGCGGCACCATCTGGGTGACGTCTCGCTCCAGCAGGCTGAAGGCGAGCTGCAGTTCGGAGAGACGGACCTCCTTGCGCTTGGCCACCTCGTCGCTGGTAAGCACCCCCTGCAGCACCTGATAGGCCCCCATGCTGAGGCTGGCGAAGATGGCGATGGCCACCAGCATCTCCAGCAGGGTAAAGCCGCTCTGACGGCGCCTCGGCATCGGGCAGGCACTCGTCCGCTGGCACCGGCTCCGGATCATGGGGACAACACGGTGCTTGTTCATCGGCTGATATAGGTCCGGATCATGGCCACCGGGCTCTCGGCCTTGGGCGCGGTACGCACTTCCATGTCCAGAGCCTTGAAGTTGTTGTCGCTGGTGGCGACGCCGCGATAGCGCCAGTACCAGGTCTCGCCGGCCAGCTCCTCGTTCCCTTCCACCCAGCTGTCACCCGGCCACTTGGCCTCGAGCTTCTGCTGCACCAGCTGGTTTTCCACCACCCAGGTCGCCAGCGTCTTCTCTTCCAGGTAGTTGAGGCCGGAGAGGTGTTCGCTGGCGGTCTTCATCACGGCCAGGCCGGCGATGGCAAACACCGCCAGCGCCACCATGACCTCCAGCAGCGTCATGCCGCGCGCCTTGATAGAGGGGGCTCTCACTCTTCTTCCTCTTCGTCTTCTAGCAGGGAGAGGCGACCAAACTCATCCCCCTTGACGGTGCGCAGGTACTTCTCGTCATCCACCTGCTGACTCAGGGTCAGCATGAAGGGGGTGAGTTCGCCCCCCGGGAAGACGAAGATCTGGGGCGTGCGCTCCTTCTCGTCGCGGCCCTGTTCGTTCTTCTCGTCCGAGTCGGTACGCCAGCTGAAGCCCTCCAGTTCAACGGTCAGGGTCATCTCCTCCGGCAGCTGCACCTGCCCCAGGATCTTGTCGCCGGTCAACGCCTGCCACTTGCGATCCTTGGGGTTGCGGGACATAAACTGCCAGCCGCTCTCCTCGACTCGCAGGCCCAGCAGCCGGCCATCCATCACCGAATACTCCTGCGCCTGCTGCAGGGTTGCCATGAAGCGGCGCGCCTGCTTATCCAGCTCCCGATCCCCCCGGGCGCCCCCCATGCTGAGGGTGACGGCGGTGGCCACCAGCCCCATCAACATGGCGACCAGCAACACCTCCAGCAGGGTGAAACCCGCCTGACGATAAGGTTTCACAAGACCAGCCCCATCAGCATGGCGGCGCAACCCATCACTTATTGGAAATCCTTCAGGTTCCAGTTGCCGATGTCGTCATCGGTCCCGGCTTCCCCGTCCAGCCCCATGCTGAAGATGTCTAGCTTGCCGAACTGACCCGGGCTGAGCAGCTGGTACGGGTTGCCCCAGGGATCCTGCGGCAGGCGCTTGATGTAGCCCCCTTCCCGGTAGCTACGTGGCTCGGGGGACGCGGTCGGCTTGTTGACCAGGGCATCCAGCCCCTGCTCCGTGGTCGGATAGCGGTTGTTGTCCAGCTTGTACATGTCGAGGGCATTTTCCAGCGCCACTATGTCGGAGACCGCTTTCTGCTGATCTGCCTTCTCCTTGTTGCCCATCAGATTGGGCACCACCAGGCTGGCCAGGATCCCCAGGATCACGATAACCACCATGACTTCCAGCAGAGTAAAACCGGCTTGACGACGCTTGTGCATTGCTATGACTCCCTAACGAATGAGATGACGTGTGTCATCAGAAAATGATCATATTGTTGAACCACGACCGTTCGATTATGCCTGTCGGCCAATAGAACCCACGAGTTCGATTGGATTTGTGGGATCAAATAACGAAGCCTATTCGAACGCCTGACCTCACAAATTCACCATGTGATTGAGTTTGAGTGAGTGGACCGCAGGATCGACCGGAGCAAGGCGCCTGGAGGCCTGCATCATAGATTGACCATGTTGTTGAGCTCCAGGATCGGCTGCAGGATCGACATCACGATAAAGAGCACCACCCCTGCCATGGAAACCACCAGCATGGGCTCGAACACCCCGAGGGCGATGTTCACCTGGGTTTCAAACTCCCTGTCCTGGTTGTCGGCCGCCCGTTCCAGCATGCTGTCGAGCTCGCCGCTCTGCTCGCCGGAGGCGATCATGTGCAGCATCATGGGCGGAAAAATCTTGGTCTCATCCAGCGCCTTGCGCAGGCTGGTCCCCTCGCGCACCCGCTCGGTCGCCTCGCCGATGCGGTGGCGGGCAAAGTCGTTGGAGAGTACCTCCCCCGAGATCTTCATCCCCTCCAGCAGCGGCACGGCGCTGGCGTTGAGGATGCTGAGGGTACGGGCGAAGCGGGCAGTGTTGAGTCCCCGGCTGACCCGGCCGATGACCGGCAGGCGCAGCACCACCTGATGCCAGTGACGTCGACGCCCGGCGTCCGTCAGCCACCAGCGCCAGACAAAGCCGCCAATGAACAACAACAGCAGGAACCAGAGGCCATAGTGCTGCATCAGTTCACTGGTGCCGATGAGGAAACGGGTAGTGGCCGGCAGTTGCTGGCCCATGTGCTCGAACTGGGCCACCACCTTGGGCACCACGGCGGTGAGCAGTATGGAGATGACGCCCACGGCCACCAAGGTGAGGACGATGGGATAGATCATCGCCTGCAGCAGCTTGGTACGCATGTGCTGGCGCTGCTCGGTGTAATCGGCGAGGCGGTTGAGCACCTTCTCCAGGTGACCGGACTTCTCACCGGCCGCCACCATGGAGCGAAACAGCTGATCGAACACGTGGGGGAAGGCGCCGAGTGAATCGGCGAGGGAATAGCCCTCCACCACCTTGCTGCGGACCGTGGCCACCAGGCTGCGCAGGTGGGCCTTCTCGCACTGTTCGGCCACCGCCTTGAGAGCCTCTTCGATAGTCAACCCAGCGCCCACCAGGGTCGCCAGCTGGCGGGTGATAAGGGCCAGTTCCGAGGTGGAAGCGCCACGGCGAAACAGCACGAAGCGATTGGCCTCGCGCTTCGCCTTTTCGGTGGTCTCGTTCACCTCGAGGGGGGTCAACCCCTGCTCGCGCAGCAGCTGACGCACCTGACGGGCAGAATCCCCCTCCAGCACGCCGCTCTTGTTGCGCCCCTTGCCGTCGAGCGCCTTGTATTCGAACGCAGCCATCTTAGTCTTCCCGGGTCACGCGCAGCACCTCTTCGAGGCTGGTCTGCCCCTGGAGCACCTTGTCGATGCCGTCACGACGGATGCTGGGGGTATGGCCCCGGATCAGGCGCTCGATGGCGAGTTCGCCGCTGGCACTGTGGATCGCCTCGCGCACCGCCTCGTCGATCACCACCAGCTCGTGGATGCCGGTCCGGCCACGGTAGCCGGTGTGGTTGCACTGCTCACAGCCCACCGAGCGCCACATCTGCTGATCCGGCGCCAGTTCGATGCCCATGGCGATCCGCTCCTGCTCGGTGATGGGGTGCGGGGCGCGGCAATCCGGGCAGAGGGTGCGCACCAGTCGTTGGGCCAGCACCGCCAGCAAGGAGGAGGAGAGCAGGAAGGACTCGATCCCCATGTCCCGCATCCGGGTGATGGCACCGATGGCGGTGTTGGTATGCAGGGTCGACATCACCAGGTGACCGGTCAGCGACGCCTGCACCGCGATCTGGGCGGTTTCGAGGTCGCGAATTTCCCCCACCATCACCACATCCGGATCCTGACGCAGGATGGCGCGCAGCCCCCGGGCGAAGGTCATGTCCACCTTGGTGTTGACCTGGGTCTGGCCCACCCCTTCCAGGTCATATTCGATGGGGTCTTCGACGGTCAGGATGTTGCGATCCCGCGAGTTGATCTCGGAGAGCGCCGCATAGAGGGTGGTGGACTTGCCCGAGCCGGTCGGGCCCGTCACCAGGATGATGCCGTGGGGCTTGCGAATGAGCTCGCTGATGATGTTGCGGTTGGCCAGCGTCATGCCGAGCTGCTTGAGCTCGAGCCGCACGTTGTTCTTGTCGAGTAGACGCAGCACCACCCGCTCGCCGTAGCTGGACGGCATGGTGGAGACCCGCACGTCCACGGCGCGGCCGCCGATGCGCAATGAGATGCGGCCATCCTGGGGTACCCGCTTCTCGGCAATGTCCATGCGGGACATGACCTTGATGCGCGACACCAGCAGCGAGGCGAGCTTGCGATGGGGGCGCAGTATCTCCCGCAGCACCCCATCAATGCGGAAGCGAATGACCAGGGCCCGTTCGAAGGTCTCGATATGGATGTCGGACGCCTCCTCCTTGATCGCCTCGCTCAGCATGGCGTTGATGAGACGGATGATGGGGGCATCGTCATCGGCGTCCAGCAGATCTTCACTCTGGGGCAACTCTTCGGCCAGGGCGAAGAAGTCCATCTCGTTGCCGAGATCCTCCATCAGCTGGCGCGCCTCGGAGGAGTCGCGCTGGTAATGGGCCGTCAGCAGCGTCTCGAACTCATCATGGCCAAGCTGCTCCACCACGAAGGTGCACCCCACCACCCGACGCACCTCCAGCAGGGTCTGCGGCGTCACCCCCTGGCGACATAGCAGCACCGGGGCACCCTGGCGCTCAGTCAGGATCACCCCGAAGTTGCGGGCAAAGGCAAACGGCAGTTCCGGCAAGGGGGCAGGCAGCTCGCTGCCATCGAGCTGGTAGGCGGCCATCAGGGCTTGCTCTGCACGAAGGGCTGTCCCTGCACCTGGGTTTTGGCCCCGGTGGCAGTGGACTGCTGCTGGGCCTTCATCCGCTCGATCTGCTGCTGCACCTCGGGGGACATCATCACATCCTGACCATAGGCGGGCAGCACCTGACGGGCTGGCGAAGTGGCGTAACCCTCCTCGGCCGCCAGGTTCAACTGTTCGGCACGGAACAGGGTGTACTTGTTGCTGGAGACCCCGGAATAGACGTTGGCGTCGCGCAAGATGGTCGGCCGGATAAACACCATCAGATTGCGTTTGGAGGTGGTGTTGGAGGTGGAGCGGAACAGGTAGCCCAGCACTGGGATGTCCCCCAGCAGCGGTACCTTGGAGATCTGCTCCTTGGTCTGCTCGTCCATCAGGCCGCCCAGCACCACGGTTTCGCCACTCTTCACCAGCACCGCATTCTTGACGGTACGGGTATCGAAGGTGGGACCGAGGTTGGCGGTGCCGGTCGCCTGGGTCTGAGCCACACTGGAGACCTCCTGCTCGATGTTGAGCAGCACCGAGTCCCCTTCGTTGATCTGGGGCGTCACCACCAGCTTGGTACCCACCGTCTTGCGCTCTATGGTGTTGAATACCTGATCGCTGGTGGTGGAACTCTGGGAGCCGCTCTGTACCGGCACTTCCTGGCCGACGTTGAAGGAGGCTTCCTTGTTGTCCATGGTGACGATGCTCGGGGTCGAGAGGATGTCGTTCTTGGTGTTGGTGGAGAGCGCCGTCACCAGCATGGCCCAATCCCCCTTGTAGAAGCCGGCCGCCATGCCGCTGAAATCACCGAGCAGGTTTTCGAGCCCGTCGGTGTTGCCGTTGTCGTCGTAATCCTTGCCCGCGATGATGGCAGGTCCGATGGGCAGACCGGTATTGGTGAACTGGGTGCCGCCGCCATTGGCGTTGGCCCACTGCACCCCAAGGTTGAGGCCGTCACCGTCCTGGATCTCGACGATGATCGCCTCCACCAGCACCTGAGCGCGGCGGATGTCGAGCTTGGCGATGACCTGCTCCAGCTCGGCCATGACGTCAGGCTGAGCGGTGATCACCAAGGCATTGGTGGTCTCGTCGGCGGAGATGGCGAGCTGACCGCCGCCGATGCTGGCACCACCACCGGTGGCCGCCCCCCCCTTCTTGTCCGCCTCGATGCTGGAGCTGACGCCCTTGAGCACATCCACCAGATCCTTGGCCTTGCCATATTTCAGGTAGAAGACCCGGGTGTTGCCCTGACTCTGCAGATCCCGGTCGAGCTGGCGCACCATCTGGATGATGCGGGCCCGCGCCTTGGGCTCACCGCTGATCACCACGGAGTTGGTGCGCTCGTCGGCGACCACCTTGGGGGAGAGCAGCAGGGAGGCATTGGCACCCTGGTTGTTGCCATCCTTGTTGAGGTTGGTCACCAGCCGCACCATCTCGCCCGCCGAGGCATATTTCAGCTTGATGACGTCCATATCCTGGTCGCCCGCCTTGTCGACCCGGCGTACCACTTCCACCAGACGGTTGACCACGGCCGCCCGGCCGGTGATGAGCAGCACGTTGGACGGCTCGTAATGCACCACGTTGCCACCGCCAGCGTTGTCGTTGAGCTGGCGCAGCAGGGGCGCAAGCTCCCGTACCGAGACGTTGCGCACCGGTACCACCCGGGTCACCATCTCGTCCCCCACACCGGGGTTAGTATCGTCCACCACGGGGATGGCCGAAGTCTTGGCATCCTTGGAGCGCACCACCTTGAGTACGCCATTGTTCATGGGCACCACGGCGAAGCCGTAGACGTCGAGCACGCTCAGGAAGAATTGGTAGTACTGATCCTCATTGAGCAGGTCGTAGCTGCGGACGTTGATCTTGCCGCGCACCGAGGGCTCGATGATGATGGTCTTGTTCAGGTTCTTGCCGACCGTGTTGATGAACTCTTCAATGTCGGCATTCTTGAAACTGGCGGCATACTCGGTGGCCCAGGCAGAGCCCGTCATCATCAAGGCAGCTGCCACCGTGGCCAGACGCCAGCCCTTCCCTTTATTTGTCATTCTTGGTGCTACTCCAATTCATTATTCTGACAAGCCGACATAAACGTCGTAGAGCTGTCCTTGCCGCTCGACGGTGACGGTCATTTCCGTGGCGCCCGCCACTTGCTGCATCGCCTGCATGGCCTGTGCGTTGTCACGCAGATCCAGGCCATTGATGCTGACCGCCAGATCGTTGGCGACCAGCCCGAGTTGATTGAACATTTCGGGATTGCTGCCCGGGTTGAGACGATAGCCGACCATGCGACCATCCACCCGGACCGGAGAAATATTGAGATAATCGGTGATCTTGCCAGGATTGCTCATCAACTCGCTGCGAACGGAAGAGAGCGCTGCCCCCTGTCGAGTCGCCTTGGGCAACGGCTTGCCATACTCTTCCCCATCCAGCATCAGGGTCTCGTCACGACCATCGCGGGCAATGATGACCCTGTCGGCAAACACCTGACGGATCCTGGCCTGAGTGCCGTCGATGTAATCCCCTATACCATAGGAGTTCTGCAGCCCGTTGTGGGCGATGATGGCGATGGATTTTGCCGGATCGGAACTGGCCAGCACCCCGTTGAGCTGGGCGTTGAGCTGGGTCTTGGGGGCATCGATCAGGGCCGCTTGGGCAGCCTTGTCGGCTTGCAGTTGCTGCGCCTTGCCAAACAGGGAGAGACGGCTGACGTTGCCGAGATCGAGGCGGGACGGTCCCGCGCCCTGGCCCGAGGTGACAGCTGGCTGCCAGGGCACGGCGCGGGAAGGCTGGGCCAGCTCGAACAGACGCCAGGTGAGCACGGCGCACTGCTGGGCCAGCAACAGCAACAGCAGCCAGAACAGAGGCTGGCTGAAACGGGAGAGTGGCACTGTCTTGCAGCGAGCCAGAAGGGAGCCCAACAAGTCATCCCTGAACGGTAGCGTCATGTTTATCAAAATATTCTGGCATCCAAATCGGTTAGCTATTGTGTACGGCAATGGACCCAGAGACAACCGACCGGATGGGATGATGCTGTGAAAATTCAGATTCCGTCACACCCCGGTTCCCCCTGTTTCTATCCCGGGGCCTGCCTCTGGTATAATCAGGCTCCCCTTTCAGCCATCCCGGAGCCGATCCATGTCGAATCCAGCACAAATCAGCACCCTGGTCCGCCTCGACAAGTGGCTGTGGGCGGCACGCTTCTACAAGACCCGCAGTCTGGCGAGGGATCAGATCGACGGTGGCAAGGTGCATTATAACGGCCAGCGTAGCAAACCGGGCAAGACCGTCGAGGTCGGCGCTCTCGTCCGCTTCTGGCAGGGCCAGGATGAACGGGAAGTGCGGGTGCTGCAGGTCAGCGAGCAGCGCAAGGCCGCCCCCCTGGCCCAGTTGCTCTATGAAGAGACCGAAGAGAGCCTGAAAAAACGGGCCCAGAACAGCGAGGCGAGACGCTTCAACAGCCAGTTTGCCCCGAGTCCGGAGCGCCGCCCCGACAAGCAGGAGCGGCGCCAGTTGATCAAGGTCAAGCAATACTGACTCGCCTCCGTGGCTCTTTTATGACGACAGGCACAGGAATTAGTTCCTAACCACCTGTTTAACAATGTATTTATCTTTTCTCCCAGAAAATCCTAGGAAAGCATGATGAGTAACCAAGATCTCCTGTATCGCTATCTGTTCGAAGAGTACGAAGTGCGGGGGGAGCTGGTCCAGCTGGATAGTACCTATCGCCACATCGTCGATGCCCAGAACTATCCGGTACAGGTGCAGAAACTGCTGGGTGAACTGCTGGTCGCCACCAGCCTGCTGACCGCCACCCTCAAGTTTGAAGGCTCCATCACGGTGCAACTGCAAGGGGACGGGCCCGTGCGTCTGGCGGTGATCAACGGCGATCACAATCAGCAGTTGCGCGGTGTCGCCCGCCATGAAGGCGACCTGCCGACTGACGACAAGCTGCAGAGCCTGATTGGCAATGGCCAGTTGGTGATCACCATCACCCCTGAAGAGGGCGAACGCTATCAGGGCATCATCGCACTCGAGGCCGATACCCTGGCGGCCTGCCTCGAGCAGTACTTCGCCCAGTCCGAGCAACTCGCTACCCGGCTCTGGATCCGTACCGGCCACCACGAGGGCACTCCCCGCGCCGCCGGCATCCTGTTGCAGGAGTTGCCGGCCCGGAGCGAGGATCACGGCGCCGACTTCGATCACCTGATCCAGCTCACCAGCACCATCAAGGATGAAGAGCTGTTCGGCCTGGAGGCCGAAGAGATCCTCTACCGCCTCTACCATCAGGACAAGGTGCGAGTGTTCGATCCCCAGGCGATCGAGTTCCGCTGCACCTGCTCCCGCGCTCGCTGTGAAGGGGCGCTGCTGCAGATAGAAAAGGAGGAAGCGGTGGCCATGGTGCAGGAGCTCGGCAAGATCGACATGCACTGCGATTACTGCGGCACGCACTACCAATTT
Organism: Aeromonas sp. S2(2024); assembly: GCF_041402505.1. Lineage (NCBI taxonomy): Bacteria > Pseudomonadati > Pseudomonadota > Gammaproteobacteria > Aeromonadales > Aeromonadaceae > Aeromonas > Aeromonas sp. S2(2024). Next base: position 144,216 of record NZ_JBGLRL010000003.1, read on the forward strand.
GATGGGATAGACATCGAAACCCTGTTCAGCGGGGCTCCCGGTAATGATGCAAACAAGTTACACTAAATAAAGGCGGGCAAAACCCGCCTTTAACTTAAATAACAAAAAAATACCCTATTTTATAAAGTTTGATGGCGATCGCTAAAAACTACCACCTAGGTAGTAGTATGGACGCCAGATAGAACCCTACACACCTCTGAACCCAGGAGAACATAATGACTATCGTGGTAGAACCCGCCCTGGCACAACAACTGAAACTGGACCAATACGGTATCAAAAACAGCCAGGAAATCGTTCGCAACCCTTCCTATGAGCAGCTTTTCGCAGAAGAGACCCGCCCAGACCTGGAAGGATTCGAACGTGGCGTCGTCACCGAACTCGGCGCCGTTAACGTCAATACCGGCATCTTCACCGGCCGTTCCCCAAAAGATAAATATATCGTCAAAGACGCCACTACCCAGGATACCGTATGGTGGTCTGACCAGGGCAAGAACGATAACAAGGCCATCACCCCCGAAGTGTGGTCACATCTGAAATCCCTGGTGACCAAACAGCTCTCCGGCAAGCGCCTGTTTGTGGTCGATGGTTTCTGCGGTGCCAACCCGGATACCCGCCTGGCGGTGCGCATCATCACCGAGGTGGCCTGGCAGGCACACTTCGTGAAGAACATGTTCATTCGCCCGAGCGATGAAGAGCTGAAAACCTTCAAGCCCGACTTCGTGGTGATGAACGGCGCCAAGTGCACCAACCCGAACTGGCAGGAGCAGGGGCTCAACTCCGAGAACTTCGTCGCCTTCAACATGACGGAGAAGATGCAGCTCATCGGTGGCACCTGGTACGGTGGCGAGATGAAGAAGGGCATGTTCTCCATGATGAACTACTTCCTGCCCCTGCGCGGCATTGCCTCCATGCACTGCTCCGCCAACGTGGGCAAGGATGGGGACGTGGCCATCTTCTTCGGCCTCTCCGGTACCGGCAAGACTACCCTCTCCACCGATCCCAAGCGTCAGCTCATCGGTGACGACGAGCACGGCTGGGACGACCACGGCGTGTTCAACTTCGAAGGGGGCTGCTACGCCAAGACCATCAAGCTCTCCAAGGAAGCCGAGCCGGATATCTACAACGCCATCCGCCGCGATGCGCTGCTGGAGAACGTGACCGTTGCCGCCGATGGCACCATCGACTTCGATGATGGCTCCAAGACCGAGAACACCCGGGTCTCCTACCCCATCTATCACATCGAGAACATCGTCAAGCCGGTCTCCAAGGCGGGTCATGCCAACAAGGTGATCTTCCTGACAGCTGATGCTTTCGGCGTGCTGCCCCCGGTCGCCAAGCTGACCAAGGAGCAAACCAAGTACCACTTCCTGTCGGGCTTCACCGCCAAGCTGGCCGGTACCGAGCGTGGCATCACGGAGCCGACTCCGACCTTCTCCTCCTGCTTTGGCGCCGCCTTCCTCAGCCTGCACCCGACCAAGTACGGTCAGGAGCTGGTGAAACGGATGGAAGCCGCAGGGGCGGAAGCCTATCTGGTCAACACCGGTTGGAACGGCACCGGAAAGCGCATCTCCATCAAGGACACCCGCGCCATCATCGATGCCATCCTGGATGGTTCCATCGAGCAGGCGCCGACCAAGGTGCTGCCGATCTTCAACCTGGAAGTGCCGACCGAACTGCCGGGCGTGAACCCGGCCATCCTCGACCCGCGCGACACTTATGCCGACCAGGCCGAGTGGGACGCCAAGGCACAGGATCTGGCCCAGCGCTTCATCAAGAACTTCGAGCGCTTCACCGACAACGACGAAGGCAAACGCCTGGTTGCTGCGGGCCCGCAGCTGTAAGCTGCGCCCTGTCAAGGTGACAATCCCATACCGGTCAGCCCAGCTGGCCGGTATTTTTTTGGTCGATGCACAGCATATGGCTCACGCCAAGCCTTGCCTTGCACGCGGTTGCGCGTTAGATTCAGCCAAACTTTATACAATATACAATTTTGCAACCTGCCCGTGACTCAAGCATGACCCCACCCTACAAGACCCGAACCCAGATGGTGATGGAGAACCTCCGCGGCCGGATATTGCGTGGGGAGTTTCCCGCCGGCGCCCCCCTGCGTCAGGACGCCATCGCCAAGGAGTTGGCGGTGAGCCGCATTCCGGTGCGAGAGGCGCTGATGCAGCTGGAGGCCCAGGGGCTGGTGAAGTTCGAGGCCCATCGCGGCGCCGTGGTGACCATGCTGGATGCCTCGGCCATCGAGGAGCTCTTTTATTTGCGGGCGCTGCTGGAAGCCGATACCCTGTTCCACGCCGTCGACCTGATGACGGAGGAGACCTTCGCCAAGGCGCAAGCCATCCTGGCCCAGTTTGATCTGGCGCTGGAGTCCGGCACCCAGATCGAACACTGGGCCGAGTTGAACCACCGTTTTCACGCCACCCTCTATCAGGCCGCCAACCGTCCCCAGGCACTGGAGCTGATCGCCCAGATCAATCTGAGCTGCGATCGCTACGTGCGCTTCGAGCTGCTGTTCGCCCAGGGTGGCGTGGACAAGGCCGAGCGCGAACACGCCCGCCTGCTGGAGCTGTGCCGCGCCCGCCGCAAGCACGAGGCCGTGGTCCTGCTCAAGCAACATATCGAGGCGGCAGGCCAGTCGATCCGACAGATCCTGGCAAGCGGCCACAATCAGTGAACACTCACATCATCACAATCTGGCAATAACGACATGAATCATTTCGAGATTATTGAAACCCGCGTCGCCCAGGTCAGGGCCACTCTGGCCACGTTGGAACTGGACGCCTTCATCGTTCCCCACGACGACGAGCACCTGGGGGAGTACATTCCCGCCTATGCCGAACGGCTGGACTGGATCACGGGTTTCAACGGCTCCGCTGGCATCGCCATCATCATGGCACAGCGGGCAGCCCTGTTCGTCGACGGTCGTTATACGGTGCAGGCCCGCATGCAGGCACCGGCCGAGCTGTTTGAGTTTCTTCACCTGAACGAAGATCCCCACGTCCAGTGGCTGGCAGATCAACTGCCGTCCGGCGCCCGGGTCGGCTTCGACGCCCGCCTGCACAGCCTGGCCTGGTATCAGAGTGCCAGGCCGATCTTGGCCGAGCGCGGTATAACGCTGGTACGGGTCAATGAGAACCCCATCGATCTGCACTGGAGCGATCGCCCCGCCCCGACCAAGACCCCTGTCATCCTCTACAGCGAGGAGCTGGCGGGCCAGTCCAGCCAGGCCAAGCGCGAGCTGCTGGCGGCGGATCTGCGCAAGCGCGGCCTGGATGCGGTGCTGCTGACCCAGGCCGAGCCCATCAACTGGCTGCTCAACCTGCGTGGCCGCGACGTGGAGCGACTGCCGGTGGTGCTGGGCTTCGCGGTGCTTTACGCCAACACCAGCATGGATTTCTTCGTCGACACCGACAAGATCGACTGCATCGCCTTCAGCCGCCACGTGGGGCAGGATGTCTCCGTCTATCCCATCGACAAGCTGGGTGACGTGCTGCAGCGCATCGGCGAGGATCAGCAAAAAGTGCTGGCCGACCCCAACACCGCCAACGCCTGGACCCAGCTCACCATGGAGGAGGCAGGCGCCATCCTGGTGGCGGGGCAGGATCCCACCATGCTGCCCAAGGCGTGCAAGAACGCCGTGGAGCTGGCCGGCATGCAGCGCGCCCATCTGCGCGACGGCGTCGCCGTCACCCGTTTCCTCGCCTGGCTGGATCGGCTGATCGCCTCCGGCGACTATCAGGATATGGATGAGGGCACCCTGGCCGATCGCCTGGAGGCCTTCCGCCGCGAGCAGGATCACTACGTCGAGCCGAGCTTTGACACCATCTCGGCGCTGGGCCCCAATGCCGCCATGTGCCACTACCGTCACACCAACGGCACCCCGCGCCCCTTCGGTCAGGACAGCATCTATCTGGTGGATTCCGGCGCCCAGTATCTGGACGGCACCACCGACATCACCCGCACCGTCAAGGTGGGTGAGGTCACCGACGAGCACAAGGCCATGTTCACCCGGGTGCTGCAGGGCCATATCGCACTGGATCAGGCACGCTTCCCCCGCGGCACCGCCGGCATCCAGCTCGACGTGCTGGCCCGCATGCCCCTGTGGCAAGCCGGTTACAACTACGACCATGGCACAGGCCACGGGGTCGGCCACTTCCTCAGCGTGCACGAAGGCCCGCAGCGCATCGCCCCCAAGGGCAGCCTGGTGGCCCTGCAGCCGGGCATGGTGCTCTCCAACGAACCGGGTTACTACCGGGAAAACGGCTTCGGTATCCGCTGCGAGAACCTGGTGGTGGTGACCGAGCTGGAGCGGGTGGGCGAGCTGCCCATGCTGGGCTTCGAACGGCTGACCTATGTGCCGTTCGATACCCGCCTCATCGATCGCAGCCTGCTGAGCCAGGCCGAGTTCCGCTGGATCAACGACTACCATGCCGAGGTTTACCGCCGTCTGAGCCCGCTGCTGGAGGGCGAGGATCTCGCCTGGCTGGAGCAGGCGACCCGCCTCATCTGATCGCAGCAATCGAGGTTATCCGGTGAAACAGGGCCTGCGGGCCCTGTTTCTTTACCCCTTGAGCACCATCTGAGCTGCGATCGATTCCCCCGGCTCTGCCTCCCCTGTCTGGCCTCCGAACCAGACCCGCTTGCATCAGCCTGGCGAGCCCACTACCCTGTGCGCTCTTTTTGACTGCCCCCCGGCAGCAAGTACCACAGGAGCCCGGATGCAGCCATCCCCCCTATTACGCCTTGCCACCCACGCCGACATGCACGCCATCTGGCAGATCGACGCCGACGTCTTCGGGGAGGATGTCTACCCCGCCTTCTTCTTCCGTCAGGCCATGGATCTGTGGCCCGCCTTGCTGGTCGTGGCGGAGCTGGAGGGCAGGCTGCTGGGTTATGCCTTGGGAGGCCTGGGTCAGGATCGGTCGCAGGGCTGGCTGCTCTCTCTGGCGGTACGGCCCGAAGCCCGCGGCTTTGGCCTGGCCGAGCGCATGATGCTGCGGGTAGAGCAAGCACTGGCAGAAGTGCAGGTGGCGCGAGTCAGGCTGACCGTGGATCCGGCCAATCCGGCCCAGCGCCTCTATTTCCGCCTAGGTTATGCACTGTTGGCCGAAGAGCCCGGCTATTTCGGCCCGGGGGAGGATCGCCTGCTGCTGGAGAAGACCCTGGCCTGACCCGCGTCGGGGTCGGGCCACCGTTCACGCCACATAATTGGTTACACTTTGCGGGTTTAATGCGCAACCCGGTTGGCGTAGAGTGGAATGCATCAAGCCGATTAATCCGATGACCGCCCAGGAGGTCCATCATGTTGAAACGTATCGCTCTCATCACCCTGCTGGCCGCCACTACCGCCATCACGGGCTGTGCCAACAGCGATGTCTACTCCGGCGATGTCTATACCAAGGATCGCGCCAAGCAGGTTCAGACCGTCAGCTACGGCACCATCCTCTCGACTCGCCCGGTGAAGATCCAGGTCGATGAAAACTCCCTGATCGGCACCATAGGCGGTGCCGTGGTCGGTGGCCTGCTCGGCAGCACCATAGGGGGGGGTCGCGGCAGCGACATCGCCGCCGCCGGCGGTGCCATCGCGGGAGCAGCTGCTGGCAAGGCCGCCGGTGACAAGCTCAATCAGGTGGATGGCGTCGAGCTCGAGATCAAGAAAGAGAACGGCGAATCCATCGTGGTGGTGCAAAAAGCCAACCCCACCTTCGTGCCCGGCGCCCGAGTCCGCATGACCCAGGGCAACGGCACCATCAACGTGGCCGTGGTGAACTGAGCTCCCCCTCAGACCATCTTCCACATGCAAAAAAGGTGAGCCATGGCTCACCTTTTTTGCATTCAGTGCAAACCTGAACCCTCAAGAATCCAGGTGCAGCCAGGCTGCAATGGCCAGTTGCAGGCCCACGAGATCCGCTTCGTGCAGCAGGGCCGACAGCCGCTCCTCCCCCGCCTCAGCCAGCAAATGCTGCTGCACCCGAAGAACGGGCAACCAGGCAGGGGCCTGCGCCAAGTTCTCGGCGGCCTCGGCCACCAGGTCGCAACCCTGCAGCATCCCTTGCAGCGCCTGCTGCCGCTCTTCCTTCCCGCACTCCAGCCAGAGCTGCTCGTGATGCTGCCAGAGCTGCAGGCCGAGCGTGATGCAGGCCTTGCCATCGAGCCCGCCGATATCCGGCAGGGGTTGCACCGCCAGCGGCTTGCCGAGCCCCGCCAACCGATAGCCCCGCTGCGCCTTGGATTGGGATCCCAGCCTGACCCCTCCCAGATCCGCCAGGTGCGCAGCCAACCCGAACAGGGCGCTCGCCTCACCGGACTTGAGCTCCAGCTCCAGCTCGTCGATCTCGGCGCGGCCCAGGACACCGACAATCTCCCCCCGATCCCAGGCCAGTTCAATCTGTGCACCGTCGAAGGCGATCAACCAGTGACGGCGCAGGAAGTCGGTGCTGAACTGGGCCACCAGGCAGGACTGGATCTCGTCGCGCACGGCCAGACTTGGCCAGATGTGGTCAGGGAACGCGGACAGGGTCGGCAGATCGCTGCTCACCGGGGCGTTGTATTCGGGTCTGGCGTGCAGCCCCCCGACCACCTGGCCACGGCATTTGATGGTCTGCTCGGAAAAATGGTCACTGCGACGGATGCGCAATCCCATGTCGAGCCGGCGTAAATCCAGAGCGGGCGTATCGAAATAGACATTGCCGAGGTGGACCTGTTCAGAAGAGATAATTTCAAGTGAATTCAGAAAGTTGGAGATAAAGTCTTGAATGTTGCTGGTGACGAAAAACTTTATCTCGATCTCAGTTTGCATAGTCATTCCGGGCAGGCAGGCAACTTTGGGGGGCATGATCCGGGTCGCGAGGATATAATGCCAGCGATAGATAAGGATTAATTCACGGTTTTATTGATGGCACAGTTCGGTTATCCTGCGCCCCTCATAAAATCGTATCGAGTGTTTTTTCACCGACACAGGTTTGGCCATGCCAGTAAATACTATTTTGGGTCTTTTTGCCAAGTCCCCCATCAAGCCGCTGCAGAAGCATATCGTCAAGGTTCACCAGTGCTCCCAGCAGCTGGTTCCCTTCTTTGATGCCGTTGCCGAAGACCGTTGGGAAGATGCCGAAAAAATCCGGCAACAGATAGCCCAGCTGGAAAAAGAAGCGGATATTCTCAAACGCGAAATTCGCCTTAAACTGCCTCGCGGCCTGTTTCTGCCGGTCGCGCGTACCGACCTGCTGGAGCTGTTGACCCAGCAAGACAAGATTGCCAATCGTGCCAAGGATATTTCCGGCCGCATGCTTGGCCGCAAGATGGAATTCCCCACCGAGATGCGTGCCGATTTCATGGCCTATCTCAAACGTTGTATCGATGCGACCGCCCAAGCCGAAAAAGCCATCGGAGAACTCGATGAGCTGCTCGAAACCGGCTTTAAAGGACGTGAAGTTGAAATGGTTGCCGAGATGATCCATCAGCTGGATCTCATCGAGGACGATACTGACACCATGCAGATCGGGCTGCGCCAACAGCTGCAAGCCGTTGAGCACAAATACAATCCGATCGACGTTATGTTCCTCTACAAGATCCTCGAATGGGTAGGTGACCTGGCTGATCAGGCCGAGCGCGTTGGCGCCCGTCTGGAACTGATGCTGGCTCGTTCGTAATCGACTGACTGGGTAAACACTACTAATGGACATTATCGCAAATTACGGCACCACCCTGGTGCTCGTGGCGGCCTTGTTCGGCTTTTTGATGGCCTGGGGCATAGGGGCGAACGACGTCGCCAACGCCATGGGCACATCGGTCGGCACCAAGTCTCTGACCATACGTCAGGCGATCATCATCGCCATGATCTTCGAGTTCGCCGGTGCCTATCTGGCGGGCGGCGAAGTCACGGCGACCATCCGTAACGGCATCATAGATACCAATGCCTTCACCGATACCCCGGATGTGCTGGTGCTCGGCATGATAGCCTCTCTGCTGGCTGCGGGCCTCTGGCTGATCCTGGCCTCCTACTTCGGCTGGCCGGTCTCGACCACGCACTCCATCATCGGGGCCATCGTCGGCTTCGCCGTGGTGAGCGTCGGCCCGGAAGCGGTGCAATGGAGCAAGTTTGGCGGCATCGTCGGCTCCTGGGTGGTCACACCGGCCATCTCCGGCATCATCGCCTACTTCATGTTCATCAGCGTGCAGAAGCTCATCTTCAACACGGACAACCCGCTGGCCAACGCCAAGCGCTATGTCCCGTTCTACATGTTCCTGACCGCGCTGGTCATCTGCCTGGTGACCATCAAGAAGGGGTTGACCCATGTCGGTCTGCACCTGAGCGACGGTGAGGGCATACTGCTCTCCATCGCCATCTCGGTAACCCTCTCCATCGGTGGCTGGTTCTACATTCGCGGTCAGCAGTACAACCCGCAGGATGACAACAAGATGCACTTCGCCAACGTGGAGAAGGTGTTCGGCATCCTGATGGTGATCACCGCCTGTGCCATGGCCTTCGCCCACGGCTCCAACGACGTGGCAAACGCCATAGGCCCGCTCTCCGCCGTGGTATCCACCGTCGAGAGTGCCGGCCAGATCACCGGTAATTCCCACATCGCCTGGTGGATACTGCCCCTTGGCGGCATAGGTATCGTCATCGGTCTGGCCACCATGGGTGAGAAGGTGATGGCCACCGTCGGCACCGGCATCACCCACCTGACCCCGAGCCGTGGCTTCGCCGCCCAGCTGGCCACCGCCGCCACCGTGGTGATCGCCTCGGGGACAGGTCTGCCCATCTCCACCACCCAGACCCTGGTCGGTGCCGTGATGGGGGTGGGTCTGGCCCGTGGCATCGCCGCCCTGAACCTGGGCGTGTTGCGCAACATCGTGGTCTCCTGGGTCATCACACTGCCCGCCGGTGCCATCCTGGCCATCGCCATCTTCTACGTGCTGCAGGCCTGCTTCTCTTAAGCACCTCACAGCAAAAAGCCCGAGTCAGTGACTCGGGCTTTTTCATGGTTGGCATTCAGGGCCGACATCACTCCTCGATAAAGGTCCACTCGTCTCGCACCCGGCTGATGGCATCGAGCCGCCGCTTGGCGAGCTGTTCGCGGATCCCCTCCCCCTTGAAACCCGCCGCCACTATCTCCTTGACCGGCACCGCCTGGGCCGCAGCCAGGGCCTGGGCCACATAATCCGGCTGGCTGTAGACCTTCTCTTCGAAACCGGTACGGCCGTGGAAGTCGGCGCGGCAGGCATCCAGCAACTGGGCGAAGCGATCCGGCCTGCGCCAGGCGTCCGCCTTGTCGAATACCTTCAGCAGGGTCGGTGGCTTGAGATCGAAGGCGATGTGGATATGGGTGTGCAGGTCGCTCACCAGCAGCGCCAGATCACGGCAGTCGTTCGGCACTCTGAACCGCTCGCAGAAATCCCGGATGAGCGGCAGCCCTTTCTGACCATGACCGTGATGGCTGGGCCAAAACGCAGGGGGTGTCACACCCTTGCCAAAATCGTGGCAGAGGGCGGCGAAGCGAACCGGCAGATCCGAAGAGCGCTGACAGGCCTGATCCAGCACCATCATGGTGTGGATGCCAGTATCGATCTCCGGGTGCCACTTGGCGGGTGCCGGCACCCCGAACAGGGCGTCCAGCTCGGGGAAGAGCGCGTTGAGGGCACCACATTCGCGCAATACCTCGAAGAAGACCCGGGGAGTCTGCCCCAGCAGTACCTTCTCCAACTCCTTCCAGACCCGCTCCGGGGTCAGGTGGGCAAGCTCGCCGGCGTCGGTCATCTCCCGCATCAGCGCCAGCGTCTCGGGGGCCACCACGAAGCCCTGCTCATGGAAACGGGCGGCGAAGCGCGCCACCCGCAGGATGCGCAGGGGATCTTCGGCAAACGCCGGAGAGACGTGGCGCAACAGCCGCGCCTCCAGATCCCTGAGACCGCCATAGGGATCGTGCAGTTGCCCGCCCTCATCTTCGGCGATGGCGTTGATGGTGAGATCCCGGCGCAGCAGATCCTGCTCCAGCGTCACCTCGGGAGAGGCATGACAGACGAAGCCTGTATAACCCAGGCCCTGTTTGCGCTCGGTGCGGGCCAGGGCATACTCCTGCTGGGTGCTGGGGTGGAGAAACACCGGAAAGTCGCGACCAACCTGGGTGAACCCGAGGCTCAGCATCTGTTGCACGGTAGCACCGACCACCAGGTGGTCTCTGTCCCCCTGCGGCAATCCCAACAGGCGATCACGGACCGCTCCCCCAACCAGATAAATCTGCACGCGCACTCTCCCTCGATAAACCTGCCTCGATGATACCGCTTTTGGCCGACAGACACGACGGATCCCGGCTCAGGAAGTGCGACTACCCTCTGATCATTCGACCCCGCGCCTCATTGCCGTTTGAGCCGGTGACCGGGATGCCCCTCTTATGGTATCCGGGTCTTTGACATCCCTCTGGGGAGGCTTTAACCTGCCGCCATAACAATGGAATGGATCCTTATGTACACACAGTTCTTCGGTCTGTCGGAGCCCCCGTTCTCCATCTCGCCCAACCCCAAATATCTCTACATGAGCGAACGCCACGGGGAGGCCCTCGCCCACCTCAACTACGGGTTGCAGGACGGCGGCGGCTTCGTGCTGCTGACGGGGGAAGTGGGCACGGGCAAGACCACTGTCTCCCGCTGCCTGCTCCAGCAGTTGCCCGCCGAGACCGAGATCGCCTACATCCTCAATCCTTCCCTGACCGAACGGGATCTGCTGGCGGCCATCTGTGACGAGTTCCAGTTGCCCTACGCCCAGGAAGCCAGTCTCAAGCAGTTGTTCGACCTCATTCGCGATCACCTGCTGGCCAATCTGGCGGCGGGCAAGCGCAGCGTGGTGCTGGTGGATGAAGCCCAGCATCTGCTGCCCGGCGTGCTGGAGCAGTTGCGACTGCTCACCAACCTGGAGACCGACGAGAAGAAGCTGCTGCAGGTAGTGCTCATCGGCCAGCCCGAGCTGCAGCAGATGCTGCGTCAGCCCCTGCTGCGCCAGCTGGCCCAGCGCATCACGGCCCGCTACCATCTGCTGCCGCTCTCCTGTCAGGATGTAGACGCCTATGTGCGCTTCCGGCTGCAGGTGGCTGGCTGTGTCCAGCCCATCTTCACCCCTAGGGCAATCCAGACCTTGCACCGCCTCTCCGGCGGCATCCCGCGCCTCATCAACCTCATCTGCGACCGCGCCCTGATCGCCGCCTTCGCCCGCGGCAGCCACAAGATAGCCCACGGCGACATCAGCCTGGCGGCCTATGAAGTGAGCGGCATTCGTGACGAGGGAAGCTGGCAGTCCGGCCTCACCGTGACCCTGGCAGGCGCCCTGCTGGTCGCCGCTGGCTGGTGGGGCTGGCAGTTCTTCGGCGTCTTCCCTGCCCGCCCCCTGGTCAAGGTAGAAGTGCCGGTCAAGGTGGATGAGACGCCGGAACAGTTGGAACAGCTGACCCGCGCTATCAATCAGGCGCTGGAGCCGGACGTCGCCATGCAGAATCTCTTCAGGGTATGGGGCTATCAGACCGAGCTGGAGGAGGCGACCTGCAATGACGCCCCCCGTGCCGGCCTGCGTTGCCAGGAAGGGGAAGCCTCGCTGGCCGAGCTGCAGGCGCTGCAATATCCCGCCCTCATCAGCCTGACCGATGAAACAGGAGGACTCTATTACGCCACCCTGGTAAGCCTGGGGCCGGACAAGGCGTCCTTGCTCATCGGCAATCAGAGCTGGCAGGTGGACAGGCAGTGGCTGTCCGACGCCTGGGGGGGCAGTTATACCCTGCTATGGCGTATGCCCAAGGGCGGCGTGCCCCTGATAGGTAGTAATGCCAGTGCGGCCCAGGCCCAGTGGCTGGACAATGCACTGAACCGCGCCATGCAGCAGCCGGATCGCAAGGTGAGCCGCTTTGATGCAGCCCTCAAGAGCAAGCTGCAACAGTTCCAGCGTGAGCAGGGGTTGACCCCGGACGGCATCGCCGGCAGCAATACCCTGTTGCGCTTGAATGCCGTGGCCGGTGAACCCATGCCGAGGCTGGAAGATGAATCCCTGCGTGCCAGCACGCCTGTCGATCTGGATGCCGTGGCGGATGACACCATGGATCCCCTGATGGAGGATGCCTCCTGATGTCTACCCTGCTCAAGGCTCTGCGCCGCGCCGACCAATCCCAGTTCACTCCCCACATGCCGCTCATGGGCCTGCCCGTGAGCCAGGAAGAAGAGCCAGGCCGCCGCTGGATCTGGTGGCTCCTGGCTCCCCTGGCCCTGCTCATGGGGGCCGCCGCCAACTACGGCTGGCACCTCTACCACCTCAAGCCACTCGAACAGCAGATCGAGGTGAAGGAGGTGGTGACGCCGCCCTTCGTGCGAGTCGAACCCAGATCCATGGTCACCCGCCCGCTGCCCCCGCCCCTGCCGGAGCCCGTGGTACAACCCAGACCCGTTGCCGCCGCCCCCGCAGCGGCGACCGCCGGCAATGCCCCCCAGAGCCTGGCCGAGCGCATCATGATGGCCCTCAACAACACCCCGCTGGTGGAAGAGGGGGCAGCGCAAGCCCAGCCCCAGTCCGGAGCCATGCCCCTCAGCTCTCTGGATCCCGCGCTGAAACAACAGGTTCCTCCCCTGACCTATGGTGCCCACAACTTCTCCTCTGACCCGTCCAAACGGGCCGTGGTGATCAACGGGCGGGAGCTGCGCGAGGGCAGCGAGGTCGCCCCCGGCGTACTGCTGGTTGCCATCGCCCAGGATTACATCATCCTGCAGGTCGGCGGTCAGCATGTCAGCCTCAAGGCGTTGCAGGACTGGCGCGGCTGACCGGGCCACAGTAACAAGCCGGACCTGCTGGCCCGGCAGCCATCTCAAGAGGGAGCCCGAGAGCTCCCCTTTTTAATCAAAACATGAGAACCCCGTGAGCAATTCAGATAACAGCACTTTCGCCACCCGGATCCTGGACTGGTACCAGATCCACGGCCGCAAGACCCTGCCCTGGCAGGAGGACAAGACCCCCTACCGGGTCTGGATCTCCGAGATCATGCTGCAGCAGACCCAGGTAGCCACCGTCATCCCCTACTATCAGCGCTTCATGGCCCGCTTCCCCGATGTGCTGGCGCTGGCCGACGCCCCCATCGACGAGGTGCTGCACCACTGGACCGGGCTCGGTTACTACGCCCGTGCCCGCAACCTGCACAAGGCGGCGCAGCAGATCCGTGATCTGCACGGCGGCCTGTTTCCGGAGCGACTGGAAGAGGTGATGGCCTTGCCCGGGATAGGGCGCTCCACCGCCGGTGCCGTGCTCTCCCTCTCTCTCGGTCAGCCCCATGCCATCCTGGACGGCAACGTGAAGCGGGTGCTCACCCGCTGGCTGGCGCTACCGGGCTGGCCCGGCCAGAAGCAGGTGGAGAACGATCTCTGGGAGCTGGCGACCCGCCTCACCCCAAGGCTCGGCGTGGCCCAGTACAACCAGGCCATGATGGACATGGGCGCCACCGTCTGCACCCGCAGCAAGCCCGCCTGCGCGCGCTGCCCGGTACAGGTCGATTGCCAGGGGCTGTCGCAGGGCAACCCCACCACCTACCCCAACAGCAAACCGAAGAAAAGCATTCCGGCCCGCAACGGCATCATGCTGATCATCCGTCACGGCGACCAGCTGTTGCTGGAGAAGCGCCCGCCCCAGGGGATCTGGGGCGGGCTATACTGCTTCCCGCAGGTGGAGTCGCTCACGGAGGTGACGGGCCGCTTGCAGGGGCTGGGACTCGATGAGACCGACTACCGGGAGCTCGCTGGATTTCGCCACACTTTCAGTCACTTCCACCTCGATATTCGCCCCTTGCTGATCGAAATGGCTGCCCCGCCGCCGCCCTTGCTCATGGAAGCAGATTCCCGACTCTGGTATAACTTACGCCATCCTGCCGAGGTGGGATTGGCGGCCGCCACGGCCCGCCTGCTCGCCTACCCGGACTTACAACCACAGAGGTCAACATGAGCCGTACCGTATTTTGCCAGCGTCTGAAAAAAGAGGCGCCGGGTCTCGATTTCCAACTCTACCCCGGTGAACTCGGCAAGCGGATCTTCGACAACATCAGCAAGGAAGCCTGGACCGAATGGCAGAAGAAGCAGGTGATGCTGATCAACGAGAAGAAGCTGAACATGATGAATCTCGAGCACCGCCAGTTGCTGGAAAAAGAGATGGTGAACTACCTGTTTGAAGCCGGTGAAGTGGCCATCGACGGCTATACCCCTCCCAGCCAGTGAGTCGAGCCGATGAGCAGGGAGCACAGAGCGCCGCAACCCGGCTATCTATGGCCATGCTTCTCCCGGCCCGGTGCCAATGAGTTGTCACCGTGATCCAGCTTGAGTGCCCATCAACGGCTGGCACTCTTCTGGTTCACGGCACGTGCGTGACGGGCGACCCCACCGCCCAGTTTGAGGATCTTATGGGTCGAATTTTTTGGCTGCTGTGCGCCCTGCTGTTTCTCTCTGCCTGCTCCTCTTCTCCCAAACCCGGGGCAGAAGACGAAGATCTGGTCAACGGCAAGGACATACGCGGCTTCGAACACATGATCAGTGCACTCTCCCATAACGTGAACGAGATATGGGGGCGCGAGGCACTGTTTGCGGGCAAGTTTGACTACGTCAAATACACGGATCAATACAAGAGCCGGGCCCACATCGACTTCTCCAGCGGCCACATCATGGTGGAGACGGTCTCCGGGCTCGATCCCCGTGCCCACTTGCGCCGTGCCATCATAGAGACCCTGCTGACTCCGGACGATCCGGCGGAAGTGGATCTCTATTCGGACAGGGAGATCATGCCCGGTGGCGAGCCCTTCCTCTACGGCCAGGTGCTGGACAACCAGGGGCAGGCCATCCGCTCCAGCTGGCGCGCAGAGCGCTATGCCGACTACCTGCTCGCCAGCGCGATGAAGAAGCGCACCCTTGGCATTCGCACCATCTTCTTCGTCGACATCCCCATGGTGGCCAACCATGAGGACAAGCGCGGCTACAAGTACGCCAGCATCATCCGCGAGGCCTCCCGCAAGTACGGGGTCGCCGAGAGCCTGATCTATGCAGTGATCAAGACAGAGAGCAGCTTCAACCCCTATGCGGTCAGCCATGCCAATGCCTATGGCCTGATGCAGGTGATCCCGGCCACCGCCGGACGGGACGTTTATGTGCGGGTCAAGGGCAAGAATGGCCAGCCAACCCGGGAGGATCTGTTCAATCCGGCCTACAACATAGACGTGGGGACGGCCTATCTGCACCTGCTGCAGACCGTCTATCTGGCGGATATCCAGGATCCCCAATCCCGTCGCTATGCGGTGATCTCCGCCTACAACGGCGGTGCGGGCGGGGTGCTCAACACCTTCTCCAGCAACCGCAAGGCGGCCCCTGATATGATCAACCGGCTCTCTCCCGAGGCGGTCTATCAGGTGCTGACCGAGCAGCACCCCAAGGCGGAGGCCCGTCGCTACCTCTACAAGGTCAATCAGGCCGAGAAGGGGTTCAAGCGTACCGTCGCCGTCCGGGCGGGCTGACGGCGTTAAAAAAGCAAGAGGGGCGCTGATGGAGCGCCCCTCTTGCCATTGATGTCCAGCAGATCACTTGGCGATAAAGCCGCCCTTGCTCTGGGGAGCGGCACCAACCTTCTCCAGGTGCTCGACCTCGACCTCTGTCTTGTTCCAGCTGTGGTCAACCTCGCCACGGATGCGGATCAGATCGTTCGGGCCCACTTCGACGCCGCGCCACACGTCCCCGTCCACTTCCACTTCCACTTCGCCGCTGTCATCGCGGAAGCTGTAGTTCTCGCCGCCAAGGTGCTTTACCAGCTTGCCTTCCAGGGTCACCCACTGATCATCTGCCACGTCTTTCAACTGCGCGACCGAGACCTTGTTCTGCTCCTCGGGGCCGGTGTAGGCCGCCATGGCGAAGGAAGAGACGGACATCAGGGCCAGCAGGCCGATTACCTTTGCTTTGTTCATTTTCACGCTCCTGTCATTGGGGTATGCAGGCATCTTGCCAGGGCGTGCGTGAAACAAACGTGAAGCCTCCCCATCCAGGGGAGAGCAGTGTGACCGCAATCGATTTAATGCCCCTGGCTTGCTGCAAGATTGTATTCGAGTGGATACCGTGCAGCCTGGCAACCGGGGTCCCCAGCCCCTTGCCTTCGAGGAACAGCCCGCAGGCAGCGCCTGCCTCCACTCCATGAGAACAGCAAGATGAACAAATGGCTTCTGTGTTTACTGGGACTCTTCGCCCTGACGGCCCATGCCGCCGAGACGCGTCCCGCTTTTTCCCGCATCGTGATGTTCGGCGACAGCCTCTCCGACACCGGCAAGATGTACGGCAAGATGCGCGGTTATCTCCCCTCCAGCCCGCCCTACTACCAGGGCCGCTTCTCCAATGGCCCGGTCTGGCTGGAGCAGCTGACCCAGCCGTTCCCGGGACTGAAAATAGTCAACGAGGCGGAGGGGGGCGCCACCGCGGTGGCCTACAACAAGATCTCCTGGAACCCCAAGTACCAGGTCATCAACAACCTGGACTATGAAATTACCCAGTTTCTGGAGAAGGACAGCTTCAAACCCGACGATCTGGTGATCCTCTGGGTCGGCGCCAACGACTATCTCGCCTATGGCTGGAATACCGAGCTGGACGCCAAGCGGGTGCGCGACGTCATCAGCGACTCGGCCAACCGCATGGTATTGAACGGTGCCAAGCAGATCCTGCTATTCAACCTGCCGGATCTTGGCCAGAACCCCTCGGCCCGCAGCCAGAAGGTGGTGGAGGCGGCCAGCCATGTCTCCCGCTATCACAACGAGCTGTTGCTGAACCTGGCCCGCGAGCTGGCTCCCACCGGCATGGTGAAACTGTTCGAGATCGACAAGCAGTTCGCCGAGATGCTGCGGGACCCACAGAACTTCGGCCTGAGCGACACCGAGAACGCCTGCTACGGCGGCGGCTATGTGTGGAAGCCGTTTGCCTCCCGCAGCGCCACCGCCGACAGCCAGCTTACCCCCTTCAATGCGCAGGAGCGCCTCGCCATCGCCGGCAACCCCCTGCTGGCCCAGGCCGTTGCCAGTCCGCTGGCTCGCCGCAGCGCCAGTGAGCTCAACTGTGAAGGCAAGATGTTCTGGGATCAGGTCCACCCGACCACGGCCGTGCACGCCGCCCTGAGCGAGCGCGCCGCCACCTTCATCGAACGGGAGTACGAGTTCATCCCCCAGTGAGGATGCAGAGGCCGACACAATGTCGGCCTTTTTTGTGCTTGCCTGACTGGACAGTAAACACACAGCTCATATGACTCCCGTCACAAATTGGAGTCATACTGGCCTTCCTGCCCGGATAACTCCCCTATGATGGGCATAGTTATCACAATATGTTTTATATCAGTTGCTTGTGGTTCAAAAAATACGGGCTACGTTTAAACATGTTGTGGCTCAACGCTGGCCCAACCCATGAGGCGAGGCGACACAGATTCGATCTCTCCCACAGACAAATTGCAGAGGCTTCATATGAACAAAACACTGATTACCTTGCTGGTTTCAGGCTTGCTTGCGGCCAACGCTCAGGCAGCCGGACAAGACAATACCTGGTATGGCGGTGCCAAACTGGGTTGGTCCAACTTCTACGGCGTCGACGAGAGCAACAGCATCTCCACCGAAGACAAGGATGACGATGAAGTGGGCGCCGGTGCCTTCGCCGGTTACCAGATCAACCAGAACCTGGGGATCGAGCTCGGTTACGACTACCTTGGCAAGCTCAAGTACAACGGTACCCGCAATGCCGCTGCCTTCAATGACTCTGTCGAAGCCCAACTGGCCCAGCTGACCCTGAAGCTCGGCTTCCCGGTAGCGGACAATCTGGATCTCTACGGTCGCCTCGGTGGCGGCTACGGCTGGACCAGCAGCGATGAGCTGGACAGCGACAGCCGCGCCGTCTTCGTCGGTGCGTTGGGGGCCGAGTACGCCTTCAATCTGGATTGGGCCGCCCGCCTCGAGTACCAGTACAGCACCCCGTACGGCAGCCGTGAAGACACGGGTTTGCGCATGGACAACGGCCTGCTCTCCCTGGCCGCCGTCTATCGCTTCGGCCAGGTTCCACCGGCCATGCCGGTCGCCGCCCCGGCACCGGCCCCCGAGCCAGTGATGGTCGACAAGCAGTTCACCCTGAGCTCGGATGTGCTGTTTGACTTCAACAAGGCCACCCTCAAGCCGGAAGCCGGCCAGGCACTGGATACCCTCTATAGCCAGATTGAAGAAGCCAGACCCAAGGATGGCTCGGCCACCGTCATCGGCTACACCGATCGCATCGGCTCCGACGCCTATAACCAGAAGCTCTCCGAGCAGCGGGCCCAGACCGTGGCCGACTACCTGATCGGCAAGGGCTTGCCTGCCGGCAAGGTAAACGTGGAGGGTCAGGGCAAGAATTCTCCCGTCA
This sequence comes from Aeromonas sp. S2(2024), assembly GCF_041402505.1. Lineage (NCBI taxonomy): Bacteria > Pseudomonadati > Pseudomonadota > Gammaproteobacteria > Aeromonadales > Aeromonadaceae > Aeromonas > Aeromonas sp. S2(2024). Next base: position 162,636 of record NZ_JBGLRL010000003.1, read on the forward strand.
CCGGCGACAGCTGCACCAGCAAGTCCAAGCGCGAGCTGATCGTCTGCCTGGCCCCGGATCGTCGGGTAGAGGTCAAGGTGCAGGGGGTCTCGGAAGTTCAGCAATAATCCCTGTGTCAGATAACAAAACGGGAGGCATTGGCCTCCCGTTTTTCATTGTTCCGTTCAGCTGCACGTGCGCACATCCGCCGCAATCTGATCGAGCAGTAGCTGCCACCCCTGCCCCAGCTCGTCCACCAGGGCGCCATAACCATCGGCCGGCAAGACCCGCTCCTGCTGGAAAGGCACGTCCCGCAGCACGACCCCTTCCTCCGTCAGCAAGCGCCAGCGGCCGCTGAGCAGGGCGCGGCCATCGTGCCGTCCCTGGAAGCGCTCGACCGAGATGGTCAGCACTGGCCCCTTGCGGGCCCCGTCCTGGCGCACCACCCAACCCGGCAACCTGCTGGAGAGGCCATTCAGGGTAAGCTGGTTCAACTGCGCATCCAGCGAGCCCGCCCAGCGATGATACTCGGCAAAGTGCAGCTCCTTGCCTTCCAGCTGATAGACCAGGCTCATCCGATCCAGCTGGCCAGACAGGGCGACGGGACGCAGCACCAGCTGATGCCGGGGCTGTGCCGTAACGCTGTTCGACTGCGGGAGCTCCGCATCCAGCGAGTAGTAGTGCAGTGCCGTCGGGGCGGCACTGCACCCCGTCAGCAAACCCAGCAAGGCCAGGGTCATCATCCGTTTTTTCATCATTTTCCTCGCTTGGGCTCAGGATCCTGGGGACGGGAGCGGTCGAAGATCAGCGAACTGGGCTGCTCGTTCAGTGAGTGGACCAAGGGTTGCAGCTCCCCCATCAGCTGATTGAGAGACTGCACCGACTGGCGCAACTCCTGGTTGGTCTGGGAACCAGCATCATAAGCCTGCAACGTCTCCTGCAACTGCTTGAGACTCTGGTTGAGGGATTCGGGCAACTGTTGGGTCGAGCGCTGACCGGTGAACTGTTCCAGATTGGCACTCACGGCCTTGATGTGTTTGAGGGTTTTGTCCAGGGTCGCCAGGGTGCTATTGACCTGCGTCAGCGTGGTGGCCATGTCCATGTCGACGAACTTGTCGAGGATGAGGTTCACCTTGCGCTCTATCTGGTCCAGCCCGGCCTGCACGGTCGGGAACACCTGATAGCCTGCCAGCTTGAAAGGTTCATAGGCAGGCGCATCCGGGTAGAAGTTGAGATCCACCACCTTGCCGCCGGTCAGCAGACTGGACGTCTTGAGGCTGGCCCGCAATCCCTCCTTGAACTGCTTGCTGAACAGCGCTCGCCACTGCTCCCGCTCCGCATTGGCGTAGCGATGGGAGAGGCGCTGTACCTCGATGCGGGCCAGCACGGGGATCTGCCGGCTCTTGAAGATCTGCACCCCCTTGTCGTCGATGAGGTAGGGGGCGGAGATGACGGTACCGACCCGGATGCCGCGATACTGCACCGCCGCCCCGGGGTGCAGGCCACCCACGTTGTCCTCGAACAGGAAGACGTAGTCGATGAACTGATCCAGGCTACCGGCCAGCACGCTCGCCTCGTCCTGGAACAGGGTGAAGCTGTCCATCTGCTTGACCGGCTCACCGGGTGTCCAGCCCGGTGGCAGCCCCATGGTGATGCCGCCGTCCAGCAGGCTCTCGAGCGAATCCATCTTCACCTTCATCCCCTCGCTGCTCATGGAGACCTCGAAGCCCGGGGTCAGCCAGAAGCGGGAGTTGCTGCTCACCAGGATGTCGTAGGGGGCATTGATGAAGAGCTGGTACTGCATCTCGCTCTTCTCGGGCAGGAACTTGGCCTCCTCTATCTGGCCTATGGTGAAGCCCTGATAGCTGATGGGGGAGCCTATCCCCAGGGCGCGCGCATCGCGGCTGCTGAGAGAGAGCCGCAGCCCCTTGGCATCCACCGAGGCGAGCGGCGGCTTGTCCAGCATGGCGTATTCGTCGCGCGCCTTGCCCTTCTTGCCAGGGGCGAGTTCGATGTAGGCACCGGAGAGCAGGGTGCCCAGACCCGACACCCCTTCCCGCCCGACCCTGGGTTTGACTACCCAGAACTGGCTGTCCTTCTTGAGCATGCCGGCGGCGGCATTGGTCAGACGGGCCTTGAGCACCGCATGGCTGTAGTCATCGCTGAGCTCCACCGCCTCGATGCGACCCACTTCCACCTCACGGGAGCGGATAACCGTCTTGCCCGCCACTATGCCCTCCGCGGTGGCAACCGTCAGGGTGAAACTGGGGCCTTGTGAATACCAGTGCTGGAACAGCATCCAGGCTCCGATGAACAGCGCCAGCAGCGGCACCATCCAGATAGCGGCGGCCGAGCTCATAAAGTCAGAGCCCGGTTTCCACCTTGTCTTACGCTCACTCACGTTCGCGCTCTCCTTGTTGTAAATCCCAGATCAGGCGGGAATCGAAACTCATGGCGGCCACCATGGTGATCAAAACGACCCCGGCAAAAGCAACGGCCGCGGGGCCCGGGTAGATGGTCATCAGATTATCGAGGCGGATGAGGCCGGCCAAGATGGCCACCACGAAGACGTCGATCATCGACCAGCGTCCCACAAATTCGGTCATGCGATAGAGCTTGAGCTTGCCAAGGGGAGAACCGACCCGGCCACGCTGCACCATGTAGCAGAGCCACAGCAGCGCCAGGATCTTCACCAGGGGCACCACCACGCTGGCAAAGAAGATGACGGCGGCGATGGGGTAGGAGCCCATGGCCCAGAGCAACACCACCCCCCCCATGATGGTCGAGGGGCTGTCGTCCCCCAGAAAGACGGTGTCCATGATGGGATAGAGGTTGGCAGGAATATAGAGGATCACCGAGGTGATGAGCAGTGCCCAGGTACGGTTCAGACCGCCCGGCTTGCGCTGGTGCAGACGATCGCCGCAGCGGGAGCAGCTATGGGCATCGCCGTCATTGAGCGCGCCGCAGATGTGGCACCCCACCAGCCCGTACTCCAGGGCGCTGGCCTCGGGATCCAGCTCTCTCGCCTCGGTCTGGCCGAACAAACGTTGCCACAGCCACATCCGGTCCAGGGACGAGATCATCTTGATCAGCAGCACCGTGTAGCCCACGAAGGCCCAGAACGACAGCCCCATCTTGATGTCGGCCATGCCCATCAGCTTGACCAGAGAGATGAGCACCCCGATGAGGAAGACATCCACCATCAACCAGGGTTTGATCCGGCACAGCAATCGGCCGAGTGAGCGCAGGGCATTGCTGTGCAGATCCTTGTCGAGCCGCCACAGCACCAGCATGATGGAGCCGATATAGACCAGTGGCAGACCGATCAGGGTCAGGCTCAGCACGGCCCCCAGAAACAGATAGCCCTGATCCACCAGGGTGGTGATGCACTGCAGGAAGGTCATCTCCTGCCCCACTCCCTTGGCCGAGAACGACATGAAGGTGAAGGCGTTGGAGAGCACGAACATGATGAGCGCCGCAAAGCCGTAGGCGATGGGTCTGAGCTCCTGCTGCGGCAGGTGCGCACTCAGGGTGTGACCGCAACGGGGACAACTGCTCGTCTCCCCCACGGCCAGCGCGGTGGCCGGCACCAGCAAGTCACACTCTTCGCACGCGGTCGCGTCATGGGTATAGGTAATCGGGTGTTGGTGTGAAACCGGATGCAAGATAGGACCCCAGCATGAGGCCGCGAACGGCCAGAGGCGCCAATTATTGCAGCCACCGCCGCTAACCACCAGCCCTGTTCATGTACAGGGCCTTAAGGGACGGGAGATAGATGGGCATGGGGCGCGGCCTGGAAAGGTTTTTTTTGGCATAGCTCGACCCTGGCCCCAGGGATAAGGGGCATATTTATCTGCAAATTTGCGCAAGCTCCCGCACATCAGCCCCTGTTCATCGATGCTTTGGCGGCAGGGTGAGAATGACTTTGACAAGCCTGTGACCATTTAGCACAATCAAACGCCACTTTTTTTCCGCGGGACAATAATTTATGACAACTGAATCCCCAAGCTACTCCACCATCGAGCAGGCATTCTCCCTTGGGAACGGGCAAGATTCTGCCCTCAACTGGTTGCGCAAGAACCGCAGTCAGGTCGCCATCTTCCTGGTGAGCGGCATCAAGCTGGAGGGGACCATCAGCGGCTTCGACCAGTACAGCGTGCTGTTGACCGATGCCCATGGCAATCAGCAACTGGTCTACAAGGCCAAGATCTCCACCATCGCCATGCACTCCGGCCGCCCCCAGGTCAGCATCCAGCGCGCCCGCAAGCCACGGGTCTCCATGGCTCCGCGTCCCCACGGCGGCCCTAGCCGTTATGACGACAACCAGGGCGGTAGCAGCGAGCAGTGATGCTCGCCTCCTCCTGACTCTGAGCTTGCCGCTGCGTCAATTAGTGACGACGCGCATCCCCACTCTCATGTCATGCCTGTCCCGTATGAGAGTGGGTCTTCTCCCCCAGGCGGCCTCGACGGCCAGCCCGTTTGCTCAGTAGGTCAATCCGACCGGCTTCCCTTCCTTGACCATGCACACCTGCATGCCTGCGGCCTCACCGGCCTGCGCCCCTATGCCCGTGTCCTCGAACACCAGACAGCCGTCAGGCGCAACCCCGAGTCGCTGCGCCACCAGCAGAAAGGTATCCGGATGGGGTTTGTGCAGCGCCACGTCGTCGGCGGTCACCACCACGGGGAAGTAGCTATCCAGTCCGGTATTGCGCAGCACCGCCTCGGCATTGATGCGAGGTGATCCCGTGCCTATCCCCATGGGAATGAGACCGTGATAGCGCCTGACCAGATCCAGCATGGCCGGGAAGGGGGTCGCCTTGTGCAGGTTGGCCACATAGTGCTCCGTCTTGCAGCGCGTCACCACCAGCGGGTCCAGCGCGATCTGCTGCACCTCGGCCACCAGCAAGGCTATCTTGCGGCTGGGCATGCCACCCAGTTCATAAAACCAGTCGGCATCGAACTGAAAGCCAAACTCGCGGGCGGTATGTTCCCAGGCGGCCAGGTGCAAAGGCATGGAGTCCACCAGGGTGCCGTCGAGGTCGAAAACCAGGCCTTGAAATCCGGATAGGGTCATGGTGCAGGATCTGTCTGTGAAAAATGGGCCCCCATTCTAGCCAGACCCCGGCCCCATCGCCATGCGTCAGAGGGCGAGAAACGCTTGCCACCACATTTATGCCGAGGAAAAGAGATGCACCAGAGCGTTGGCCCCCTGGCGCGGTGAGGAAGGAGAGAGGGTGAGTCCGACGTCAGCGATAGGCCAGGGTACAGGCCCGGCCCTGTGACTTGGCGTGATAGAGCGCCTGATCCGCCTGCTCGGTCAGGGTCTGCCACCCCTTGTCCGAGGAGGGGATGAGGTAACTGAAGCCGATGCTGACGGTAAGCGCCGCCGCCACCCGGGAGGCCGGATGGGGGATCTGCAGGGCTTCCAGCCCGTGGTGGATCTGCTCCGCCAGCCGCTCTGCCTCCCCGGGTTGCGGGGCGCACAGCAGGATTACGAACTCCTCACCGCCATAACGGGCCACCAGATTGGTACGCCGCCGCTCGGTGTCCTGCAGCAGGGCCGCGACCCGTTGCAGACACTGATCCCCCTTGCCGTGGCCGAAGTGATCGTTGTAGGACTTGAACTCGTCCACGTCTATCATCAGTACTGCCAATATCCCCTGATGACGGCGCGCCCGCTCCCACTCCCGCTCCATGGTGATGTCCCACTGACGGCGGTTGGCGATCCCGGTCAGGGGATCCTCCAGCGACAGCAGGGAGAGACGCCGGTTGGCCTCCTCCAGCGCCCGGTTGGTGTCGGCCAGCTGCCGGGTCCGCTCCTGCACCCGCAGCTCCAGGTCACGGTTGAAACGCTCGAGCGCCGCCTGGGTGCGCTGGCGGATCAGCAACTGGGAAAGCACGGCGGCATATTGCTTGAAGATCTCGCTCTGATACGCCTTGAGCGGACGACGCCAGAGCAGGTTGTCGGCGGCGATCCAGCCGATGGGGGTGCCCCCGTCCCAGAGCGACACCATGGCATTCCAGCCGCGCCCCACCACCTGCTTCTCGTAATAGAGCGGGGTATCCTCCAGCACCAGCACATAATCCTTGCGCCGCAGCGCCTCCTGCACCGTGGGATGATCAGGAATGGGACTGATGAAATGGCGCTCGTCGATGAGCTCACCCGCCTCGTTGGTACCCCAGGTACCGTGCATGGTCTTGAGTTGACTGTCCGTCAGGAAGATGGCGATGCGATCGAACTGCAACTCCTGGCGCGCCAGCACCACCGCATCGTGCAGCAGGCGATCCTCACCGTCACAGCGCGACAGCTTGACTCCTACCTGGTGCAATGCCTGCAGCATGCTGAGGAAGGAGTCCTGCAGGGCCTGGCTGCGGACGAGATCGGCCTGGGTATTGATCCGTTGATCCCGCTCCAGATCGACCTGACCGGCGAGTCGCCGGCTCTCCAGCTCGGCGGCGAGGTAGTGCATCAGCAACTGGATGCTCTGTTGCTGACGCCTTGGCAAGCGATCGAGGCGGCGCCGGGTTTCCAGATAGACCACGGCCTCCAACCCCTTGTGGCGCTTGAGCGGGAAGCTTGCACGCAGGCGTGGGCTCTCCGGCTCGACGCTCTCCCAGATGGCACGAGTCGGCGCGATCGGCTCCACCAGCAACTGGCCGAGATCGAGGGAACGTTCAATGAAGAGGAGAGGCAGGTCGAGGGAGGTGAGCATGTCGGCGCTCAGACAGAGCAAGCCCTGCTCAGGCCTGTAGTGGTAGAGCTGGGGCGTTGGCGCCCGCAGCCACAGATAGATCTGCTCGGCCTCGGTCTTTTCTCTGACCGCCGCCAACGTCACTTCACAGAGATGTTCAAAACTGGTGAAGTGCTCCGGATCCCATTCTTGCATGCCAAATCATCCTTGGTTGTATCCAAGCGAGTATATCGGCAAAGCCTGGCCATTAATTGACCTGGCAATCAAAAGCGAGATCCAGAGCCCAGTTTTTACAACAGATTCAAGGCCTGCATGGCTTGGCGGATCCGCTCGCGGGTAGCGTCAGACAGCGGCATCACCGGCAGACGGCACTCCTCACTGCACAGACCAAGCAGGGAGACTGCATACTTGGCGCCCGCCGGGCTCGGCTCGGCGAACATGGCCTGATGCAGCGGGATCAGCTTGTCCTGCAGCTCGCGGGCGGCCTGCCACTCGCCGGCCAGGGTCAGGTTCTGGACCTCGGCCACCAGCTTGGGGGCCACGTTGGCCGTCACCGAGATGCAGCCCTGACCACCGCCGATGTTGTAGGCAACGGCGGTGGCATCTTCCCCGGAGAGCCAGGCAAAGGGCTTCTTGATGAGCTGGCGTTCAACCCAGGGGCGGGCCAGATCGCCGGTGGCATCCTTCACGCCGGCGATGCGCGGCAACTCGGCGAGGCGGGCCAGGGTCGCCGGCTGCACATCGACGATGGCGCGGGGCGGAATGTTGTAGACGATGATGGGTTTTGTGGTGGCGTCATGGACCGCCTTGAAGTGGTGGAACAAGCCTTCCTGATTCGGGCGGTTGTAGTAACCGGCCACATGCAGGGTGGCATCCGCCCCCATCTGCTCGGCGAAACGGGTGTATTCGATGGCTTCGACCGGATTGTTGGAGCCAGCCCCGGCAATCACCGGAATGCGCCCCGCCACCTGCTTGACCACCAGCTCCACCACCCGGCAGTGCTCGTCGTGGGTCAGGGTCGGGCTCTCCCCCGTGGTACCGACCGGCACTATGCCATGGGTCCCCTGCTCTATGTGCCACTCCACCAGACGAGCCAGCGCGGCCTCGTCCAGCTGGCCCTGTCGAAATGGGGTGATCAGGGCAACTATCGAACCTTGAAACATGGGATTTCCTTCTCCTAAACAGATGGATTGGTCAATAAAAAGCCCCGGTACGTGGGTCGCTACCGGGGCTTGAATCGTCTCAGGGATGAGAGGTTACGCGCGCACGCCAGCAGGCCCGAATGTCAGGCTGTGTTTATGCTTTCGTTTCGATACGCATGACCGCATTGCATCATCTCTGGATAAATAAGGTGTCTGGGCATATTTCGGGAACACGGCATAAATGTCAAGGCGAAAGCGGCCATGTATAATGGCCGCCCAAAAAAGTGTGGAGAGTCCCAATGAGCCGTCCTGTCAGTGCCGTCAGCCAGATGCTGGAACGTAATCAAGCCCTCTTTGTCGGCAAACGGCTATTGGTGTGTGGTGCCCTGGAGGATGATTACCCTCGTCAACTGGCCGAGCTGACCGACTCCCTGGCGGTCTTCACCACGGATTACTGCTATTACCGCAGCCAGCAGGCGGCCCTGGGTGAGCGCATCCTGTTCGATCACCAGCTCGGCGGGAGCCCTCGCTTCGATGCCCTGCTGCTACTGATGCCCAAGGCCAAGGCCGAGGCGCAATATCTGCTGGCCATGATGGCCCCGCTGCTGGAGCCTGGCGCCGAGCTGTTCCTCGCTGGCGAGAACCGCGGCGGCATCAATGGAGCCGACAAGCTGCTGGCTCCCTATGGTGAGAAACCGGTCAAACGCGACTCGGCCCGCCGCTGCTCCCTCTATCATGGCGAGCTCGGCAAGCCGGTCGCCCCGTTCGAGCTGGATGCCTGGTTCAGCCGTTATGAGTGCAAGGCCGGCGATACCGCGCTGACCGTCATGGCACTGCCAGGGGTCTTCAGCGCCGACGGGCTGGATCTCGGCAGCCAGATGCTGTTGGCGAGCCTCCCACCCATGCAGGGCAAGCTGCTCGATTTTGGCTGTGGCGCCGGCGTCATCGGCTCGATATTGGCCAAACGCAACCCGGCACTGACGGTGAACATGGTGGACATCAGCGCCCTTGCGCTCGAATCCAGCCGCCGCACCCTGGCGGTCAACGGTCTGCAGGGGCGAGTCTATGCCTCTGATGTCTACTCCGATATTGCCGAAAGATTCCAACATATCGTCTCGAATCCCCCCTTCCATGCCGGGCTCAAGACCTTCTATGCAGCCACCGAAACCTTCCTGGCAAGGGCACCCGAATTTCTCACCGCCGATGGCGCCCTGACCATAGTCGCCAATGCCTTCCTGCGTTACCAACCTATACTGGAGACGCACTTCAAACGGACCGAGGTGATCGCCGGCGATGGCAAATTCAAGGTGTATCTGAGCAAAGCCTAAATAAGTGCAACGGTTGTAATAAAACAAGTAGAGAGTGCCAGAAGGGATCTGTTAAGGTACCAAGAAAACGTTTACCACCCCTTTAGGGGTGTTTTTTCGCAGCGGCATGAAAACCTTTTCAAGGTATGAACTCAGGGAGAGAAATACGATGGCAGGCATACTCACCATGATACTGGCTGGCGGCGAAGGAACCCGACTGCAGCCACTGACCACCACCCGCAGCAAGCCCTCTGTCCCATTCGGTGGCAGCTACCGCTTGATCGACTTCGTCCTCAACAACTTCGTCAACGCCGACTTCCTGCGCATCTACGTGCTCACCCAGTTCAAGTCCCAGTCCCTCTACCTGCACATGAAGAAAGGCTGGAACATCGTCGGCATCACGGATCGTTTCATCGATCCCATTCCGGCTCAGATGCGGATGGGCAAACGCTGGTATGACGGCACGGCCGACGCCATCTATCAGAACCTGCGCTTCATCGAGATCTCCGACCCCGAACACGTCTGCATCTTCGGTTCCGACCACATCTACAAGATGGATGTGAGCCAGATGGTGAGCTTCCACAAGCAGAAGGCCGCTGCCCTCACCGTGGCAGCCCTGCGTATGCCCATCGAGGAGGCGAGTGCCTTCGGGGTGATCGAGGTGGATCAGGAAGGCCGCATGATAGGGTTTGAAGAAAAACCCAGGCATCCGAAGCCCATCCCTGGAGATCCCACTCAGGCTCTGGTCTCCATGGGCAACTACATCTTCGAGACCGAGGCGCTCTACCGTGAGCTCAAGCGCGATGCCGCCGAGGAGAATTCCAGCCACGATTTCGGCAAGGACATCATCCCCAGCCTGTTCCCGCGCGCTCCCGTCTATGTCTATGACTACAGCACCAACGTGATCCCGGGTGAGAAGCCCAACGTCTACTGGCGTGATGTGGGGACTCTCGACTCCTATTGGCAAGCCCACATGGATCTGGTGGCCGACGACGCCCCCTTCTCCCTCTACAATCGCAAGTGGCCGCTGCACACCCACTATCCGCCGCTGCCCCCCGCCACCTTCATCGACACCGATGACTGCAAGGTCAAGATTGCCAACTCCTTGATCTCCGGCGGTTGCTTCATTCAGGGCAGCCAGATCCAGCGCTCCATCCTGGGTTTTCGCTGCAACATAGGCCCCTGCAGCCACATCAGCGAGTCCGTGCTGCTCGGGGATGTGAAGATAGGTGAAGGCTGCTCAATTCGACGCGCCATCATCGACAAAAACGTTGAAATTGCACCCGGCACCGTGATCGGTGAGAATCTGGACCATGACAGAGAGCGGTTTACCGTATCCGAAGGCGGTATCGTCGTGGTACCTAAGGGAGCAAGAGTTGGCTATTAACCCACTGAAAGTCCTGTTTGTCGCCTCGGAGGTTGAGGGGCTTGTGAAGACCGGGGGCCTGGCGGATGTGGCCAAGGCCCTGCCGCAGCATCTCGCCCGGGAGGGTCACGACGTTCGCATCATCCTGCCCTTCTACCAGACGCTAAAGCGCCGGGATGAAGCCAGACTACTCGCCTCGCGCTGGTTGCCCACCCCCCAGGGGCGGGACGACATCAGCTATCGCATCTACCAGCTGGAACTGGACGGGATCTGCGTCTATCTGCTCGATTGCCCAGCCTATTTCGAACGGCCCCAGCTCTATGCCGAGAACAATCAGGCCTATCCCGACAACGGCGAGCGTTTCGCCTTCCTCGCGGCGGCGGCCCTGCACGCCTGCGAGCAGCTGAACTTCGCCCCTGACATAGTCCACTGCAACGACTGGCACACCGGCCTGCTGCCGCTGCTGCTCAAGACGCGCCACGCTCACAATCCCTTCTTCCAGCGCACCCGGTCTGTCATCAGCATCCACAATGCGGCTTTTCAGGGGGTGTTCGATCGCCAGCAGTTCTGGGCAGTGCCTGAGATCCAGGACTACGAGCAGCGCATCAACTACGACTACGGTCACATCAACCTGCTCAAGTGCGGTGTGCTCTACGCAGACAAGATCAATGCAGTCAGCCCCAACTATGCCAGCGAGCTGCTGACGCACCTGGGGGCTCACGGCATGGCCAGCGTGTTCCAACAACGGGCGAGCGACTTGCGCGGCATCCTCAACGGTTGTGACTATCAGGATTGGGATCCTGCCTTCGATCCCCTGCTGCCCGCCACCTATGACGCCGACCACTTAGCCGGCAAACACACCTGCAAACGGGCACTGCAGCAGGAGACGGGGCTGCCCGTCGGCAACTTGCCCATCTATGGCATGGTGTGTCGTCTGACCGAGCAGAAAGGGGTGCATTTGCTTATCCCGGCGCTGGACAAGTTCCTGCAACACCAGGTCCAGGTGGTGATCGTGGGCTCGGGCGACCCTTCCCTCGCCGCCCAGTTGCAGACCATAGCCCAGCAACATCCCGACCGGTTCGCCTTCATCAATGCCTATGACGACCGTTTGGCCCACCTGGTGGAAGCCGGCGCCGATTTCTTCCTGATGCCTTCGCTGTTCGAGCCCTGCGGCCTCAACCAGATGTACAGCCTGGCCTATGGCACCCTGCCGTTGGTACGGGCCGTCGGCGGACTGAAAGATACCGTGGTGGACTGGGATGCCGATCCCGCCAGGGCGACCGGTTTCTGCTTCAACGATCCCACCGCCAGCACCTTGCTCGATGCCATGCGCCGCAGCCTGCTCCACTACCTGCAAGAACCCGAACGGTTTGCCCGCGTGCAGCAAAATGCCATGCACACCCGCTTCGACTGGGCCGACTCCATCCCTCTGTACGAACAGATGTATCAGGACGCACTGGCCCCGGCGTGACCCAGATTGCTGAAGTTTTGTGCCCTTGACACGGCTTTATCCGTCAACAGCGAAAAAAGTCCCCTTTGGCTGTTGACGCCCCCCCAAAACTCTATAGAATCCCCCACCGCAGTGATGCGAAGGTGGCGGAATTGGTAGACGCGCTAGCTTCAGGTGTTAGTGTCCCACGGATGTGAGGGTTCGAGTCCCTCTCTTCGCACCATACTGCAACATGCTTCATCGATGGCATGTAAAACAAGATTGATGACAATGTGCGAAGGTGGCGGAATTGGTAGACGCGCTAGCTTCAGGTGTTAGTGTCCCACGGATGTGAGGGTTCGAGTCCCTCTCTTCGCACCATGCTTTTATCAGACAGCATGTAAATCCAGACTGATAACCCGAATGTGCGAAGGTGGCGGAATTGGTAGACGCGCTAGCTTCAGGTGTTAGTGCCCCCCGGGTGTGAGGGTTCGAGTCCCTCTCTTCGCACCATGATTCTGACATGTAAACACAGAGCAATGCGCTCCAATCGCATTTAAAAACCAGCTGGAGAAAATCAGTGTGCGAAGGTGGCGGAATTGGTAGACGCGCTAGCTTCAGGTGTTAGTGTCCCACGGATGTGAGGGTTCGAGTCCCTCTCTTCGCACCATTCATCATGCAAAAAGGCCCATCACGAAAGTGATGGGCCTTTTGTTTTTGCCCCTGCCATGGCTATGCTGTTGAGAATGCCATGCCACCACAGGGGTTTTCCCATGATCCTGGATACCGACATTCACAACTTCTATGAGCATCTGGTGCTCAAAGAGATAGAAAAACAAGGGCTTAACCAGACACTGACCCCCTACCAGCTGGCCGATCTCTGTTGCCTGACCCTCAATCAACTCCCCTCTCACTACATACGCCACAACGTCGACATGATCTACTTCACCCCGGATGCCGAACGCACCGAGATGGAGCAGAAGGTCATCGCCGCCCTCCGCCAGGCCTATGACAAGATCCGGGCCGTCCCTTCCCGCTGAACGGCTCCTATAGCCAGCTTTGCTGCCAGAGCAGGGTGACGACCCCCGTCATGCCCGCGACCGGCAGCAGGATCAGCGCCGGCCTCAGCCTGGGTTCCAGCATGACCCAGGCGGCCAGCAAGAAGCCCAGACTCCACAGGCCGTATGCCTTGTCCTGACCCCAGCCCAACACCGCCAGCAAGGCTGCCAGTAAGAGACACCGCACTATCCAGATCATGATGATGCTACTCATAGAATCAAACGATAACGATTATCGTTTGTGACTGTGGAGAGTGCAATCGGACTTCTCTATGGGTTTTGGCTATTTGCCCTGCATCGGCCTGATATTCAAAAAAAGCGCCGATGAGATCAACTAATGAGTAGATTTATCAAACATTAATGCATTTTTGCTAAATAAGTTGGGATTTTGCGCCCCGGGTTTGTGGTAGATTGCGGCCTCTTTTTGGGCCGGCCCCTCGGGATACGTGTATCCACAGGACGAGAGGGACCGACCTTGGCGAGCAAGAGTTTAGGAAGTATCTATGCAAAACCAACAAAACCACATCCGATTGCCTGGCATGGCACAGGTCTTTGCCTGCCTGGCCATTTTCCTGGCCCTGGCCTTTTCGTTCACCAGCGTGCTCGATCTGCCGATCCAGCTGGCACTGTTCATTGCCTGGTTCGTCATCATGGGGCTCGGCATCCGGCTAGGCCATGATTACAAGTCTCTGGAGCAGGCGGCCGTCGACGGCGTCGCCAAGGGGATGGGGGCCATATTGATACTGGTCTCCGTCGGTGCCCTGGTGGGCACCTGGATCGCCGGCGGCATAGTCCCCAGCATCATCTACTTCGGCCTCAAGGTGATACACCCCTCCATCTTCCTGCTGGCGACCCTGATCATCTGCTCCCTCACCTCGCTGGCTACCGGCACCTCCTGGGGCTCTGCCGCCACGGCGGGGATCGCCATGATGGGGATCGGCCACAGTCTTGGGGTGCCCGCCCCCCTGGTGGCCGGTGCCGTGCTCTCCGGCGTCTACTTCGGTGACAAGCTCTCCCCGCTCTCCGACTCCGTAGTACTGGCCTCGACCATGTCCAACGTCGATGTGGTGGAACACATCAAGGGGATGCTGCCCATCAGTCTGTTCTCCTACGTCATCACCGCCGCCCTGTTCACCGTGGTCGGCATGCAGTACTCCGGCAACGTCAGCCTAGAGCAGGTCAACCTGGTGATGGAGGCCCTCGACAAGCAGTTCAACATCACCCCGCTGGCCATTGTGCCGGTGGTGCTGGTGCTGGGCCTGCTGGCGAACCGCAAACCCGCCTTCCCGGTGATCAGCTTCGGCGCCCTGCTCGGCCTTGTCTGGGCCATCGCCTTCCAGGACATGGATCCGGTCAAGGCGATGCACTCCGCCTATAGCCCGTTCGCCATCACCTCAGGCGTCGACTTCATCGACAACATCCTGGGTCGCGGCGGCATGGAGTCCATGCTGGGCTCGGTGGCCGTCATCATCTTCGGCTTGGGCTTTGGCGGCCTGCTGGAGAAGGTCGGCATACTGGCAGTGATCGCCAGCGCCTTCGAGAAGCGCATCAACAGCGTCGGCAGCCTGACCAGCCACACCATAGGCACCGCCTTCCTGGCCAACGTGTTCGGTTCCGCCATGTATGTGTCCCTGATCCTGACCCCCAAGATCATGGCCAAGAACTACGACCGGCTGGGGCTGGCGCGCAAGAACCTCTCCCGCAACGCCGAGTTCGGCGGCACCCTCACCTGCGGCATGGTGCCCTGGAGCGACAACGGCATCTTCATGGCCGGGGTGCTGGGGGTGGCCACACTCGACTACCTGCCCTACATGTGGCTCAGCTTCACCTGCATCATAGTGACCATCACCCTCGCCTATCTGGGCAAGGCGGTGAACCGGGTGCCGGTGATCGAGGCGGCCAGCTCCCGCTAACAGCAGGAAAAATACTGATAAAGGCGCCATCACGGCGCCTTTTGCTTGGGGGAAGTTCGGGGTTAAGCTGGCAGCCAACCTCGTCGCCCGTGGCAGGATGCCCAGATGAATTTTACCTTTCGCCAGATCCGTTACTTCGTGGCCGTGGCCGACAGCTTCTCGGTCAGCCGCGCCGCCGCCGAGCTGCACATCTCCCAGTCGGCAGTCACCAGCGCCATCCGCGAGCTGGAGACCGAGCTCGGCGCGGCCCTGTTCGAGCGCAACCCGCGTGGCGTCACCCTGACGGCCCAGGGCCACCAGTTTCTGCTCCATGCCAGGCGCATTCTCGGCGCCATGACCGAAGCCGGCCAGTCCCTCAAGGCGGTGGCCCAGCAGGATCAGGGGCAGCTCACCATAGGGGTGACGACGCTGGTGGCCGGCTACTACCTGTCGGAGGCCATAGGACGCTTTCGCCGCGCCTTTCCGGCGGTACGTATCGAGGTGAAGGAAGACGATCAGCAGTTTCTGGAGCATCAGATCGTCAACGGCGAGGTGGACGTGGGGATCCTGATGACCAACCGCACCATACGCCAGGAGGCGTTCGATACCGAGCTACTGACCCGATCACCCCTGCGGCTCTGGCTCGCCGCCAACCACCCCCTCTGCGCGGAATCGACCCTCTCCCTCAAGGCGTTAGGTGACGAGCCCATGATCTCGCTGACCGCCGATCAGCTGGATCAGATCATCGGGGCCGGCCTGCGCCGCTACGGCATCTCCCCCCGCACTGTGCTGCGCACCGCTTCGGTGGAAGCGGTGCGCAGCCTGGTGGCGAGCCAACTCGGGCTCGCCCTGCTGCCGGACTTTGCCTACCGCCCCTGGTCGCTGGAGCAGGAGCGGGTCGAGGCCCGCGCCATCAAGGAGCCCATCCCCGCCATCGACATCGGCCTGGTGTGGCGGCGCGGCTCGCGGCTCGACTGGACCGCCCGCGAGTTCATTGACATAGCGCGGGATCAGAGCCGGCTGCGGGCCCGCCAGCCGGTCTCCCGCTAGCCAGCGCCCTCAGGGTGATCACCGAGCCATCATCAAAAAAAAGATTCATCTGCACTCGATATAGATTTGGCAGATACCTCTGGCGTCAAAAATTGAAATTCTCATTCCCACTGCCTTCTCCTACGCTCATGACTGGTTAACAGGATGTTAAGTGCCATTGCGGTAGCGCATGGCTCCAGTTCATGCAAGGAGAGCAAGATGAAACTGACCCCCCTGACCCTGGCCCTGATCCCCGCCCTGCTGGCAGGCCAGACCCAGGCTGCCCCCACCACCCTCGGCAAGGGTGAAGGCCAGCTCAATATCGTGGCCTGGGCCGGCTACGTGGAGCGCGGCGAGACCGACAAGAACTACGACTGGGTAACCGGCTTCGAGAAGGAGACCGGCTGCAAGGTCAGCGTCAAGACGGCCGCCACCTCGGACGAGATGGTGGCCCTGATGAACGAAGGGGGCTTCGATCTGGTGACCGCCTCCGGCGACGCCAGCCTGCGCCTCATCGCGGGGGGCAAGGTGCAGGCACTCAACCTGGCGCTCATCCCGAGCTACAGCAAGATAGACCCCCGCCTGCAGAATGCTCCCTGGCACACGGTAGATGGCAAGCACTATGGCGTGCCCTACCAGTGGGGCGGCAACATATTGATGTACAACACCAAGGTGTTCCCCAAGGCGCCCGACTCCTGGAGCGTGGTGTTCGAGGAGCAGACCCTGCCGGACGGCAAATCTAACAAGGGGCGGGTGCAAGCGTTCGATGGCCCCATCCATATCGCAGACGCCGCCCTCTATCTGATGACCCACCAGCCGGCGCTCGGCATCAAGGATCCTTACGAGCTGAACGAGGAGCAGTACAAGGCCTCCCTCGATCTGCTGCGCAAGCAGCGCCAGCTGGTGGGGCGCTACTGGCACGACGCCTTCGTCCAGATAGATGATTTCAAGAACGAGGGGGTGGTGGCCTCCGGCTCCTGGCCGTTCCAGGCCAATACCCTGATCGCCGACAAGCAGCCCATCGCCACGACGGTGCCCAAGGAGGGCGTCACCGGCTGGGCCGATACCAGCATGGTGCACAACGAGGCCAAGAACCTCACCTGTGCCTATAAGTGGCTGGAGCACTCCCTGAACAACAAGTTGCAGGGAGATCTCGCCTCCTGGTTCGGCTCCGTGCCCGTGGTGCCCGCCGCCTGCGAGGGCAACGCCCTGCTCGGGAAAGAGGGCTGCAAGACCAACGGCATCGACAACTTCGATCGGGTTCACTTCTGGCGTACCCCCGTCTCCCAGTGCAAGAGCCAGGGAACCTGTGTGCCTTACTACCGCTGGGTCTCGGACTATATCACCATCCTGGGTGGTCGCTGAGACAGCCTCCGTAAATGCCGATATGGGGCCGGACAGGAGTCCGGCCCGCTTCCTACACAGACAAGGACGTCCCATGAACGCCGTACAATTTGACCGGGTCAGCCGCCACTATGGCGAGGTGAAGGCGGTCGATGACATCTCCTTCCAGATCCCGGCCGGCGAGTTTTTCACCCTGCTGGGGCCGAGCGGTTCCGGCAAGACCACCTGCCTGCGGATGATAGCGGGCTTCGAATACCCGAGCGAGGGGGAGATCCGGCTGTTCGGCGAGCCCTGCTCCACCGTGCCCCCCTACGATCGCAACCTCAATACCGTGTTTCAGGATTACGCCCTGTTTCCCAACATGGATGTGCGCGACAACATCGGCTACGGCCTGATGCTCAAAGGCGTCGCCAAGGCGGAGCGTTACCGCAAGGTGGACGAGATGCTGGATCTGGTGCGCCTGCCCGGCGTCGGCAGCCGCAAGCCCGGCCAGCTCTCCGGCGGCCAGCGCCAGCGCATCGCCATCGCCCGGGCACTGATCAACCAGCCGCGCATCCTGCTGCTGGACGAACCGCTCGGGGCGCTCGACCTCAAGCTGCGCGAGCAGATGCAGCTCGAACTGAAAGCCTTGCAGCGCCAGCTCGGCATCACCTTCATCTTCGTCACCCACGATCAGCAGGAGGCGCTCTCCATGAGCGACCGCATCTGCATCTTCAATCAGGGCAAGATCGAGCAGATAGCCGCGCCGGATACTATCTACGACGCCCCCGCCACCCCCTTCGTCGGCACCGTCAACCTGTTCGAGGGGGAGCAGGCCCGCCGTCTGTGCGGCGATGCTCGCCAGATGATGGTGCGCCCGGAGCGGATCCGGCTCGCCGAGGCCGGCACACCGGGCTGGTCAGGGGAGGTGCGCGAGGTGGAGTACCTCGGTCCCTTCGTGCGCTACCGGGTCGATCTCGGCGAGCAGCTCGAGCTTATCGTCAACCACCCCAACGAGGGCCAGGCCCGCCTGCCCCGTGGCGCCCGGGTCAGCCTCAGCTGGCCGGAGCAGGCGATCCATCGCCTGCACACCGCCCCTCTGGGAGCTCAACCATGAGCGCCCCCCACAGTGCGAGCCTTGCCATGAGCCAACCCACTGCCCCCCTCTCCTATCGGCCGCTACGGCGCCTCTCCACCCTGCTCTACGGGCGGCCGGGTCTGTTGCTGGCCATCCTGCTCGGGCCGCCCCTGCTGTGGCTTGGCATCATCTATGTCGGTTCCCTGCTGATGCTGCTCTCCAACGCCTTCTTCGGGCTGGACGAGTTCAGCGGCCAGATCCGCCATGAACTGGGGCTGCAGAACTTCGTCGCCCTGCTGCGGGCGGAGAATCTCGACGTCATCGGCCGTACCGTCGGCATGTCGCTGCTGGTGACCCTGGCCTGCGCCCTCCTCGGCTTTCCGGTGGCCTACTACATGGCGCGCTACACCAGCGGCAAGACCCGGGCCCTGTTCTACGTCGGCATCATGCTGCCGCTCTGGTCCAGCTATCTGGTGCGGGTCTACGCCTGGAAGCTGATCCTGGCCAAAGAGGGGGTGGTGAGCTGGCTGGCAGACACCCTGGGGCTGGACTGGTTGCTGGACGCCATCCTCTCGCTGCCGGTGATCGGGGGGCCGTCGCTGTCGTTCTCGCGCATCGGCACCTTCATCGTGTTCGTCTACGTCTGGCTGCCCTTCATGATCCTGCCCATCCAGGCGGCGGTAGAGCGGATCCCGCGTTCCCTGCTGGAGGCGAGCGGCGATCTCGGCGCCACCCCGGCCCAGACCTTCCGCACCCTGATACTGCCGCTGGCCCTGCCCGGCGTGGTGGCGGGATCCATCTTCACCTTCTCCCTGACGCTGGGGGACTACATCATCCCCGGCATCATAGGCAACTCCACCATGTACATAGGTCAGGTGGTCTACATGCAGCAGGGTACGGCGGGCAACCTGCCCTTCGCCGCCGCCTTCTCGCTGGTGCCGATCCTCATCATCGCCATCTACCTCACCATCGCGAAACGCCTGGGGGCCTTCGATGCGCTCTAATCAGCCCATGAAACGGGACCATGGCCGCCAGCCTTCCGGCCTGCTCAAGTACGCGGCCATCGGCGGCCTCCTGTTCCTGCACTTTCCGATCCTGTTCATCTTCCTCTACGCCTTCACCAGCGAGAGCAAGAGCTACCAGTTCCCGCCGCCCGGGCTCACCCTCAAGTGGTTCGAGGTGACCCTCAACCGCCCCGATGTGTGGCGCGCCATCCAGCTGTCGCTGGAGGTAGCGGGGCTGGCGACGCTGGCCGCCATGGTACTCGGCACCCTGGCGGCGGGGGCCATCGCCCGCAGCCGCTTCTTCGGCCAGGAGGTGGTGTCGCTGTTGCTGGTGCTGCCCATCGCCCTGCCCGGCATCGTCACCGGCATCGCGCTGCGCTCCGCCTATGGGGTGATGGAGATCCCCTTCAGCTTCTGGACCATCGTCATCGGTCACGCCACCTTCTGCGTGGTGGTGGTCTACAACAATGCCCTGGCGCGCTTTCGCCGCACCAACCAGAGCCTCATCGAGGCGTCGATGGATCTCGGTGCCGACGGCTTCCAGACTCTGCGCTACGTGATCCTGCCCAACCTCGCCACCGCCCTGCTGGCGGGGGGCATGCTGGCGTTTGCGCTCAGCTTTGACGAGGTGATCGTCACCACCTTCACCGCCGGCCAGCAGACCACACTGCCGATCTGGATGTATCAGGAGCTGATCCGGCCACGGGACAGGCCGGTCACCAACGTGGTGGCGCTCATCATAGTGGCCTTCACCACCATTCCCATTCTGCTTGCCTACTACCTCACCCGCGACGGCCAGGACGTCGCCGGCAGTGGCAAATAACGACTCAACGCGTGCGCAAGGATGCAACCATGAAACTCTCTACCCAACTCTTGATCGACGGTCAGTTCGTCACCGGTGACGGCCAGGCCGAGCCCATCCTCAACCCGGCCACCGGGGAGCTTCTCGCCTCGGTGCCAGAAGCTTCATTCGAGCAGGTGAACCGGGCGGTGAACGGTGCCCAGCGCGCCTTCGCCCAGTGGAGCCGCACCACCCCGGCAAGCCGCAGCACCCTGCTGCTGCGCCTGGCCGATGCCATCGAGCGCCACGCCGAGGAGTTTGCGGCCCTCGAATCCCTCAACTGCGGCAAACCCTATCTGGCTGTGCTCAATGACGAGCTGCCTGCGGTGGTGGACTGTTTCCGTTTCTTCGCCGGCGCCGCCCGCTGCCTGCAGGGGCCGCTGGCGGGGGAGTACATCGAGGGGCACACCAGCATGATCCGCCGCGACCCCATCGGGGTGGTGGGCAGCATTGCCCCCTGGAACTATCCGCTGATGATGGCGGCCTGGAAGATGGCCCCCGTGCTCGCCGCCGGCAATACGGTGGTGCTCAAGCCCTCCGAGCAGACCCCGCTCACCGCCCTGCGCCTGGCGGAGCTTGCCAGCGAGCTCTTCCCGCGCGGCGTCATCAACATCGTCTGCGGCCGGGGCGAGAGCGTGGGGGCGCCGCTGGTGGAGCACCCGCTGGTGCGCATGGTGTCGCTCACCGGTGACATCGCCACCGGCCAGAAGATCCTGCAGAGTGCCGCCCGCACCATGAAGCGAACCCACCTGGAGCTAGGGGGCAAGGCGCCGGTCATCATCTTCGACGATGCGGATCTGGAGGCCGTAGTGGCGGGCATTCGCACCTTCGGCTTCTACAACGCCGGCCAGGATTGCACCGCCGCCTGCCGCATCTACGCTCAGGGCAAGATCTACGACAAGTTCGTCGCCGCCATGACCGAGGCGGTGGCCTCCATCAAGGTGGGCGGTCCACGCGAGGAGGGGGTGGAGATGGGGCCGCTCATCTCTGACCGGCAGCGCAACCGGGTGGCCAGCTTCGTGGAGCGGGCCCAGAGCAGCGGCCACGTGGAGGTGACGGCGGGGGGCAAGATCCGCCCCGGCAACGGCTTCTTCTTCGAGCCGACCCTGATCGCCCATGCCCGCCAGGAGGATGAAATCGTGCGCCGGGAGGTGTTCGGCCCGGTGGTGTCGGTGACCCGCTTCAGCGACGCCGAGCAGGTGGTGCAGTGGGCCAACGACTCGGACTACGGCCTCGCCAGCTCGGTCTGGACCCGGGATCTCGGCCTTGCCAGCAAGGTGGCCAGCCACCTGCAGTACGGCTGCACCTGGATTAACACCCACTTCATGCTCACCTCCGAGATGCCCCACGGCGGCATGAAGATGTCCGGCTACGGCAAGGATCTCTCCCTCTACGCGCTGGAGGACTACACGGTGCCGCGCCACATCATGGTCAAGCTCTGAACATGATTCAGGCTGGCCCCGGGGCCAGCCTGAATGCACAAGCAACTACGCAAATCCCCTGCCAGATACTTCCCCCTATGACAGCCGCCACAACCAGTGGTGATCCAGAATAAGCAGACCAAACAGCAACATCAGGTGATAGATGGAGAAGCGGAAAGTGCGCATCGCCTGACCGGGGCGATCCGAATACTTCAGCAACCAGCCATGCCAGCAGAACCCGAGGTTCAACGCCAGACTGCCGATCAGATAAAGCAGCCCGGACATGCCGATCAGGTAGGGCAGCAGGCAGACCAGGGTCAGGATCATCAGATAGAGCAGGATTGCCGTCTTGGTGAATGCGATGCCGTGGGTGACGGGCAGCATGGGAATGTTCGCGCCAGCATAGTCATCCCGTCTGTGGATGGCCAGGGACCAGAAGTGAGGCGGCGTCCAGGTGAAGATGATCATCACCAGCAGCCAGGGCTCGGCCGAGAGCCCTCCCGTTATGCTGGTCCAGCCCAGCAGCGGTGGCATGGCCCCTGCCAACCCGCCGATGACGATGTTCTGTGGTGTGGCCCGCTTGAGCAGCAGGGTATAGACGACCGCATAGCCAAACAGGCTGGCCAGGGTCAGCCAGGCGGTCAGAGGATTCACGCCCCAATAGAGCAGGACGAAGCCCGTCAACGCCAGCCAGAGCGCAAACACCATCGCAGACTTAGGCCCGATCCGCCCCATGGCGACCGGTCGCCAGCGCGTTCTGCGCATCTGGGCATCGATGCCGTGATCCAGAGAGTGATTCATGGCCGCGGCCCCCGCAGCCAGCAGCCCTATCCCCGTCAGTCCCAGCACCATCTCGTCCAGTGAGGCCTGGGTCGGCTCGGCCAGCAGCATGCCGACCCAGGCGGTCAGCAGCAGCAAGGCCACCACCTTGGGCTTGGTCAGTTGGTAGTAGTCCCGCAACAGCCGGGTGTCGATGAAGCGGGCCAATGACTTGCTGTTCATGTCTGACTCCTGATCGCCTCAGGCGACAGCGAAGGGGAAAGCCGGGGGCGGGAGAGCCGCCCACGGGCCAGTACACAACACACCAGCAGGTGCGCCGCCACCAGGTTGTGCGCGAGGGCATTGGCCAACGGCAGGGCCAGGTGGACATTCGCCAGCCCCAAGGCAATTTGCACCAGCAGCAGGGCCAGCAAGCCCCCCCCCAGGAAGCGCAACGGGGCCCCCTGACGGATCAGAGCGAGGGCAAAGCCCCCCACCAGCAGGGCGGTGGCCAGGGCTCCCAGACGATGGGCGATATGGATGGTCTGGCGCGCTTCCTTGCTCAACACCCCGAACTCATAGCTGGCGTGGCCGAGCGGCAGATGAAATGCCTCCTCCCAGTTCAGCTGCTCCTGCCAGCTCCCCTGGCAGAGAGGCAGCTCGACGCAGGCCATGGCCGCATAGTTCGCCGACGTCCAGCCCCCCAGCGCTATCTGCAGCAGCAGCACGCCGCAGGCCGCATTGCCCAGCCAGGGCAAGCCCTGACCGCGGCAGACGGGCGCGTTCGCGGGGGAGCTCGCAAGCTCGACCCGATAGAGCCAGAGCAGGGTCAGGATGGCGAACCCACCCAGCAGATGGGTGGTCACCACCAGAGGGTGCAGCGCCAGCGTCACCGTCCACATGCCCAGCGCCGCCTGCCCAACCACCAGCACCAGCAAGGCCCCCGAGAGGTGACGCAGACGACCGCCAGCGCGCCAGCTCAGCACGAACAGCAACGCAATCACACAACCCAGCACACCGGCAAAGTAGCGGTGCACCATCTCGCTGCGCGCCTTGTGGGGCTCCAGCGGCGTATCCGGGTAGAGCTGGGCCGCCCGCTCCATATGCATGGATTGGGGGACGGCCAGGGAGCCGTAACAACCGGGCCAATCGGGGCAGGCCAACCCGGCATCCGTCAGCCGGGTATAGGCACCGAGCACGATGACCAACACCGCCAGCACAATGGCGATCGATGCCAGCCTCTTCTGTATTTTCATACGCCCCCCCGCTGAAGCTTGTACCCGGATGATGGCAACAGGACACACGACACAGGCCTCAGGTGCGCGTTCATTGCACACCTCGCTGATACTTGAGCAGTTGCTGCAGATCCGACAGCACTGCCTTGCCAAGCAGCGGCCACGCCGCCGTGCTGGCCGGCACCTCGTAACGCAGAATGGCCAGCCCTTGCGAGTCCACCAGCATCATATCGCCCGCCCGCACGGCTCCGTTCGCCCCGCGCGGCGGCGCATCGGTCAGTTGCACCAGTTCCAGCTTGTCCAGATTGCGGCCAAGGGCGCTTTGGATCCGCGACATCAACTCTGGCACCTGCTGGCATTGCGCCTCACAACGCCTGGCAGCCAGATAGACCAGCCGCCATTTGCTCTGATGGGACGGGAGCGGCTGCAACAGATAGACCTCCCGATCCAACCAGGCCCCCTTGTTGCGAGTACCGGGTTCATACCAGCCCTGCCTCAGGGTCAGCGCAGCCAATACCACAGGCAGCAGTATCACCAGCCAAAAAAGGACAGGTACCTTCCATCTTGACCATGAGTTCATGGGGACAACCTCCTTGTCAGCACCAGACCGCCCACCAGCATCACCAGTGCCAGCCCAAGCCATTGCACTGCATACGCCCTGTGCTTCTCGGGCGGCATGACATTCGGCTGGTAGTGATGGAGGAATGGAGTCTGCCTTTGATAAAACACGGCGTCAGCAAGGGGCGAGCCGATGATCTCGCTCAGGGCATTCACCCTGATGGACTGCAGCCGGTTAGGATAGGGGCCGGACTCTATGTTCTGACCCAGCAAGACGCCACCGGGGGCTGTGCGCAACAGACCGTCGAGCTCCAGAGTTGCCGGGATGACGGGCCTTGGCAGCTGCTGCCGGCTGGCGGGTGCAGGCACCCAGCCCAGGTTGACCAGCAACAAGGGACGGGCATCACCGGCGCGTACCGGTATGATGACGTCATAGCCGATCTCGCCCGCCACCGCCTGGTTGTCCAGCAACCAGACATGAGGGGACACCCATTCGACCTCCCCTCCCAGTGACAGGCCGTCCAGTGACTCGAGGTTGCGCCAGTCGATCCGGGCAAGCGTCAGTGGCGCCACCTGCTGCGCCACTGCCATCCGCCCCAGCCAGGCCTCTTTCTCCATCCCCCGCTGCCACTGCCAAAGCGACAGCTTGCACAAACCCGCCGTCACAACCAGAGTGAACATCAGTACGATCCAGCGCCTGTGATGCCATGGTCGCTGCTTATCCCATGTAGCCATGTCACGCATATAACGGAGGGCTCCAACATGTTGATCAAGATAGTGCTGGTACTGATGCTGCTGCTCATCATTGGGCAGCTGTTTCATGCCCTCTGGCTGATGATGACCACGGGTCATCCCCAGAAGATGTCCGCCCCGCTGGGGCGTCGGGTGTTCTTTTCCCTGCTGGTGGTCGTCATCCTGCTGCTCTCCCTCATGATGGGCTGGCTGGAGCCCAACCCGCGCCCTTACTGATCCCGATCTCAGAGCAGGTAGACGAACACGAAGAGGCAGAGCCATACCACGTCGACGAAGTGCCAGTACCAGGCCGCGGCCTGGAAGGCGAAGTGGCGCTCGGCGGTGAAGTGATCCTTCAGCACTATCCGCAACCATATGATCAGCAGGAACACAGTCCCCAGGGTGACATGCAAGCCATGGAATCCGGTCAGGATGAAGAAGGTATTGCCGTAGATGCCGGAGTCCAGTCGCAGCCCCAGATCCCGGTACGCATGCAGGTATTCATAGCCTTGCAGCCAGAGGAACGCCAACCCGAGCAGCACGGTCACAAGCAGCATCCCCTTGAGACGACTGCGTTTTCCATTCTCCAGCCCGGTATGAGCAAACAGCAGGGTGACGGAGGAGCCGAGCAGGATCAGGGTATTGATGAGGGGGATTCCGTGCCAGGGCATGGCCTGGGTCGTGGTTCCTCCCGGGGTCTTGACCATGGGCCAGTGCGCCGAGAAATCCGGCCACAGCAACTGGGCCGTCATCGCCTTGTTGCCCGCGCCGTCCAGCCAGGGCATGGCAAGCTGGCGGGCATAGAACAGCACTCCGAAGAAGGCAAGGAAGAACATCACCTCGGAGAAGATGAACCAGACCATGCCTTGCCGGAAGGATCTGTCCATCTGGGCGCTGTAGAGCCCGGTCATAGACTCCTGGATGATGTGACGAAACCAGCCAAACAGCATGAAAATCAGCAAGGCAACGCCAGCCATCATCAAGTACCGGCCGACCCCGGCCTGCTTGCTCGCCACCTCATTGACCAGATGCCCCGCCCCGAAAGCCAGGAAAAACAGGGCCACCGCCCCTATGATGGGCCAGCGGCTCTGGTCAGGGACGTAATACGTCTGGTTCACTTTGGCCATGATTATTTCCTCTGCGCCAGCGTCGGGGCTGGGGTGGACTGAGTGATCTCATAGAGTGAGTAGGAGAGCGTGATGGTGTTGATGTTGTCGGGCAAATCGGGGTCGACATAAAACTTGAGCGGCATCAGCTTGCTCTCTCCCGCCTGCAACTCCTGACGGTTGAAGCAAAAGCACTCCACTTTCTTCAAATAGGCGGCGGCAGGACCGGGCGAGACTGACGGTACCGCCTGACCAATCATGGTGCGATCGGTGGGATTGAACACCCGATAATTGACCAGCTTCATTTCACCAGGCCGCACCGACAACCGCGCCGTTTCGCCGCTGAACTGCCACGGCATCCGGGTGTCCGCATGGGCAAGAAACTCGATCTGGATGGTCCGTTTGCTGTCGATCACCGCCCGCTCTGTCGTGGCCGGCTGTACTGCAGTCTTGCCGTTGAGACCGGTGATCCTGCAGAAGACGTCATACAGCGGCACCAGTGCAAAGGCAAACCCGAACATGACAAGCACCACCAGGGCCAGCTTTCTGAGTAGGGGACCGTGATTGACCTGAGCCATATGACCTCCTTACCGCACCTCTGGCGGAGTCTTGAAGCTGTGGTAGGGAGGGGGGGATGAGAGCGTCCACTCCAGCCCCTCAGCCCCTTCCCACACCTGATTGCTCGCCTGCTGCCCTCCTCTGATGCACTTGATCACCCCCCAGACGAACAGCAACTGCGACAACCCGAAGGCGAAGCCGCCAAGACTGATCAGCATGTTGAAGTCGGCAAACTGCAGCGCGTAATCCGGAATGCGACGGGGCATGCCCGCCAGACCGACGAAATGCATGGGGAAGAAGAGCACATTGACCGAAATGAGCGAGCACCAGAAATGCCACTGCCCGAGTCGCTCGTCATACATGTGCCCCGTCCATTTGGGCAGCCAGTAATAGGCGGCTGCCAGGATCGAGAAGACGGCGCCGGTGACCAGCACATAATGAAAATGGGCCACGACAAAATAGGTATCGTGATATTGGAAATCGGCCGGGATCATGGCCAGCATCAACCCCGAGAAGCCACCTATGGTGAACAGGGTGATGAAGGCGATGGCAAACAGCATGGGGGTCTCGAACGTCAGTGACCCCCGCCACATGGTGGCCACCCAGTTGAATACCTTCACCCCGGTCGGCACCGCGATCAGCATGGTGGCGTACATGAAGAACAGTTCGGCGACAACCGGCAGCCCAGTCGTAAACATGTGGTGAGCCCAGACCATGAAGGAGAGCAAGGCGATGCTGCTGGTGGCATAGACCATGGAGCGATAACCAAACAGTTTCTTGCGAGAGAAGGTGGGAATGATGCTGGAAACGATGCCAAAGGCCGGCAGTATCATGATGTACACCTCAGGGTGGCCAAAGAACCAGAAGATGTGTTGGAACATCACAGGATCCCCTCCCCCGGCCGCGTCGAAGAAGCTGGTCCCGAAATACTTGTCCGTCAGCACCATGGTCACCGCCGCAGCCAGAACCGGCATGACAGCAATGAGCAGGAAAGCCGTGATTAGCCAGGTCCAGACAAACAGCGGCATCTTCATCCAACCCATGCCCGGCGCCCGCAGGTTGAAGATGGTAACGATGACGTTGATGGCTCCCATGATGGAGGAGATACCCATGATGTGGATGGCGAAGACGAATAGCGCCGTGCTGTTGCCGCTGTATTTGGTGGACAGGGGGGCATAGAAGGTCCAGCCCGAGCTGGGGCCACCACCCTCCATGAATAGGCTCGACAGCAGGATCAGAAACGCAAACGGCAGGATCCAGAAGCTCCAGTTGTTCATCCGGGGCAATGCCATGTCCGGGGCCCCGATCATGATGGGGATCAGCCAGTTGGCGAGACCGGTGAAGGCGGGCATCACGGCGCCAAAGACCATGATGAGGCCATGTACAGTGGTCATCTGGTTGAAGAACAGGGGCTCGACCAGTTGCAGACCGGGCTGGAACAGCTCGGCCCGAATGACCATGGCCATGGCGCCACCGGTGAAGAACATGGTCAGGGCGAACAGCAGATAGAGAGTGCCGATATCTTTGTGATTCGTGGTGTATAGCCAGCGTTTCAGGCCCGATGCAGGTTGGTGGGCGTGCTCGCTGTGCAGGGTATCCGTGATTCCATCACTCATGCTGGCGCCTCACTTGTCCTTGTTTGGTTCGACTGGGTTCAGAAGGGACTGCACCTCTGCAGCCTGAATGACATCACCGGTCTTGTTGTCCCAGGCATTGCGCTCGTATGTCACGACGGCGGCGAGCTCCTGCGCCGTCAGCTGCTTGCCGAAGGGCTGCATCGCAGTCCCGCTCTTGCCATGCAGGACTATGTCCAGGTGCTGGGCCCTGTGTTCTGGCAGCGTCGCCACCTTGCTGCCCTTGAGGGCCGGGAAGATGCCGGGCAAACCCGTACCCGCGGGCTGATGGCAGGCGGCGCAATGTCCCAGGAACACCTTCTCACCCAGCTCCATGGCCTGCGGCAGTGTCATGGTCTGGCTGGCCAGGTCTTGCTGCTGGGCCTTGTCTGCCGCCTGATCTGCCGCTGTCTTTGCGATCCAACCATCGAACTCCCCGGCCGGCTTGGCCACCACCACTATGGGCATGAAGCCGTGGTCTTTGCCGCACAGCTCGGCACACTGCCCCCGGTAGGTGCCAGCCTTGTCGATGCGGGTCCAGGATTCGTTGATGTAACCGGGATTGGCATCTTTCTTCACCGCGAAGGCGGGCACCCACCAGGAATGAATTACATCGTCCGAGGTCATCAGGAATCGGATCTTCTTGCCGACGGGCAACACCAGAGGCTGATCCACTTCCAGCAAATAGGTGCCGCTCTTGGGTTCGTCGCCCGAGATCTGCTTCTTGCTGGTCGCCAGCAAGGAGTAAAACTCCACCGGATGCTCGAGGTATTTGTAATGCCATTTCCATTGCGAGCCCGTGATGAGCACGGTGAGATCGGCTTTGGAGGTATCCTCCATCTTCAGCAGAGTCGAGGTCGCCGGTGCCGCCATCGCGACCAGAATCAGCACCGGGATGGCCGTCCATAGCAGCTCGATGCGGGTGCTCTCGTGAAATTGGGCGGCCTTGGCGCCACGAGACTTTCTGTGGTGGACGATGGACCAGAGCATGGCCCCGAAGACGATAAGGCCAATGGCACAGCAGATATAGAAGATCGTCATATGCAGGTCATACACCTGCTGGCTGATGGCGGTCGCCCCGCGTGTCATGTTGAATGTGATGTCGTTGGCGGAAACACTGCTGCTGGCGAGCCACACCATCCATGCGCCATGGTTAATTGCATTTTTTCCCACATTGCACTCCCTGTGCACGTTAGAAAAGATGGCAAGCATTGACAGTTTAAAAGCTAACCATCTGAAAATAATGCATTTATTAAACGCTCAGTCACACTCAAGTATTAGTCCATATTCTGAAAAAACCAAAGTGGTGCCGGCCGACGAGGGACTCATCAGAGCAGTTGGCATCCTCTCCGGGGCAAACGAGGAGGGGGCGGTGGCGGCCATTGCCCCATGACATCGCCCTGAACGGCGCAATCACAGGATATATCCGGTAGCGAGCGGCCAGGGCCGCGCGACAAAAGAGAAGGGGCCACACAGGCCCCTTGTTCTTATATGGCGACCGCAGGTGTCATCTCGCACCGTCGCGGCCATGTCGTCCGTCATCAGGTCATGGGCGCCTGTTTGTCCAACAGCCGGGCCAGCAGGCTGCGCAGCATCTTGATCACTGCAGGCTTGCCGGCAACCCCCAACGTCTTTGCCAGCTCGGCCCAGGGCACATACTGCCAGATGGGGGCGATCAGCAGCCGACGCTCGTCGGTAAGCAGTTCATCCAGCACAGTCAAGCGACTGGCCAGCCAGCGTTGCAGGCTGGCTTGGCACAGCTCGAACGGCTTGTGATGATGGGCAAAGCAGTCGAGCTCCTGATACTCGAACTCATCCAGTTCGGGCGCCTCTGCGGCCACATCGCCTCTCAGACATAGCCAGACCAGTTCGGGCTCCAGCCCCTTGAGCTCTCCTGCCAACAGGGTGGGCAACTGGCTCACGAAGCGCCGTCGCCATTGAGCCAGTTCCGGATCGAGCTCCACTTTCAGCGGTTTGAGCAACAAGGCCGCATGGCTGCCGCTGGCTGCATCCCGCTGCAGGCCGATGCGCAATACCGTCAAGCCCCCCTTGAGCCAGAATGGCAGCAGATCGGGACTCGCAGAAAAGGCTGACCCCAGATAGTCGTATCCCTGCGCGCGGTAGTGTGTTTCCAGCTGCGCCAGCAGCAAAGAACCCAGTCCCAGGCGATGCAGGGCGGGATGAATGGCGATGCGCATCACCCTGGCATAGGTGCGCTCCCCAGCCGTGATTAAGCCGGCGTGTGCCAGCAGCGACTGGGGCAGCAGATGACCGCGGGGACGTCTTCGCCCAGCCCAGATGTCATGAGCCAGCGCAGGCGCTATGTTCCCTTCCCGGGCCACCAGGGCAACACCGAGCAGCTCCCTCTCCTGCTCCAGCAAGTGGATGTCGAGGTCCGGGCTCTCCAGCAAATACCGCAGATCGCTGGGACTGGTCTGATAATGGGCCAGGACGAGCAGGCCGAACACCCGATTGAGCAGCGCCTCATCCCCGGCCAGCGCCTCCTGCGCCAGCTGTCGCCAGCTCGGTGTCTTCGGGGGTTGAGGTGCCACTATGTTGGCATTGAGGCCTAGCAACCGGAAGATCAGCGGCTCCAGCGGATCATGCAGGCTCCAGCGGATGGGTTCAGCCAGATGCAGCTCCTGCCAATCCGGGGTCTGCCTATCGAGCACCCGCTTGAAACGCAGATGAAAGCCACGCCCCGTCCCCTCATAGCCGTGCTCGGTGGTAGCGAACACTATGCGGCTGTGATGGGCCAGGATGGCCTCCAGCAGTGGAGTAGGAATGGCGGCGGCCTCATCTACCAACAGCAGATCCGCTTGCACATCCCCTTGAGCGACTCGGTCTGGCGACACATAGGTCAGCCCCGCCAGCCGCTCAGGCGTGTCTGCCAGCGCCGCCGAGGCATGGGCAAAGAGCGTGGCGACCGTCGCCTGGGCGGGAGCCGTCACCACTATCTGCAGGCCGGGATCCTGGCGCAGCAGATCGGCGCTGGCCAGACCCAGCAGCGCACTCTTGCCACGGCCACGATCAGCGCTCAGCACCAGCGGACGACGGCGATGACCATGCAATACTTTGTGGATGGCCGGCAGCGCACGGGCTTGATCGGCACTGAGTGGCCGGCTTGCGTCAAGAGGACGCCAAGGCTCGCCGCCGACGGGAGGGCTCAAGGAGAGGGCCGGGTCCCCTGTCAGCAGCCGCACCAGGCGGGCGATAAAACCATGACCCGCCCGCTTGGCATCCTCGGGCTGGGCGACCAGCCGCAACCTGTCGGGATCCGGGTAGGCTGGCCACGCCGCTCTGGGAGGCGTCAGCAGCAGCAGCAGGCCACCGGCGCGCAGCGTGCCCGCCAAGGCGCCGAACGCATCGGGATGAAAGCCGCTGAAGGCATTGAACACCAGGGTATCGCACTCCTGACCAAGCCGTTGTAGCGCTTTGGCAGCGGGCAACGGTCCATGGTGCTCGGGGCCATCTCCCAGCCAGAAGACCACCTCCCCCAGCAAGGGTTCGGCGCGGGTGATGCAATCGGCTTCGAGACCTTCCAGCCAGATCAGGCGACGCTCACCGGCGTGAGCGAGACCTTGGCGCAACAGATCCACCTCGGCTGGGATCATGAGGATGAGCTGTCGCCCGGCTTCACCCGTGGCTCAAACATGCGCTCCCCCATCTGATCGATGAAGGTATGGGCTTTTTGCACCATGAAGCGCTCGGCGTCGGCTGGGTTGGTGAACAGATCGGAGCGGATGAAGCGGTGAGTTTGCAGGGCGCCATCCACATCCTTGGTGATGCGTCCTGCAAGCCGGAACTGCCCCCCTTCCGCCATGGGTTCGGGATAAATGAGATAACCGGCGTATTCGGTGGGCGCGACATCGACTATCTGGGCAGGTTGCTCTTTGAACAGGGCATTGAATAGTTTCTTGAGCATCTTGGTCTCCTCTCTGATAGTTGCATTCTCCTCAAGGGGGGAATCACTGGCAAGCAGGGGATCTTATTACCATTAGTTCTTTGCATTACGAACTATTCTCATTTAGATTTCATCTCATTCCAGCATGAGGTCCATTAATATGTACGTGTGTTTGTGCCGCGGCATCACAGATAACCAGATCCGCAAGGCGGTACAGGCAGGCAAGACCGAGTTCAGACAGCTGAAACAGTCGCTGGAAGTCGGTACCCAATGTGGCAAATGCGTGCGCATGGCGATGGAGGTCATTGCCGCCGAAGTCGACAAGATGGAATCGGAGCAGGCGCCCCTTTATTACGAAGTGGCCTGAAGCGCCTCTTCCCGACATCTCACCTCATCGAGCGAAGGCTCTCCCTTTCTGGGGGGCCTATTCGCTATCTTTTTATGGTCATTTTTCTCGACTAAGCTCTAGTGATCGGTGCCCTAGGCTCGAACATGAGGAGTAATGTCGATGAAAGGAGATCCCAAAATCATTGCCCACCTCAACAAGGTGCTGGCCAATGAGCTGGTTGCCATCAACCAATATTTTCTGCATG
Source organism: Aeromonas sp. S2(2024) (assembly GCF_041402505.1). Lineage (NCBI taxonomy): Bacteria > Pseudomonadati > Pseudomonadota > Gammaproteobacteria > Aeromonadales > Aeromonadaceae > Aeromonas > Aeromonas sp. S2(2024). The sequence goes on from NZ_JBGLRL010000003.1 coordinate 195,255, forward strand.
CCCGCATCTACGATGACTGGGGCCTCAAGGGGCTCGGGCACAAGGAATATCATGAGTCCATCGATGAGATGAAACATGCCGACGAGTTGGTCAAGCGAGTGCTGTTTCTGGAAGGGCTGCCCAACTTGCAGGATCTGGGAAAGCTGCGCATCGGTGAGACCGTCGAGGAGATGTTGCGTTGTGATCTGTCACTGGAAATGGATGCCATTCCCGACCTGAAAGTGGCCATCACCTATGCCGAGTCCGTGCAGGATTACGTCAGCCGCGATCTGTTCCTGGATATCCTGGAAGACGAGGAGGAGCATGTTGACTGGCTGGAAACCCAGCTCGATCTGATCGCCCGTATCGGTCTGGAAAATTACCAGCAATCCCAGCTTCATTCAGAGTCATCCTGAGTGCGGATGTCATCATGATCTGCCCCCAACCCGCCAAGGCGGGTTTTTTCTGGGCCGCCAGCTTCAAGCGCATGCATGAATTTGAAATATACGGACGTTACTGCCTGCCAGGCAGGTGGCCAACCGGGTTGTTTCCCCAAGTCAGCCAACCCCCTTCACGGAACGGGACGCACCGCCGGATCCGGCGAACGAGGCACAGCCCCAAGCCGGATTGAACCATTGCAGTGATCACAGTTACGATCCAGGGCAAAGCAGCACGCGCCGCTTTCGATTAAGATACGGCCCTATTTCCATCACTTTGCTACGGATGATCTCCATGGAATTGATTGCACGTGAGATGGCCCCCCACAAGCGGGTGGCCCTGGTGGCTCACGACAACATGAAAGCCCCATTGCTGAACTGGGTGCTGCGCCGCAAGGAGGAGCTCAAGCTCCACCACCTCTATGCGACCGGCACCACGGGCACCCTGCTCGGCAAGCAGGCACAACTCCCCATCACCTGCCTCTTCTCCGGCCCCATGGGCGGCGATCAGCAGCTCGGCGCCCTGATCGCCGAGGGCAGGATCGACGTGATGATCTTCTTCTGGGATCCTCTCAATGCCGCGGCACACGATCCGGACGTGAAGGCGCTGCTGCGTCTCGCGGCGGTCTGGAACATCCCGGTCGCCACCAACGAAGCGACGGCGGACTTCATCATGGACAGCCCGCACATGCAGCAGGCATTCAGCGTACAGGTGCCCGACTACGCCGGTTATCTCAAGGCAAGAACCGAGTAGCCCTAGCCAGATAGCAAAGAGCCGGACAGTGTCCGGCTCTTTTGTATGAAGGATGGTGACGGCTCAGCGCTGGAAGCTCTTCTGGGCGAACTTGGGTCTGGCGTTCATGATCTGCTCCACCTGCTCGTCGCTCATCTTGCCGCGCGACAGCCCCAGCACCTTGTAGGTCAGCAGCGGCCGTGCCGGCAGTGCAATCATCAGGGCGCGGATCTGGTTTTCGTCCTCCTTCTCTCGCACCGGCTTGCCATAGGCATAGGTCAGCACCCCGGCATCCATCAGGTTTTTGACGGCGGGCTCGGTGATCGGCAGGTTTATGACGCTTTTCCGTTGCAGCACGAACTCCCGCAACACAGCCTTCTCGTTGAAGTCGAGGAATCCTATCATCTGGGCCAGCTGATCCTGCTGACGGCGGGATTGCCACTCTTCGCAGGCCCATTCCCAGGCAATCAGGAAACCCTGGCTGCAGAAATAGGAGATGGCGATCAGCATGCCGACCCCCAGCCAGGCGGCGTGGACCGTGGCCCACTGGCTCACGGCGCCTTTCATCAGCCCGGCCGGGAACAGCAGTATGATGCTGCAGCAGAGCAGCAGCCAGACCATTAGCCAGTTGAGGCGATTCAGCTGGTAAAAATGTTGGATCCACCGTTTCATCGTTCACCCTTCCCAAGTCAATGTGGACAGTAGTCAACTCATAGCAAGGCCTGTGCCAAGGCGAGGGTCTTGGGACGGGTTCAGGATCTCTATGGGCAGATCCGAGGGATTTGCTGGGTGGGTTGGTTACATCCCCTTACAACTTGCCGGGGGGATGAGCCGCCATTTTCCTTGTGGGGCGCCCCATCTCTTGGTAAAAATCCCGCACTGTCATTGGGGAGTAGCAACCCGCCCGAGATCCGGGCAGGGCTCATGTCAACATTCTTGGATCTGCCGGTCCATGGCATGAGCGGCGATAGCATCTATCGCTCTGCAAGACCTTTGGCCTCGATACGCAAGCCAGCCGGGCGAGCCGTATCGGGTCCATCGGTTGTTCTGCTCGCCTGGCGGTTACCTATTATGTTGATCACCCTGCTGTTATTCCTGTTCTCTGCCGTCACCATCTATCTCGCCTGCGAATATTTCGTCAACGGTATCGAATGGACCGGCCATCACTTCAAGTTATCCCAAAGCGCCACCGGTTCCCTGCTGGCGGCCCTCGGCACTGCCCTGCCCGAATGCATCGTCACCCTGACCGCGCTGTTGATGGGGGATGCTCCCGCCCAGCAGCAGATTGGGATAGGCGCCGCCCTCGGTGGTCCCCTGGTGCTCTCCACCATAGGCTATGCCGCCGTCGGCGTGACCCTGCTGCTGTGCATGAGCCGTGAACACAGGGTCATCGATGGCGAGGTACAGCGCGAGATAGGCCGGGATCAGGCCTGGTTCGCCGGCATCTTCCTGGTGGCGGTGGCCCTCGGCATGGTGGCCTTCACCGGTAAAACCTGGCTGGCCCCGCTGTTCGTGCTGGTTTATCTGGTCTACGTGCGGCGTGAGCTGAAACAGACCGACAGCCACGAGGTCGAGTTGCCAGAGCCTCTCAAGCTGGATCCCGAGGCCGAGATCCCGGCCCTTCGCAAGGTGCTGTTGCAGACCCTAGGAGCGCTGGTGGTGGTGGCGTTGTCGGCCCAGCTGTTCGTTCATCAGCTGGAGAGCATGGGCGAGCTGTTTGGTCTCTCCCCCGTATTGGCGGCCTTGCTGCTGAGCCCGGTGGCAACCGAGATGCCGGAGCTGATGAACGTGCTGATCTGGGTGCGGCAGGGCAAACACCGGCTGGCACTGGCCAACATCTCCGGTGCCATGATGATCCAGGGCACCATTCCCAAGGCGTTCTGCCTGCTGTTCACCCCCTGGTTGCTCGACAGCACCATGATGGTCTCCTCGCTGGTGACTCTACTGGCGGTGGCACTGCTGTGGTGGGGCTTCAGCCGTGGGCGGATGACGGCGGGCAGGCTGGCCTGCGTGGGGCTGGTGTACCTGGGGTTCTGCGGCTGGCTGATGGTGAGCTGACGGCGCGCTCTATGTGAAGATGACGCCATGAGCAAGGGCAGGATCCGATCCTGCCCCTTTTTTTCATGGGTTTACGTTAGCGGGTTGAACCCCGGGATCAGAACTGCTGGAACCAGCGCTGGATCTGGGCCGGATCCTTGCTCTGGGTCAGGGAGAGCATCAGCAGAATGCGTGCCTTCTGCGGGTTCAGGGTGCCGGCGGCCACGAAGCCGTACTTGGCGTCATCGATCTCGGCATCCAGGGTGGTGGCACCGGTCGGCACGCGGGCGGAGCGCACCACCCGGATGCCATCCTTGCTCGCCTTGGCCAGGGTGTCGAACAGGCTGTGGTAGAGGTTGCCGTTGCCCACCCCGGCGCTGACGATGCCGTCAAACTTGGCATCCACCATGGCCTTGGCCGGCAGGTCGGTGGCGTTGGCGTAGCTGTAGACGATGCCCACCAGCGGCAGCTTGTCGAGCTTGCTCACGTCAAATGGGGTCTTGCTGGTGTGCAGACGGGCAGGGCTGCGCTGGTAGTCGATCTTGCCGTTGTGGATGTAGCCGAGCGGGCCGAAGTTGGGGGCGGCGAAGGTCTGCACCCCTGTGGTGTTGGTCTTGGTGACATCGCGAGCATCCAGCACGGTATCGTTCATGGCGACCATGACGCCACGGCCCTTGGAGCTGGGGTCGGAGGCAGTCACTACGGCGTTGTAGAGGTTGAGCGGGCCATCGGCACTCATGGCGGTGGAGGGACGCATGGCGCCGACCAGCACCACCGGCTTGTCGCTCTTGACGGTCAGGTTGAGGAAGTAGGCGGTCTCTTCCATGGTGTCGGTACCGTGGGTGATGACGATACCGTCCACGTCGTCCTTGGCCAGCAGCTCGTTGACCCGCTTGGCGAGCGTGAGCCACACCTCGTCGTTCATGTCCTGGGAGCCTATCTTGACCACCTGCTCACCCTGCACCTCGGCCACGTTCTTCATCTCGGGCACGGCGGCGATCAGGGTCTCGATGGCCACCTTGCCTGCTTCATAGTTGGATTGGGTGGCGGACTGTCCCGCACCGGCGATGGTGCCGCCAGTGGCCAGGATATGGACGCTGGGCAGGGCCATGGCTAGGGGAGAGAGGGTCAGGCCGAGTACGGTGGCGATCAGGGTCTTGCGGATAGGGAGGGTCATGCTGCAGTCCTTTTGAATGGGGAAACTGCAGCATTTTTATCCTTTTTAAACCAAATTTAAGTGATCACTCCCACCAATAAAAAGAAGCAAGCAGAATATTGGTCTGATTTTTACCCATATAGGGATAAATCATTTTGCACTAAAGCCCTTGGCTTCGATCAGTGCGATCAATTCGGTTTTGCTCAGCTCGCTCTCGATGATGGCCTTGCTGCTGGCAAAATCCACCTGGGCCTGGCTGACGGCACTCTGGGCCAGCAGGGCTTTTTGCAGGCTGGCGGCGCAGCCACCGCAGGACATGCCGGAAATGGTGAGTTCTATGGTCATGGGATATCTCCTCTGTTGATGTGCCGTCAGCCTAAAGCTGACGCTCGCGGCAAGGTCAAGTCCTAGCGGGCCACCACGGATTCACGCACCACCAGACGCCCCTGGAATTTCTGCTGTTCATCGGCCGGTCGCAGACTCTGTGCCAGTTGCGCTTGCAACACCCGCACGCTCTCCTGGGCCAGCCGTTCACTCGGATACTCGATGCAGGTCAGCGGTGGGGTCAACTGGCTCGCCAGGGCGGAGCCTTCCAGGCTGATGACGGAGACATCCTGGGGGATATGGAGGTTGAACTCGCGCAACAGCCGCATGGCGTCGGCAGCCTGGGCATCTTGCTGCACCACCAGTGCGGTAAAGGGCAGGTAGCGGTTGAGCAGGCCGAGCAGCGCCTGCTGGTTGTCGGTGCCATCGATCACCAACTGGCTGTTATAGGGCAGAGATTGCTGCTGCAGGGCCTGTTGATAGCCTTGAATGGCGCTCTTTCCCGCAGGGGAGCTCTTGTCATCCAGCATCAGCACCAGCTGGCGATGGCCCTTGCCGAGCAGGAAGCGACAGGCGCTCTCGGTGGCGAAGGTCAGGTCGTAGCAGAGATTGAGGTTGTCGCTCTCACTCACCCCATCCAGCTGAATGAGGCGCGAGTCCGGGTTCAGAGGCTGTTTGGTACCGAGTACCAGCACGCCGTCACAACGCCCTCCCAGCAGTTCATCGACCGCCTGCTGCTGTTGCTGCGCCCCATCGGCGAAGCGCACAAGCATGTTCTTTCCCGCCCTGGCCAAGGCCCCTTCCAGCAGCGGCAGCATGCTGGCCAGACGATTGCCAAGCTGGGGGGAGAGGATGATGCCCACGCAATCCGTCGCCTGGGTCGCCAGGGAGCGGGCCGTGGCATTGGGTCGGAAATTCAGCTGCTCGGCGGCTTGCAGCACGGCCAACCGGCTCTCTTCACGCACGCCGCGCGAGCCACTCAGGACGCGGGAGACGGTGGCTTTGGATACATTCGCAAGGCGCGATACATCGGTAATATTGGCCATGGCTTCATCAACGGTAACCGGTTAACAGAAGTTCATCCTAACATAGGCCAGCACCCGCCGGTAAGGTTTGCCTGCTGAGACAAATGGAAAAGGGTGGCCATCGCCACCCCCTGCCAGCTCTGACCCCGGCGGTCAGAAGAAGTATTTGAAGCGCACGCGGCCACCATAATGGTCGATGTTGTCCACCTCGGCGCTGTCGACATTCAGCTGGGACCAGTAGGCCCCCAGATAGATGTCGAAGTTGTCCAGATCCAGCACGCTCGGGATCTTGTAGGAGGCATAGACGGTGTTGATGGTGTGCTTGCCCACCATCTTGCCGAAGTCGGCGTTGGGGTTGTTCAGATTGGCGCTGCTGATGTCGTTGATGGCATAGATGTAACCCAGGCCGGCATTGTGCCAGAGCAGGTTGGCGCCCAGGGTGGTATCGGTTTCATCCTCGGCGTCCATGCGGGCCGCGTTGGCGTTGATGACCAGGGCGTCCTGGGTCCAGCTGGTGGTGAGGCCGTAACCCATGCGATCGGACACCGAGACGTCATCGCTGGTGACGATGGCGTCGCTGATCACGTTGCCCTCGGCCCCCAGAGCGACCTTGAGGTTCTCCCCCTTCCAGGCGATGACGGGACGCACGATGATGGAGTCCTTGGCCTTGGTCAGCGCATAGCCGTGGTACTGCTGGCCGGCAAACAGATTGGTGCGGTCCCCGATCAGGCTGGAGAGCTCCAGGTACCAGTTGCCCGTCTCCTTGTTGAGCAGCAGCTGGCCGCCCTTTCCTGCCCGGCCACGACCCTCCTTCAGCATGTAGACATAACCATTGCCATCGGAGTAGAGGTCGTTGGCGCTGTCACCGGAGTGCTCGACGAAGATGTCCTGACCCAGCGGGAACATGTCATAGGCCTCGAAACGGCCGACCTTCATCCCCCAGTTGCTGCGCTGGCCGAATCCCAGATAAGCGTCATCGGCACCGGCTCCACCGTTGGTGCCTATGGTGGGCTGGATCTGGATCTGGCCGTAGCGACCGTCTTCCAATTCTCGCACTCCGAGGAAGTTCAGCAACAGGCGACCGTCCTCGTCCCAGCGATCGGTGCGGGTCTCGCTGGTCTGCCCCAGCACGTTGCCACGGGTAGTATTGGACGCGTTCAGGTTGATCTCCGCATCACCCCCCAGGCTCAGGCGCCCGAAGTCCGTGTTGGTTTCCACCACGGCGCTGGCCATGAAAGGGGTGCTCAGGGCCAGGATGGCAAAGATCCGGGCGGACAGGTTTGTCAGTTTCATTATTATCATTCCTTGAGTTTTATGTTTTTGATATACAAGCACTTATTTATCTGTCTCCCCGAGAGGAGGACAAATTTGGGCATGCCTTTCCCCCATCGCGACGCAATGTGGGGCAAAGGGCATGGATCAAATCGGGTGGGGCTAGGGCCCGAGGCAGTGTCTCAGCCCCTGACAGGCGTCGCCTGCCGGGGGAGGCGAGTCGGCGCTCTCCCTCCGACCATGGTTCAGATGGCCCATGTGGTGGCTCCTTCGACGCAGCTCGGCAGCCAGGCGGCGCCGCGAACCCCGCTGCTGTCCCCGTAACGGGCAGGCACCATGGGGGTGATGCAGCGATCCGAAAACAGGTAGGGCGTCAGTGCCTGGGGCAAATCCAGATAGAGGCGATCTATGTTGGAAAGACCTCCTCCCAGCACGATGACATCCGGGTCCAGCACGTTGATCAGGCTGGCGACGCTGCGGGCCAGGGCCTGGATGAAGTGGTCATAGTGGGCCTCGGCCTCCACATCCCCCTCGGCGGCGGCCGTGATGATACCGATCGGCGACAGTCCTCGGCCGTGGCGCTCCACGAACCGGCCGGCAAATCCAGTGCCGGAGACGAACCGCTCGATGCAGTTGTCGCGGCCGCAGTAGCAGGGCTGGCTCGGGCCATCCAGAGCCGGGTCATAGCCGGGCAGGGGGTTGTGTCCCCACTCTCCGGTGATGGCGTTGGGGCCGACGATGAGTTGGCGATTGACCACCAGCCCGCCACCACAGCCGGTGCCGAGGATGATGCCGAACACTACCCTGCCCGCCTCTCCCGCCCCGTCGACGGCCTCCGAGAGGGCGAAACAGTCGGCATCATTGGCGAGCCAGACCGGCTGGCCCAGCGCCTTGGTCAAGTCTCCTTTAAGGTCTTGTCCGTTGAGAAACAGGCAGTTGGCATTCTTGATCCGCCCCGTCTGCGGGTCGATGGCCCCGGGCAGCCCTATGCCTATGGTGAAGGGGCCATCCAGTTCCTGGCGTATCTCGTTCACCAGGTCGGTGATGGCCACCAGAAAATCGGCATACCCCGTGGTCGGGGTCGCGATACGCTTGCACAGCAGGCTGACGCCCAGGCCATCGAGCAGTTGAGCCTCAATCTTGGTGCCGCCGATGTCGAGTCCGAGTCGCAACATGATCGTCTTCCTCAGGCGGCCAGCTTGCGGTGCAGCTCGATGAGCTCGGTGACCAGCTCCCGGGCCAGCATGGCGGTCATCAGGTGATCCTGGGCATGCACCAGGATCAGCGTGACCGGGATCTTGCCCTCCCCCTCATCCGCCTCGATCAGCCGGGTCTGCACCGCATGGGCGGCGTTAGCGGCCTCGGCGGCCTGACGCAGCAAGTCATCGGCTTCGGCAAACTGGCCGGCCCTGGCCTGACGCAGCGCCTCGAAGCAGAGGCTGCGGCTCGTGCCGGCATTGATGATGAGACCCATGACTGTCTCTTCCAGATCGAACATACACACTCCTTGGTGATGGGCGCCGGCCCTTGGGCTGGCGCGCTTTCTTTATACGGGTCGACTGACGGAATAATCAGTCGAAGCCATGCTCGCGGGCGGCGGTGGCAAACCACTGGCCGCTCTTCTTGATGCGCCGGGTCTGGCTCTCCAGCTCCAGCTCGATGAAGCCGTAGCGGTTCTTGTAGGCGTTGCTCCAGGACCAGTTGTCGATGAAGGTCCAGAGGTGATAACCCCGGCACTGGCAGCCTTCTTCCAGCGCCTTGTGCAGCCAGATGAGGTGATCCCGGATGAAGCCGATGCGGTAGTCATCCTGGATCTGGCCATCCTCGCCCTTGAACTTGGCCTCCCCCTCGACCCCCATGCCGTTCTCCGAGATGTAGCTCGGGATGTTGCCGTAGTGGTCGCGCAGGTTGACCAGGATGTCGTAGATCCCCTGCTCGTAGATCTCCCAGCCCCGGTGCGGGTTCATCTTGCGGCCCGGCATCTCGTAGTAATCGAAGAACCACTCCGGCATGAAGGGGCTGGCAGGGTTGACCGCGTGGCTGCGCGCCTTGATCCGGCGCGGCTGGTAGTAGTTGACCCCCAGCAGGTCGATCTTGCCCGCCGCCAGCAGGGCCTTGTCCCCCGGCTCGCAGACCGGCAGCTGATCGTATTCGCGCAGCAGTTCGACCAGTTCGGCGGGGTATTCCCCCTTGACCGCCGGATCCAGGAAGCTGCGGTTGAACATCAGGTCGGCGATGTTGGCCGCCTTCAGATCTGCCGGGTGTTGTGAGCGCGGATAGGAGGGGGTCAGGTTCAGGATGATGCCGATCTGGCCATCCTGACCGAGGGCCCGGTAACGCTGCACCGCCGTGGCATGAGCCAGCATGGTGTGATAGGCCACGGTGGCGGCGCGGCGAAAATCCACCACGTTCGGATAGTGGAAGTCGTAGAGGTAGCCCCCCTCCACCGGCACGATCGGCTCGTTGAAGGTGAACCAGTGCTTGACCTTGTGACCGAACAACCGGAAGCAGGTGTCGGCGAAGTCGGCGTAAGCGGCGACCACCTCCCGACTCTCCCAGCCACCCAGCGCCTGCATGCTCATTGGCATGTCGAAGTGGAACAGGCAGATGAAGGGCTCTATCCCCTCGGCCTTGAGCTCGTCGAGCATGGCGTCGTAGAAGGCGACGGCCTGTGGGTTGGGTTCTCCCCGTCCCGCCGGGATCAACCGCGACCAGGCGATGGAGGTGCGGAAACTGTTGTGGCCAAGCTGCTTCAGCAGGCGGATATCATCGCGAAAATGCTCATAGAAACCGGAGGTCTGCGCCGGCCCAATCTGCTGATGGAAGCGATGGGGGGACTGCTCGAACCAGTGATCCCAGATGGTGGGCGCCTTGCCCCCTTGCTGGCTGGCACCTTCCGCCTGGGCGGCAGACGAGGCGCTGCCCCACCAGAACTGTTCAGGAAAACGGTATTGCATCTCGTGTTACTCCAAGCTTGAAAAAAGAGGCCGCCTGGCGGCCCCGCAGGCAATCAACGGCTGGCAACAGCCGCCAGTGTCGGTTCTTTCGAGTCAGTCCGTTCTTCCTGCTTGAGCAACGTGCGCTCATAGGCCTTCAGGAAGGGGTAATACATGGCTGCGGCGGAGCACATGCACAGCAGGCTCAGCACCATGGGGCTGATGGCCCAGTTGGCGGCCCAGGAGGCACCGATGGGGCCTGGTGTGGTCCAGGGGGTGAGCGACACCACCCGCTCGACCAGACCAAGATCCAGGGCAAACCAGGCCAGGGTGGCGTTGATCATCGGCACCAGGATGAAGGGCAGGAAGAAGACAGGGTTCATGACGATGGGGGCACCGAACAGGATCGGCTCGTTGATGTTGAACAGGCCCGGCACCACGCCCATCTTGCCGATGGATCTCAGGTGCGCCGCCTTGCTGCGCAGTAGCAGGAAGGCCAGCGGCAGGGTGGAGCCGACGCCGCCGATCAGCAGATAGTGATCCCAGAAGCCCTGCAGGAAGATGTGGGGCAACGCCTCACCCGCCGCCATGGCGGCCTGGTTGCTGGCCAGGTTGGCCATCCAGAACGGGTTCATGATGCCGGTGACGATCAGGGCACCGTGGATCCCGGCGAACCAGAGGATCTGACACACCAGCACCGCCAGCAGCATGGCAGGCAGGGAGTCGGAGGCGGCCACCAGCGGCTTGACCAGGGACATGATGGCTTCCGGCAGGATCATGCCGGTGCTGTTTTCCAGCAGCAGGTTGAGGGGATGCAGGGTCAGGATGATCACCAGCACCGGGATCAACACCTCGAAGGAGCGGGCGACACCGGTCGGCACCTGGGGCGGCAGCTTGATGGTGATGTTGTTGCGCTTGAGGAAGGCATAGACCTCGGCCGCATAGATGGCGGTGATCAGGGCCGTGAAGATCCCCTGGCCGGAGAAGTACTGCATGGAGATGGCGCCATCCTTGACCGGCGCGGCCACCAGCATGAAGGACATCAGGCAGAGCAGACCCGTGGTGACCGGATCCAGTCCATTCTGGCGGGCCAGGCTGGCCCCTATCCCCACCGAGATGAACAGGGTCATCAGCCCCATGCTCAGCTGGAACGGCAGCAGCAGCTGGGGTTGATAGGTGGCTGAGAAGTCGAGCCAGGCGCGGGCGAAGCCCCACTGGGTCTGGGGTGAGAAGGGGGGAAAGATGAACACCAGCATGAAGCTGCCGACGATCATGAAGGGCAAAGCGGCGATGAAGCCATCACGGATCGCCTGCACGTATTTCTGCTGGCCAATCCGCCCGGCCAGGGGGCTGACCCGGTTCTCTATGGTACTGACAAAACGCTCGTAAAGGGTGTTCATGAAAGTTTCCTTGTGACATTCACTGGTTGGGGTTGCACATCAGCCGATCAGGGTGAGGGCATGGTCGAGGACCTTGTCACCCCGTTGCATGCCGTAATCCATCATGTTGATGGTGTCGACCGGTACGCCGTGGGCTGCGGCACGCTGCTGCAGCTCGGCTTGCATGTATTTGACCTGGGGCCCCAGCAGCACCACCTGGTAGTGGGGCATCTGCAGATCGAACTCTGCCGCCCCGAAGGCCTGTATCTCGGCGTCCAATCCCCGCTTGTCCGCCTCCTCTTTCATCTTCTTGACCAGCAGGCTGGTGGACATGCCGGAAGAGCAGCACAACATGATTTTTTTCATTTCCCGATTCTCCAGACGTTCGTAACGGATGGCGCATTCTGGATCGGATGGATTTAATTTGGAAACCGGTTTCCAAATTAAATCCATTGATGTGTGAGCGAGATCGGCATTTTCCGATTCAAAGGGTCGGGAAGTGTGAGCGAGGTAATGAAATGGCAAAATGGTCGCGGATATTACGGAAACAAAACCGCAAAGCCGTCAAAATGGCGTCCAAGCCCCATCATGACAAGGGGTATCAGGATGACAAGGAACCGAATAACGTGATGAATCTGCAATGGATGGCAATGCTGGTCGGCATGATAGAGCAGCGCATGGTACCGTTTGCCAACTGGCTGACCCGCAGTCGCCATGTGCTCTCGTTGCGCGATGGTTTTCAGCTGGCCATGCCCTTCGTCATCGTCGGCAGCCTGCTGGTCCCCATTCTCTATCCTCCCATCGCCCCCGACACGCCGCACGCCTTCGGGCAGTGGTTGCACTGGCTGGCGCGGGAGCTGCATCCCTTCCTGTTTCCCGTCTACTCCCACACCCTGGGGCTGGTGGCACTGATCATCGCCTTCGGCGCGGCGTCCAGCCTCGCCAAGGCATACGAGATGCCCGAGCGTCTATGCGGTCTGGGAGGCTGCATGGCGTTCCTGATGCTGATCGACTTTCGCTCGCTGCAGCCCGGTGTCTTTGGTTATCTGGGGGGCGCCGGAATCTTCACGGCCCTGCTGATGGCGTTCTACTCGGTAGAGGTGACCCGGTTCTTCTATCGCCGGGGCTGGTACATCCAGATGCCGGATGAGGTGCCGGTGATGACGCGGCGAGGCTTTCAGCTGATCGTGCCGCTGCTGTTCATCATGCTTTCGCTGAGCCTGCTGCGGCTCTGGTTGCAGCAACAGTTCGGGATCAGTCTACCGGACTTCATGGCCGCCCTGTTCCGGCCCCTGATCGTGGGTGCCGACACCCTGCCAGCCCTGCTGATCACCCTGCTGATTGCCCATCTGCTCTGGTTCATGGGGATCCACGGCGCCCTTATAGTGACCGGTTTGCTGTCACCCTTCTGGATGGCCGGGGTGAGCGCCAACCAGGCCGCGCTCATGGCGGGTGAGCCCCTGCCCCACATCTTCCTGCAAGGGTTCTGGGACTATTACCTGCTGATCGGGGGGATTGGGACTACCTTGCCTCTGGTGTTCATGGCCATGCGCAGCCGCAGCCACTCCATCCAGTCGGTGGGCAAGCTGGGGTTCATCCCCTCCATGTTCAACATCAACGAGCCGCTGCTGTTCGGTTTTCCCATCATCATGAATCCGTTGTTTTTCCTGCCCTTTATCGGCGTTCCCCTGATCAATGCGGTGATCGCCTGGCAGCTGACCCAGTGGGGTTTCCTCGACAAGTTCATCGCCCTGCTGCCCTGGTCCATGCCCTCCCCGCTGGGCGCCGCCTGGGCGGCCAACGGCAGTTGGAGCAATGGCCTGATGAGCCTGGTCTGTATCCTCAACAGCTATGTACTCTACCGCCCCTTCTTCCTGGCCCATGAAAAAATGGTGCTGGAGCAGGAACGCGAGCGGCTGGGCTGAAGGGCTATCCCATCAGCCCCAGATAGTTCATCAGCGCCGCCCCCAGGCTGGTGGTCACCAGCGAACCGAGCGTGGTGGTGGCGATGATGTTCGCCGCCAGGGCGCTGTCGCCCCCCATGGCACGGGTCATCACATAGCTGGCGGCTGCGGTGGGGGTGGAGCTGATGAGAAACAGGATGCCGAGGGCCTGGGTGTTGAAACCGAGCGCCCAGGCTCCCAGCACCAGCAGCACGGGAATGCAGAACAGACGGTTGGCGGTGGCCCAGCCGGTCAGCATGGCGCCGCCGCGCAGGGCCTTGAGGTTGAGGCTGGCACCGGTGCAGAGCAGCGCCAACGGTAGTGTCATGTTGGCGAAGTAGTTGCCCGTGGTAATCACCAGCTGGGGCAACTCTATGCCGAGCAGGCCGAACGGCAGCGCCGCCAGGATGGCGATGATGAGGGGATTTCTGACAATCCCCTTGAGGATGGGCCTGATCCCTTTCCCGCCCCCCAGGCTGCGGGTCAGGGTGATCACCGCGAGGATGTTGTAGAGCACGGTGATGGAGCCCACCAGCAGGGCGGCGGCGCCTATCCCCTCCGGGCCGTAGGCGTTTTGCACGTAGGCCAGCCCCATGATCCCCATGTTGCCGCGAAAGCTGCCCTGCACGAAGATGCCCCGCAATTTCTGCTCGCTGATGAAGCGGGCCGCCAGCAGCTCGAGCACCAGAAAACCGGCCAGGGTGCCGAGCAGGCCGTAGAGGATCAGCCAGGGGCTCGGCATGGTGGAAAAGTCGGTGCGCACCATGCTGAGAAACAAAAGGGCGGGCAGGGTGACCTGAAACACCAGACGGGAGGCGGACTCGACGAAGCTGTCAGGCAAGAGGCCCAGCCGCTTGAGCCAGATGCCGAGCACCAGCACCAGACAGATGGGGCCCGTGATGGAGAGGGAGAAGTGCAGACTTGCCAACAGATCCATGATGCGCGTCCTGTGCAACGGCGAAGAAAGTCGCCTGGGAAAGGGCATTCTAACGCCATGGGCTTGTATTCACAGGAGTTAATCACAACAATGTCTGCATCCCGGTTGTCGCCCTCCCCTGTCACGGATCCCCCATGGAAAAGAAACTGACCATCCTCGATATCGCTCGCCTCAGCGGGGTCGGCAAGTCGACCGTCTCCCGGGTGCTCAATCAGGATCCCAAGGTCAACGCCCAGACCAGAGCCAGGGTCGAGGCGGTGATCGCAGAGCACGACTTCGTGCCGAGCAAGTCGGCCCGGGCCATGCGCAGCCAGAGCCAGCAGGTGGTCGGCATAGTGGTGTCACGCCTCGACTCCAGCTCGGAGAACCAGGCGGTGCGCGGCATGCTGGAGACCCTCTACGCCCGCGGCTACGACGCCGTGCTGATGGAGAGCAAGTTCTCCCCCACCAAGGTGAGCGAGCACCTGGCAGTGCTGGAGCGGCGCGGGGTGGACGGCATCATCCTGTTTGCCTTCAACGATCTGGACTACGCCGCCATGGCGCCGCTCAAGGAAAAGCTGGTGTTGATGGTGCGCGAGCACCCCGGGTTTTCGTCCGTTTGTTACGATGACGAGGGGGCGGTGCGGGCCGTGCTCGATCACCTCAGGGGACGAGGCATCGACGAGGTGGCCTATCTGGGGGTCGAACGCAACGATCTCACCACGGGGCTGCGCCGGCACCAGGCCTATCTCGACTACTGTCGGGAGCAGGGGCGCGTCCCCCACAGCGCCCTCGGGGATCTCGGTCTGCAAAGCGGCTATCGGCTCGCGGCCGAGCTGCTCACCCCCACCATCCAGGCCATGGTCTGCGCCAGCGATACCCTGGCCATAGGCGCCGCCAAATACCTGCAGGAGCAGGGTCGCACCGACATCCTGGTGAGCGGCCTCGGCAGCAATCCCATGCTGACTTTCCTCTTTGCCAACACCCTCAGCCTGGATTTCGGCTACAAGGACGCCGGTATCCTGGCCGCCAGACAGCTGCTCGACCAGATTGAAGAGGGGCAGCCCCCCAGAGCCACCATCGCCCCCTGTCAGCCCCTGTAGTCTATCTTTACCTCCATTCTCGGTGTTTTGCGCTTTTTGTGACCAGCGCCACGAATTGGGAACGTTCCCATTGCTGATGTCGACCACTGGCCTCATGCTGATTGGGAACGATACCAATAAGCGGGCGGTCATTGGCCAGCCGGCAAAGACACGACCATTATTCATGGAGTCACAGAGGGAAGGCTCATGTCAAAAGTCAACACACAACATCTGGCACAGCTGATCGAACGGATCGGCGGCAAGGACAACATCACCACCGTCAGCCACTGCCTGACCCGACTCAGGTTCGTGCTGGCCGACCCGGCCAAGGCCGACCCCAAGGCCATCGAGACCATACCCTCGGTGAAGGGGAGCTTCACCCAGGGCGGCCAGTTCCAGGTGGTGATCGGCAACGAGGTGGATCAGTGGTACAAGGCGCTGACCCAGGAGATAGGGGTGAGCGGCGCCAGCAAGGATGCCGCCAAGCAGGCGGCCCGCCACAACATGAATCCGCTGGAGCGCGGCATCTCCCACCTGGCGGAGATCTTCGTGCCCCTGCTGCCCGCCATCATCACCGGCGGCCTGATCCTGGGTTTTCGCAACGTCATCGGCGACATCAAGATGTTCGACGACGGGACCCATACCCTGGTGGAGATCAGCCAGTTCTGGGCCCAGGTCCACGCCTTCCTCTGGTTGCTGGGTGAGGCCATCTTCCACTTCCTGCCGGTGGGTGTCTGCTGGTCTGCGGTGAAGAAGATGGGGGGCTCCGAGATCCTCGGCATAGTGCTGGGTATCACCCTGGTCTCGCCGCAGCTGATGAACGCCTACGGCATCGGCCAGCAGACCCCGGAAGTGTGGGACTTCGGCCTCTTCGTCATCCAGAAGGTGGGCTATCAGGCCCAGGTCATTCCGGCCCTGCTGGCGGGTGTCTTCCTCGCCTGGGTAGAGACCAACCTCAAGCGCATCATTCCGGCTTACCTCTACCTGGTGATAGTGCCCTTCATCTCCCTGCTGCTGGCGGTGATCGTGGCCCACGCCTTCATCGGCCCCTTCGGTCGCTGGATTGGTGAGGGTGTCGGCTTCGCCGCCAAGGCCGCCATGACAGGTTCCTTCGCCCCCATCGGCGCTGCCCTGTTCGGCTTCCTCTATGCCCCCCTGGTCATCACCGGCATCCACCACACCACCAACGCGGTGGATCTGCAGCTGATGCAGAGCATGGGAGGCACCCCCATCTGGCCACTGATCGCGCTCTCCAACATAGCCCAGGCCTCTGCCGTGGTGGGGATCATCCTTATCAGCCGCAAGGAGAACGAACGGGAGATTTCGGTCCCGGCCGCCATCTCTGCCTACCTCGGGGTGACAGAGCCGGCCATGTACGGGATCAACCTCAAGTACAAGTTCCCCATGCTGTGCGCCATGGTGGGCTCCAGCCTCGCAGCCCTCATCTGCGGCTTCAGCGGCGTGATGGCCAACGGCATCGGGGTGGGCGGCCTGCCGGGCATCCTCTCCATCCAGCCGCAATACTGGGGCATCTACGCCGTCGCCATGCTGGTGGCCATAATGGTGCCCGTGGTGCTGACCCTGCTGGTCTACAAGCGCCAGCAGGCTGCCGGCAAGCTGGACCTGGCGACCGCCTGATCCACACAACATCGGCGGAGCCATGGCTCCGCCCTTTTTCTTTGCCCTGTTCCAACCAGTTTCAACCAATGAGCGAACCAACCATGACACAGACACCCTGGTGGCAAAGCGCCGTGATTTACCAGATCTACCCCAAGAGCTTTCAGGACTCCGGCGCCCGTGGCACCGGTGATCTCAAGGGGATCATGGCCCGCCTCGACTACCTCAAGACCCTCGGCATCGACGCCCTCTGGTTGACCCCCGTCTACGTCTCCCCCCAGGTGGACAACGGCTACGACATCGCCGACTACCTGGCCATAGACCCGGCCTACGGCACCATGGAAGATTTCGAGGCGCTGCTGGCCGCCGCCCACGGGCGCGGCATCTGCATCGTGATGGATATAGTGGTCAACCACACCTCCACCGAGCACGCCTGGTTCAAGTCGGCGCTGGGGGATAAAAACAGCCCCTATCGCGACTACTACATCTGGAAAGACCCTGTAGAAGGCGGCGTACCGAACAACTGGCAATCCAAGTTTGGCGGCAGCGCCTGGGAGCTGGACCCGGCCACCGGTCAGTACTACCTGCACCTGTTCGCCCGCGAGCAGGCGGATCTCAACTGGGAGAACCCGGCCGTGCTCGCCGAGGTCAAAAACATCATCCACTTCTGGGCCAAGAAGGGGGTCGACGGCTTCCGCCTCGACGTCATCAACCTCATCTCCAAGGATCAGGCGTTCCCGAGCGACGAGATGGGGGATGGCCGCCGCTTCTACACCGACGGGCCGCGCATCCACGAATTCCTGCAGGACATAAGCCGCGACGTCTTCGCCCCCGTGGGCGCCATGACGGTAGGGGAGATGTCCTCCACGTCGCTGGAGCACTGCCAGCGCTACGGCGCGCTGGACGGCTCCGAGCTCTCCATGGTGTTCAACTTCCACCACCTCAAGGTGGATTACCCCAATGGTGACAAGTGGACCAAGGCGCCGTTCGATTTCCTCGAGCTCAAGCGCATCTTCAACCACTGGCAGAGCGGCATGCACGGCAAGGGCTGGTCGGCGCTGTTCTGGTGCAACCACGATCAGCCGCGCATCGTCTCTCGCTTCGGTGATGAGGGTGAACATCGGGTGGTGGCCGCCAAGATGCTGGCCAGCACCTTGCACGGGTTGCAGGGGACGCCCTACATCTATCAGGGGGAGGAGATCGGCATGACCAACCCCGGCTATCAGCGCATCGATGACTATCAGGATGTGGAGAGCCGCAATATTTTCGCCATCAAGCAGGCTGAAGGGATGAGCGAGGCCGAGATCCTCGCCATTCTGGCGGCCAAGTCCAGAGACAACTCCCGCACGCCCATGCAGTGGAGCGCGGCCCCCAACGCAGGCTTCACCCAAGGTTCGCCCTGGCTCAAACCCGCCGCCAACTACCCCGAGATCAACGCCGAGGCGGCGCTGGCCGACCCGGACTCGGTGTTCTGGCACTACCGGGATCTCATCGCCCTTCGCAAGGCGCACCCCATCTTCACGCAGGGGGATTATCAGGAGCTGCTGGCGGGAAATGAGCAGATCTGGGCCTATACGCGCAGCGCCGACGGCCAGACCCTGCTGGTGGTGAGCAACTTCTACGGCGAGCCGGTGGAGTTTGCGCTGCCCGCCGAGCTGCAAACCGGCGAAGGCCGCTTGCTGCTTGGCAACTACCCCGACAGTCCTGCCCGCCCGCAATCCTGCGAGCTGCGCCCTTACGAATCCCTGATCTGGTTGATGGAGCAATGATGGCTGAGACAATCACAGCGCAGCGGGCAGCCGAGCGTTGCCCCGAGTGGCAGAAGATGGTGGCGGGGGAGCCCTATGATGCGGGTGACCCCGAACTCAGGGCGGCGCGGGAGCGCTGCCGCAGGCTCTATCACAGCTTCAACACCAGCTGGCAGGAGAAGCCGGCACGGGATGCCCTGCTCCATGAACTGCTGGGCGGCCGTGGCAAAGCGTGCGCCATCAATCCGCCGTTCTTCTGCGACTATGGCGCCAACATCTTCGTCGGCGAGAACTTCTACGCCAACGTGGGGTGCACCATTCTCGACGTGTGCGAGGTACACATAGGTGACAACGTGCTGCTGGCGCCCGGGGTGCAGATCTACACCGCAGCCCACCCGGTGGCGGTGGCGCCGCGCATCAAGGGGGTGGAGTTCGGCAAGCCGGTGCGCATCGGCCACAACGTCTGGATTGGGGGCAGCGTCGTCATCTGCCCCGGCGTCACCATAGGTGACAACAGCGTCATCGGGGCGGGATCCGTGGTGACCAAGGATGTACCGGCGGGGGTGGTCGCGGCTGGCAACCCCTGCCGGGTGCTGCGGCCCATGACGGCAGAGGAGCTGGCTGCCGGGGAGCCCGACTGACACAGAGGGGCAGGTAGTACCTGTCCCTTTTAGTTTTCCTGACGGCCCCTTCGCGCTCCTTTGATTCCGGGAAAGGCGGCGGCACCCTCCTCTTTCCTCACCCTGGCAGCAAGGCGCCGCAACGCTTGTGCTGCCCCATGACCACCAGGGTCTTGAAACTGCGCACCTGCTCCCTGGCATGCAGCACCCGCCGGGTGAACTGCTCGTAGCTCGCCATGTCCCTGGCGGCGACCTGCAGCACGAAGTCCTGCTCCCCCGTCACATACCAGAGGTCCATCACCTCAGGCTCCCCTTTCAGAACGCCAATCATCTCATCGACGATACGGCCGTGATCCCGCTCCAGGGTGACAAGCACCAGCATGGTGATCGGCCAGCCCATGGTCGCCGGGGCCACCAACGCCACCTCCCGCTCGATGAGACCCGACTCCCGCAAGGCGCGAACGCGGCGATAGCAGGCAGGGGCGGAAAGACCGACCCTGTGGGCCAGCTCCGGCGTGGGTAGACGGGCATCCTGTTGCAGCTCGGCGAGGATGAGCAGATCGAACTTATCGGTCATGGGGATAGAGAGATAAAAATTATCGAATAGGTCCAGTTTTAGACCGAGATTACGGCTATCGCCAGATATATTTTACTTCCCTTTCCCTGCTCAGGTGTGAACGAGATGCCGCCAAACGCCACCACCCTCTCCTCCCTGTTGGCGGTCATCCTCGCCATGCTGTCGATTACCCTCGGCGCCTCCCTGGCCAAGTCCTTATTTCCCCTGATCGGGGCCGCCGGTACCACCTTGTTCCGGCTGGGATGCGCCGCACTGCTCCTCTCGCTGGTGTTTCGTCTCTGGCGAATGCCCCTCGATCGGCGCACCCTGCTGGGAGCCATCCCCTATGGGCTGTCGCTCGGGGCCATGAACCTG
Organism: Aeromonas sp. S2(2024); assembly: GCF_041402505.1. NCBI lineage: Bacteria > Pseudomonadati > Pseudomonadota > Gammaproteobacteria > Aeromonadales > Aeromonadaceae > Aeromonas > Aeromonas sp. S2(2024). Next base: position 215,390 of record NZ_JBGLRL010000003.1, read on the forward strand.
CTCTTCTATCTGGCGATCGAGCGGATCCCCCTCGGCGTGGCGCTGGCCATCGAGTTCATCGGCCCGCTGACGGTGGCGCTGCTCGGCTCCCGCCATCGGGCAGACTTCCTCTGGCTGGCGCTGGCCATCGTCGGCCTGCTGTTGTTGCTGCCGCTGCGGGCGGCCGAACAGGCCCTCGATCCCCTGGGGGTGGCGTTGGCGCTCGGGGCCGGGGTGTTCTGGGGGCTCTACATGCTGACCGGCAAGCGGGCAGGTGCCTTGCTGGGGGCCCAGGCGCCGGCCCTTGGCATGTGGGTGGGCACTCTGCTGGTGCTGCCCTTCGGCTTCGGCGGGGTGAACGAGGTTACTTTCACCCTCCCCGTGGTGCTGACCATCGCCGGGGTGGGGCTGCTCTCCAGTGCCATTCCCTACTCCCTCGAGATGTTTGCCCTGCGTCGGTTGCCGCTCAAGAGCTACGGCATTCTGACCAGCGGCGAGCCCGCCATGGGCGCCCTGATGGGATTGTTGTGGCTGGAGGAGCAACTGCCTCCGACCCAGTGGCTCGGGATAGCCGCCATCATAGCCGCATCCATGGGCACCACCTGGCATGGGGGACGACGACGAGCCGACCCGGTGTGACGCCGCCAAACAGAGCGGGCCTGTGATGACAGGCCCGCTCTATCAAAGGCAAGGAGCGGGTGTCAGGACGGATAACCGTAGCAACGCTTGAGCTCGCCGAAGTCATAGAAGAAGCTGCCGACCGCGATGGGAGAGCAACCGGCCTTGAAGGCAAGCTCCTTCTCGTTGTAGAGCATCTTCACCAACACCCGGCCTGCGTCGTTGCGGTAAACGTCCCACTGGATGTTGGCCGCATAAGGAGAGACCCAGCCGCCGCGCCATTCGTTGTTGGCCTGACTCATCAGCACGCCAGGCTGGGCGCTCTGACGGCTGCCTTCCAGCTGCATCAGTGCCGCCAGCGGGATCAAGGTCTCGGCATGGGCAAAGCGCAGCTTGGCGACGTGCTCGCCGGCCCCTTCGACCACCTGGGTCTGCACCTCGTCGAACAGGCCGTCGAGCAGGGGTTGGGCCACGGCGTAGGTAGCGCGCTGGCTGGCAAGGCTTGGCCCCTTCTCGTAGAAGTCCTCGGCATCGGAGAGGTAGGAGAACCAGGCCGACTCCTCCGGGGTGATGAACTGCTCCAGATCCCAGGGCGCCCCTTGCACCTGCGCCTCGCGGATCATCCCCGGGCCAATGATGAAGAGGTTGTAGAGCATGAGGGCGGCATCCACCTCGTCACGCACATAGGTCTTGTCACCATCTTCCGGGTTCACCGCCACATATTCGACACCGGCAGCCAGCTCGTCGACGAACGCCTTGCTGTAGAGGCGTTCAAGCATCTCGCGCGCCATCACCCGGGTCTGGGGCAGGGTCTTGAGGCCACCGAGCGCCTCGCTCAGCTCGGGCGCCGGGGACACGCCCTCCTCCTCATCCCCGACGAACGCCATATAGGCCTGGAAGGCGGGCAGGTACTGGAGGTAATCCCCTTCCGGCTCCGTCTTGTGGAAGTAGAGTTCGAACTTGTTGCGCAGCCCCTTGTCGATCTCGGAGGGGTTCTGCTGGCTCACGTAACAAGCCTTGCTGTCAGTGATGAAATCGACCCGTTTGGCCAGGCTCTCCATGAAGTAGTAGGCGCTCTCGTTGGCTCTGTCCTTGCCTGAGGTCTCGACCCGGATACAGCCGGGCACACCTCCCTTGCCGAGCAGGGCCGGCAGCCGCTCGGCCAGGCAGGTCGCCAGCAGGGCATGTTCCTCCTTGCCGACCGCAGAGAGCAGGCCATAGCCCAATTGCCGGTTGGCTGCGGTGACCGCGTCCACCTTGGCGCCGAGCTTCTGACCCAGATCGGTCAGCGCCCCCTGCCGGGAAGCCGCATCCCAGATTTGCTTGGTCAGCACGTCATACTTGGGGCTGGACAGGGAACGGGAGCCATGTCGGGCAACCAGTTCGGTGAAGACGGGGGTGAAGCCGGCTGGCGCCGCTTCATAACTGCCCGCATCCTGGCGAGCGACATAGACAGCCTTGGTACTGTACTGGTAGTCGGACCCGGTGGCCGAAGAGGAGTCGTTATCCGAGTTGCAACCGGTCAGCAGTGTCATGGCCAGACCGGCAGAGAGCGCGAGGGTGAGGGAAGAGAGGCGGAACATAGTCATCCTTGAACCATATTGAAAATAAGGTTGCACCTTAAGTGCTTCAGATGACAATCCGGTGTCAATCGCCGCTTTCTATGGCCGTATCGGCTCACACCCTGGAGTCTGGGGCGGTCACTCGCTTATATTTTGTTCATTTTTTTTGAACATCTAGGCCAGTTTATCTCGCTAACAACCGCTCAAGATCCTGATTACCATTCATACATCGCTTAGGCAGGATAGCCAAGCCGCCAAATAACAGGTCGTTCAGGACTGTGCCCCCTAAAGTGGGTATCTGATGTCAGCAAAAGAACTGCATATTATTTGAATGACCTCTTGCAAGGATGCGTTGATGCGGGCCGAACCGGCCTTGCCAATGACATAAAAATCAAGAGAGCGAATGAACATGAAAAATGTAATCAAGATGCTGGCCGTCGCAGGCCTGATGAGTGCCGGTGTTGCCCAGGCTGCCGTCCCCGCCGACTTCAATGCCGCTCCTGGTGTATTGTTCGTGAACTGGCATACCAGTGCGGCTGTCGCTGGCAATGACAACCCCATGCTGGAGGTACGCGACGAGTCTGGTGATGTGGTGGCTTCCGTCCACGCCAACCTGATGGGCACCCAGCAGGTGCAGATCCCGAGCCGCACCCAGGGCAGACTGAGCCTGAGCCTCGGGGATCAGAGCAGCGACTACCGCATCCCGTTCGGCATCGGCAGCGGCAACCCGCGCTGATACTGGTTGAGGCAGCCCCGTCGGGTTGCCTCAACCAGAGATGCGTGAGCCAGTTCCACGACAAGGGCGCCATGATGGCGCCCTTGTCGTTTCTGCCGGCTTGCTGGCTACTGGGTAAACACGGGACCAAAACCAGATCCCCACAGAATGGCCGTGGCTGCCAGCACGCAGACCAGCAACACCAGGCCGACCGTGACCACGGAGCTGGCATAGATGAACCCCTGCTCCTTGGGAATGTGCATCAGGATAGGCACCCCCACATAGAGCAGGTAAACCGAGTAGCTGAGTCCGATGAGTCCGATGATCATCACGAACCAGAGGTGCGGGAAGAACGCGGAGAAACCGACCATGAACAGCGGTGTGGAGGTGTAGGCTGCGAGCTCGAGCGACGTCGTGTAGCTGGGATCCGAGCCAAAGGTGTGACCCATCCAGTGCACCAGATAGGAGAGCGCGAGGACGCCGATGATGAGCGTCACGTACATGGCTATCGACAGCATGAGAGCGCTGTTCGCGGTCAGGGTGATGGGATCCCCGACACCAATGCTCCAGCCGATGTGTACGGCGGAATAATAGGCGCAGATGGGGGGGATAAGGGCCACGATCAGGATATGGGTCAGACTGTTTCGGAAACTGTCATGCCGCTCGTCTATGGTATGCCATTCGGTGTGAGGATGCGCATACAATCCCCATAAGTGATTCAATATCATAGCGTTATTCCTTCTATGCTTCGATTGTGGACTGTTCGATACCGCTCTCGCTCCCCTGTGTGTTTCTCTCGTACAACGCTTGCCGCGCCATCCATCGCGATCGCGATCGATGACTCTAAATAAAGTCGCTCCACTACCGCTGCGTCAAGGAAGAAGGGGGGATCGATGGACGTTCAGCCTCTGGCGGCGGGGCTGGCTGCCCCCCCACCGCCAGCCTGGTCGTCAGTACTGCTTGGTTTTCGAGGCAAAGCCGGCGAGGAAGAGACCGGTCAGAAACATGCCGCAGAACGCCTCTATGGCCGACAACAGCTGGAGGGGAGAGGAGGTCTGGGAGATATCACCGTAACCCAGGGTCACGAAGGTTACTATGCTGAAGTAGAGGGAGCGCCCCAGATGGCCATGGGTCACGGACTCCGGCGCCAGGAAGTAGGTCAGGGTTGCCAGCAGGATGACCCCCATCGACATCAGCAGACTTCTGATGGGCCGCTCGCCAAATCCCCAGGTGATGAAGCTGACAAACTTGCCGGCACACTTGAGGTAGCACAGCAGAGAGAGCCACCCCTTCTTCATCAAGCCGCTGCGCAACCAGCGCTCCCTGAACAGCTCCCTTGGACGCGCCAGGGATTTCATCTCGTGCAGCTTCTCCTTGTAGTAGCATTCACCGGCATCCACGGTGTCCCCCACGCTGGAGAAGAGTCGCTTGGCATTGCGGTAAAGTTTGCTGGCTTCGTTATGATCGATCCGGCCATTCTCGTTGTAGACCACCTGCACCTTGTCCAGATTGGTGTGCTCCATGGTGGCATCGAAGTTCTTGGCACTGACGTTGAAGTTTTTCAGCACGGCCCGGGAGGAGTGAAAGCGGATCTCCTCGCACTCTATGGTGAAGTCCTGAAACACCCCGTCCTCCAGCGCCAGCTCCCGCTTCTTGGCCCAGGCCCTGTGGTCCCACAGCAAGGAATCGAACAGATCGAGCCCGATCACCCCGCCGTTGACCCTCACCCCCTTGGCCGAGCAGTGCCACAGATAGACCTTGGAGTTGTTGACGGCGCCGTCCAGCGAGAGCTCGTCCAGGCAGGTGAAGTCGAGCAGCCGGCCGGAGATGATGGGGCTCTTGAGCTCGACGCCGCCGATGTTAAGCAGGCGATGCTTGCCCAGCACCTGGGCCTCCCCCTTGTTGTTCTCGGAAACGGAGAGCAGGCTCTGCACCCGTTTCACCTCATCCTTGCCGTACTTGCCGGCCAGCCACATGCAGTAAGGCTCGAAGCGGGATTCGGAGCGGATGAGGCCGCTCTTGCGCAGGGACTCCAGAGCACTCGAGGCAGTCTCATACAGCCTTATCTTGTCATCGCTCATGTAGACGCAGAGGCTGAGCACGGATCGCGAGCTGATGAAACGGGCGATGCCGATCTGGAAGATGACGCTTTTCTCTATTTTCTGCTCTGTCATCCAGTCGCCGAAATGAGGTAGCGAGGCCACCAGCAATGTCCAAATCAATGGATAGTCATTCTCCCGCCGCCACTCGTTGAACTGCTCGGGAGAAAGCTGCCACAGCTCTGTCGCATTCATAGATTACCTCTGTCATGGATTTGTCCCGCTTCGGGATGTCGAGGGAGGGGATCAGAAGCCCGCACGCCCGGACCGGGATGACGCAGGATAACGGGACACAGGCTCATCACGCCATCATACTAGGCAAGATGATGGCTGTAACTCACTGACAGGGAAGGTATAAGAGGAAGGGTTCGACACATTTTCGAGCGATTGCAGAAGGATCGGACACCAGACGTCGTGACGGATGGTTTTACCCGTCTGCGAAGCGCAAGCCCGACAAACAAGAGGGGATGCCATGGCATCCCCTCTTCACATCCATCGAGCGGCGTCGGCTTATTGCTGCACTTCCTGCACGCCAGAGACGCGGACTTCGACACGGCGGTCCGGTGCCAGGCAGGTGATCAGCTCATTCTTGCCCTTGACGCCGTCACACTGGGTGCCGGTGACCGGGTCGGCTTCACCACGGCCTTCGATGGCGATCTTGCTGGTGGCCAGACCCTTGCTGACCAGGAAGTCGGCCACGGTGCGGGCACGGGCTTCGGACAGCTTCTGGTTATAAGCCTCGGAACCGATGCGGTCGCTGTAACCAATGACGATGGCGCTGCCATCTTTGGGCTGGAATTCAACGATTTGCTTGTACAGACCATCCAGAGCCTCGACACCTTCAGCCTTCAGCTCGGCTTTGCCAAAGGCAAACAGCACGTCGGAGTTCAGGGCAAAGTTCTTCTCGACAACCACGGGAGCCGCTTCTGTAACGACCGGAGCAGCAACAGGCTCAACGTAGGAGGTGCGGAACGGGTGATATACCGCTTCCAGCGTCGCCACGCTCTGGTTGGACTTGTACTGCTCACCGGTGTAAGTGGTCAAATCAGCCACGTCCCACATGTAGCGGTAGCGTGCCTGCAGATCCAGGGCATCGTTCAACTTGTAGGTCAGACCGACGCCAGCCATCGGCGACACGCGGGAATCCGTCACGCCAAAGCCGTGGGTGTGCGACCAGTAGGCACCCGCTTCACCAAACAGGGAAAAATCCTCTCCCAGCGGCAGACGGGCGATACCGGACAGGGTGGCACCCTGATTTTCGTAGGCGTTGTTGTTGATGCCACCGTTGGTATTGCCCCGGCCAGCGTACTGGTAACCCAGTTCGGCACCGAACGTTTCGTTGAAGTTGTAACCCATGAAGAGGTTGCCGGTGAAGGCGTCTTCGGTTCCACTCTCAACGCCTTCTACCTTGTTCAGGCCATTGAAGTGAACGGCACCGACACCGGCACCGAAGTAGATGTCGTCACTTGCGTGAGCAACCGTGCCAGCCAATGCCAATGCAATCCATACAGGTGTCAGTCTTAAGTTCATCACAGCCTCGTCGATGCTAGTTATGGGCTCATAGCCCTTGTTCTATATGAGCACCATTGTACCGACCAGTTCTTGTACAGGAGCTTAAGCAACGAGACCATTTATGATGCATTTACCGCCTGTTTTTAATGCACTTTCAGCTTTCTGTTAAGCCATTGTGGCCAACATCCTGGCGAGCGCATCCCGACGGCGGAGATACGCATGCGAGACCATAAAAAAAGACCCCTGTCTTGCGACAGGGGTCTTTTTAATTGGCTCCTCCTACTGGACTTGAACCAGTGACATACGGATTAACAGTCCGCCGTTCTACCGACTGAACTAAGGAGGAATTGTACTTCGGAGACCAGATATCGCTATCTCATCGCCTTGATGGTGGTGCCCAGAGACGGAATCGAACCGCCGACACGGGGATTTTCAATCCCCTGCTCTACCGACTGAGCTATCTGGGCAAATGGTGCCGGCTACCGGAATCGAACTGGTGACCTACTGATTACAAGTCAGTTGCTCTACCTACTGAGCTAAGCCGGCACACTTAAATCGTTGTGCATGAACAAAATTTTTTTCATTGCACCAAAATATTGGTGCCCAGAGACGGAATCGAACCGCCGACACGGGGATTTTCAATCCCCTGCTCTACCGACTGAGCTATCTGGGCGTGGGCGCTATTAAACGGATTTTAGGGCAGGTGGTCAACGGGAAATTTCACTTTTCGTCTCGTTCGTCTCTTTTTTGCGCAGCATCACTCATTTTTATCACTTCTGTGGGGGAAGCCGCTCCCCGGCGGCCCCAGAGCCGGGATTCCTCGCCCCTGAGCAGGCGGGTGATGTTCTCATGATGGCGAACCAGAATGAGGCAGGAGAGCAGGGAGACCGGCAGGGTATATTCGGGTTTGAGCAGGTAGGTAAAGAGTGGCGTCAGCAGCACGGTAACGATGGAGGCCAGTGAAGAGTAGCCGCTCACCAGCAGCACCAGCAACCAGGTGGCGATCGCGGCGCCCCCCATGGCAAAGCCGATGGGCAGCATGGTGCCGAGCGCCGTGGCGACCCCCTTGCCGCCCCGAAAGTGGAAGAAGATGGGATACATGTGACCCAGACAGGCGGCGACACCGATGAAACCGAGATAGACAGGCTTGATCTGCAGATACCAGGCGAGATAGACGGGAGCCATGCCCTTGAGCACGTCGAGCAACAGGACGATGAGTGCCGCCATGCGCCCACCGAGGCGCAGCACATTGGTCGCCCCCGGGTTGTGGGAGCCATGGTCGCGGGGATCCGGCAGACCCGTGAGGCGGGAAACCAGCACGGCGCTGGACAGCGAGCCGCCCAGATAGGCCAGAATAATCATCAAAATCGTCAGGGCCGTCATCTTGGTCGTTTTTACCACGATATGAATGGGGTATGATGCGGGCCACATTCTCTGGTCTGGGCTTGCCCGAAAGCGTGTCGCCCAAACCGGCCGCCAGCGGCAATCGGCTTGCCAGGCCTGCATCCCTGCGCTGTTTTCACAGCCCATCAAGAGTAAAGAAGAAGTACTGTCATGGACAAGGTGTTTATTCGCGGACTCGAGGTTTTGACCACCATAGGGGTATATGAGTGGGAGAAGGGCATTCGCCAGAAGCTCTGTTTCGATCTCGAGATGGGATTCGACAACCGACCCGCCGCCGCAACCGACGATATCAATCTGGCGCTGGATTACGCCACCCTCTCCCGCAAGATCTGTGATCACGCCCAGAGCAAGGTAGTGGAGCTGGTCGAAACCATGGCCGAGCAAGTGGCCGCCCTGGTGCTGGACGACGAGCGGGTGCAGTGGGTCAAGGTCACCCTGACCAAGCCGGGCGCCGTACCCAATGCCGCCGGGGTCGGGGTCGAGATCCTGCGTCACCGCACCCCGGCCGCGAGCGCCAGCTGATGACCCGCATCTATATCAGCCTGGGGTCGAACATAGAACGGGAGCACCACATCCGAGCCGGACTCGACGCCCTGCAGGCTGAGTTTGGGCAGCTTGCTGTCTCCAGGGTATTCGAGAGCGAGGCGGTGGGCTTCAATGGCCGCCCCTTCTATAACCTGGTGGTCGGCGCCGACACTGACCTGCCGCTGGCGACCCTGTGCCAGCGTCTGCGTGCCATGGAGTTCGCCCACGGCCGCGAGCCGGATGCCAAGAAGTTCGCCCCCCGCACCCTGGATCTCGATCTGCTGCTCTATGGCGATCTGGTCTGTGAGGCGCCCCTGGTACTGCCCCGCGGCGAGATCCTCACCAACGCCTTCGTGCTCTGGCCGCTGGCGGAGCTGGCCCCCGCCCTGCGCCATCCCGTCGATGGCCGCCCCCTGGGCGAGCTGTGGAATATCTACGACAAGGCCTCCCAGCGGCTCAGCCCCATTCCCTTCCACTGGGATGCGGTCGAACTGCAGCCGCACTGATCGACAAGGGCACCTCGGTGCCCTTGTCGCTTATCCGCCATCAGAAAGGATGATTGGGCCCGGGCCGGTGCGGCTGGCAGCATGACCTTGACACAGGAGACCCCCATGCCACTCGACACTATCCATGACTTCAACTGCCGGCTGCTGGCCGAGCTGCCCCACCAGCGCTATGAGCACGAGCCCATCCTCGATTACGCCACCGACGAGCGGGTCAAGGCCCGCCTCGGCTGGCAGGCGGAGTTCAGCAAGACCCTGTTTCTCAAGTTCAAGGATGGCCGCTTCGCCCTGTTGCTGACCCACAGGGAGGGGCGGCTCGACAGCAAGGCGGTCAAGGCTATCCTCGGTGCCAAGCCCTCCATCTGCAGCGCCGAGGAGATGCAGGCGCAGATCGGCTGCCTGCCGGGGGCCGTCTGCCCCTTCCTGCCCCACGCCGATATCCCGCTGCTGGTGGATCCGGCCCTGTTGGCCCATCACGCTTTCACCTGGACCCCGGGCCACCCCGAGCTGACCTTGCTGCTGGCTACCGAACATCTTGCCAGCCTGCTGGCGCGTCTGCCCTGCCAGGTCAGCTACCTGCCCGCCCAGGCCTGACATCTACCCCTGGCTTTTACTCCCTGCTCTCCTTCCTCGCCAGTTGGGCAAAGATCAGCGCCGCCAGCATGGACATCAGACCGATGCACAGATAAGTGAGGTGGAAGCCGCCGAGCCAACGCTCGCTATCCTGGGCCGGCAGTCCGGCGGAAAAGAGCCCGAGCAGGCTGGCGGCGATGGCCACCCCAAGACTCATGGAGAGCTGCATTACAACCGACAGCAAGCCGTTGCCACTGCTGGCGTGCTCGGCGCTCAAGTCTTGCAGTGTGAGCGTGTTCATGGCGGAGAACTGCAGCGAGTTGATGGCGCCGAACACCGCCAGCCAACCCAGCAACACCCCGTAGGGCACCTGGTTGTCGATGAGGGAGAAGCTGGCGATCATGGCCCCGAGTGCCAGGGTATTGCCGATCAGGATGCGGCGATAGCCGATGCGCGGGATCAACCTGTTCACCAGCGTCTTGGTCAGCATGGCCCCCAACACGGTGGGGATCATGGTCATCCCCGCCTTGCTCGGCGAGAAGCCGAGCCCCAGTTGCAGAAACAGCGGGGTGAGGAAGGGCATGGCACCGCTGCCGAGGCGGGCAAACAGGTTGCCCCAGATGCCGATGGCGAAGGTGCTGGTCTTGAACAGCGCCAGACTGAACAGCGGCTCCTCGGCATTGGCGGCATAGAGCCAGTAGCTGGCCATGGCGGCCAGACCAAACAGCAGGGCAAACAGCGCCCAGCCGGTGGAGATGCTGTGCTCCCCCAGCCCCTGCAAACCCACCGACACCAGCACCATGCCGGCGCTGAACATCACAAATCCCTGCCAGTCGAACGTGGCCGTGCCTTGCCGCAAGTCCGGCATGAAGTACCAGCTCGCGATAAAGCCGAGTATTCCCACCGGCAGATTGATGAGAAACACCCAGTGCCAGCTCACCACTTCCACCAGCCAGCCCCCCAGGGCCGGGCCGATCAGCGGCCCCACCAGGCCGGGAATGGTGACGAAGGACATCACCCGCAGCAGTTCGTGCTTGCTGTAGACCCGCAGCACGGCAAGGCGTCCTATGGGCATCAGCAGGGCGCCGCCCACCCCTTGCAGCACCCGGGCAGCCACCAGCATCGGCAGGGTGTTCGCGGCTGCACAGGCGAGCGACCCCAGGGTAAACAGCAGGATGGCGGCCAGATAGATGCGGCGAGTGCCGAATCGGTCCGCCAGCCAGCCGGAAGCGGGAATGAGCAGGGCCACTGTCAGCATGTAGGCGATCACCACCGACTGCATCTGCAGCGGGCTCTCCCCCAGGGTCTCGGCCATGTTGGGCAAGGCGGTGTTGAGGATGGTGCCATCCAGCGTCTGCATGAAGAAACCGACCGCAGTCAACCAGGGCAGCCATTTGCGTTGGGCAGGGGTCACCATCTGTGCGCTTTCAGGCATGAGCTGTCACCTCTTCTTCAGATAGAAAAAGACCCGCACTCAGGTTTGCAGACTGGGCGGGTCAGATCAGCATATCAGGCATCCGGCTGGCCGAGCATGGCCCTGAGTTGCTCTTCCAGGCTGGGCTCCGGGGCCTTGAGCGTTTCCATGAAGAGTCGCTCTATGCCCGCCTTGTCCTGACTCTTCACGATGAACACCAGCCTGGACTGGGCTTTGCCCTCCGGCCACTCCCCCAGCGCCTGCAACGGATAGAGCTGGCCGTGGACGCCGTGGATCACCACCGGCTGGCTCTCTCCCTCCAGCTGCAAAATCCCCTTGAGCCGCAGCAGGGCGTCGCCATACCGCCCCTGCACCGCGTCGATGGCAGCCAGCAGGCGGGACGGCTTGAGCGGCTCGCCGATGCGCAGGGAGAAGCTCTCGATGTTGCCATGCTCGAAATGGGTCGGCGCAGCGGTACCCACCTTGGCAGCGAACGGCTTCATCTTTGGCTGCATCGGCGAGGCCAGCCCCTGCTTGGGGGCTTCTGTGCGCAGCCAGGCCAGCAGCTGGCGCATGTCACGCCCCGCCGCTTCGTTGTAGGCGCCAAGCTTCTCCAGCACCGCTGGCGACAGTTCGCCATTGGTCACCTGCTGGATGGGGGCCGCCGGGTTGAGGGCCGCCAGCTGGGCTTCGACCCGAGCCAGCTGCTCGCCGTCCACCAGATCCCCCTTGCTCACCACCAGCAGATCCGCCAGCGCTACCTGTTTCACCGCTTCATACTGGGCTGCCAGCTGCTGCTCGATATGACCGGCATCCACTACTGTGACGGTGCCATCGAAGCGGTAGCGCTGGGCGATAAAGCCCTCTTCGCGCAGGGTAAAGAGCACGGGGGCCGGATCGGCCAGACCGGTGGTTTCGATAATCAGCCGCTTGAACGGTTTGATCTTGCGCTGAATAGCCTTCATAAACAGCCCCTGCAGCGCCTCCACCAGGGAGCCCTGCACCGAGCAGCAGATGCAGCCGGAATCGAGCAACACCACCTGCTCATCCACCTGTTGTACCAGGTGATGATCCAGCCCCACCGAGCCGAACTCGTTGATAAGCACCGCGCACTCGCCGAGCTCCGGCTGCTTGACCCAGTAATTGAGCAAGGTGGTCTTGCCGCTGCCGAGAAAGCCGGTCAGCAGGGTCACGGGGATTCGGGTGTCTTGCATATCTGTCATCTCGATGACTCCCTTCTGATCGGCAGGGTGATGAGTACGCGGGGGTCTTGCATATCGGTCATGTTCAATCCTTACCGGTTGGCAAACAGCTCGCCGAGCCAGCGATTCTCGAAGCGGCCGTGGGGGTCGAGCTCGCGCTTCAAGGCCAGGAAGTCGTGCCAGCGTGGCAGCAGGGCCGGGAAGTCGTAGAGATCCATCGCCAAGTGCTTGCCAAAATGCGGCGTGCCGCCGAGCGGCACCAGCAACTGCTGCAGCTCGCGCATCTGCTCCATGGAGCCGCCCACGAAGGTGCCGTCCGCCGCCAGATAGACCAGGAACCCTATCCAGCACACCGGCTTGCCATAGGCGGCGCTGAGCCAAGCCTCAGAGGGGCCGGTGCAGCGCAGGATAAAGGGGTAGTGCAGCGCCCCCGGGTTGCGCTCCTGCCAGTGCTGCAGGATCTCCAGTGCCTCCTGCATGCGCTCCAGCGGCACCGCCACCTCGCAGTTGATCTGGGGCGCCGGTATCCCCTTGCAGAGGATCTGGTAGACGTTGCCCACGAGATCAGAGGCATCCTTGAAGCGGCGCACCGTCTCGAAGTGCTCCCCGGCCCTGGCCTCGTCCTTGGTGTCTCTGGCCATCTTCTGCAGGGTCGCGTCTATGGTGGTATTGAGGGCGGCATTCATGGCGCTGTCGGCGTCCCCCTCCAGCAGCAGCGGCTCGCTGCCCCCGGCGCGATAACGGGCCACCTCCTCGTCGCTTGCCGGGTCAACCAGCCAGATGTGGCTCTCGCCGGTCCAGGCGAACCACCAGCTCTTCACGAAGCCGTGCTCGCGGTTGAGCCGCTCGTTGTGGGCCAGCAGGAAGGGGTAGTCGGTGGTGAACTTGGTGCAGCGCATGATCCGGTTCGGCACGGTGCGCAGGCGCACGTCGAGCAGCACGCCGAGCATCCCCATCCCCATCACGAAGGCGCCGAAGCGCGGGTCCGTGCGATCCACGCCTATGATGTCGCCATTGGCCAGCATCACCGTCAGGGCCTCCACCGCGTCGCACAGGGAGGACTGGTGCAGCCCCTGGCCGTGGGTGCCGGTGCTGAGCGCCCCGCCCAGGGTCTGAATGCCAATGACCCCGGGGGACGCCGGCAGCATCCGATCCATGGCGATGAGATCCCCATAGACGGTATCGAGCGGCGTGCCCGCCTGATAGGTCACCGTATCGACACTCTTGTCCAGCTGACCGCGCAGGTGGTGCAGGTCCACCAGCAGCGCCTGGCTGCCCTCGGCATAGACGCTGTGGATGGGTTCGAAGGAGAGGCCGGAACCGATGAGCCGCAGCTTGCGCTCCGGGTATTCACGCAGCAGTTGCTGCAGCTCGTCGCGGTTTTGCGGGCGCCACACCTGATCCAAGGCGCCGAGCGGGTTGGTCCTGGACCAGTTGAACAGCACCTCCCGATTGCCAATCGCCTTGATGCTGTGAAATGCCTGGAACCTGACCGTCATACCGCGCCTCATCTGACTTCAAAATGAGCGGCAATTCTACCGAAAAGCGCGCGCCAAGGCATGAAAAATAAGCCCCTGCTGTTCGAGGGTGGATAAGGGGGACCCGCCCCCCTCCCCTCAGCGCGAGGGCTGGGTCAGTGCCAGCAGCATGCCGAATCCCACCAGCAGACCGCCAAAGATCCGATCGATCCAGTGGCGCACCGCCAACAGGCGGGACCGTACCGACGAGCTGGAGAAGAAGAGCGCCACCGCGCTGAACCAGAGGGCGTGGGCCAGCACGATGAAGGCGCCGTAGCCGAGCTGGACCGCCAGCGGCGTCTGCGGCTGCACCACCTGCATGAAGAGACTGACGATGAAGATGGTGGTCTTGGGGTTGAGCACATTGGTCAGAAAACCGGTACGCAGCGCCCCCAGGCTGGAGAGGGCTGGCTGACTGGCCAGCTCCTCCCCGGTCTCGGGCTGGGCCCGCAGCATCTTGATGCCGAGGAAGATGAGGTAGGCCGCCCCCGCCAGCTTGATGAGGTTGAACAGCCAGAGGGACTGCTGGATCAGCAGCCCCACCCCCAGCAGGGTGTAGCTCACGTGGATGCAGACCCCGGCCGCTATGCCGAGCGCCGTCAGCACGCCGGTACGACGGGAGAGCAGCAGGCTGTTGCGCGACACCATGGCAAAATCCGGGCCCGGGCTGATGACGGCAAAGAAGGTGATGGCTACTACGGCTAACAGTTCGGTCATGAAAATAGTCCTGTTCACATGGGATATCGGCTATTTTATTTGGCAATAACCCCCATGACGAACGATGATTTCTGACATGAACGGTGAGAAAAATTCACAGAAAACCCTCTCGCTTCCCTCCCTGACGGCCCTGCGCTGCTTCGAGGTGGCGGCCCGCACCGAGCACTTCGGCCGCGCCGCCGACGAGCTGCACCTCACCCATGGCGCCATCAGCCGGGCGGTGCGCCTGCTGGAGGAAGACCTGGGCGTCAGGCTGTTCGAGCGGCGCCAGCGCCGGGTCTTCCTGACCGAGGCGGGTGAGCGGCTCTATCAGGCGGTCAGGGAGGGGCTGGGCCAGATCCGGGAAACGGCCCAGGCGCTGCGCCAGCAGAGCCGCCCCCAGTCGCTGGTGCTCTCCTGCGAGCCCACCCTGCTGATGCGCTGGCTGATCCCGCGCTGGCCCGCATTTCAGGCCCTGCACCCCGAGCTGGACGTCCATCTGATGGCGGGGGGCGGCGCCCTCAGCTTTGGCAGCGGCATCGATCTCGCCATCCGCCGCAACGACTTCGACTGGCCCGAGGATCTGCACAGCCAGCTGCTGTTCGAGGAGCTGACCGGGCCTGTCTGCCAGCCGGGCAAGGTGGCGCAGTTTTTCGAGCTAGGAGGAGAGCTGCCGGCTCTGCGCGCCTCGGCCCCCCGCCTGCACACCAGGACCCGTCCCGCCGCCTGGCAAAGCTGGCAGGCGCAGGCCGGACAGGGTGCGAGCGACGAGGCGCCGACCCAGACCTTCGAGCACTTCTACTTCAGCCTGCAGGCCGCCGTGGCGGGCCTTGGCGTCGCCATCGGCCCTTACCGACTGGTGTGCGACGATGTCGCCGCCGGCCTGCTGGCCGCCCCGCTCGGATTCATCCCAGATGGCACCGGTTATCACCTGCTCGCCCCCGCGCCGCCCGAACCCGGCAGCGCCCACGAGACCCTGGCGAACTGGTTGCACGGTCTGGTGCGCTGAGCCGCATCAAGCCTGGGTGGCGCGCTCGACGGCGGGAGTGTATCTCTCCGCCGTCGTCAGTTTCCGGCAGAACTGGCGCAGTGGCATAGGACGGGCGAACAGGAACCCCTGCAGATACTGAACCCCCTTGCCCCTGAGGTAGGCGGCCTGTTGCTCCGTCTCCACTCCTTCGGCTACCAGGGAGAGGCCCAGCCGCCGGCCGAGGTCGATGACGTTGTCGACGATATGCTCGGACAGCGACTCGGTCCCGATGCGACCGATGAAGGAGCGATCGATCTTGAGATAGTCCACGTGGAACTGTTGCAGGTAGTGAAGGCTGGAGTGACCGGTGCCGAAGTCATCGATGGAGAGCCGCACGCCCATCTCGTCGAGCTGGCGGAACAAGGAGAGCGTCTGCGGGTTGGTCACCAGCAGCTCCCGCTCGGTGAGTTCCAGCACCAGCACCACCCGCCCCGGCACAAAATGCGCGAGGAAGGCGCGACACTCCGCCAGCAGGGAAAGATCCCGGCAGTGGGCGGCGCTGATGTTGAAGCTGATGTGAAAAGCGTCAGGCAGCCGGGTTTGCACCGGCTTCAGACGCTGGGCCACGACCTTCATGAGATGAGTGGTCATGGGCACGATCAGCCCAGACTCTTCCGCCTGGGGGATGAAGAGATCGGGGCGGATCAAGCCAGATCTCGGGTGGCGCCAGCGCATCAGCACCTCCGCCCCTACCATCCTGCCGTCGTCGCTGGCCATCAGGGGTTGCAGGTAGGGGACAAACTCCCCCGCCAGCAGCCCGCGCCTCAGCTCATCCGTCTGGGAACCCGGACGACCCAGCACCCACCATACCAGCAGTGCGAGCAACACCGAGGTCCCTGCCAGCCACAGCAGGGCCAGATGACGAGCCTCCCACAGGGTGTGCCAGTAGAGCGGCATGGCATAGCCTGCATGGATGGCGAAGGGGTAGCGGTGGGAGGAGAGTTCAAGGCTGATCTTGCTGTACAGCCTGGGGGGCTGGTTCTGGTGATGTCCGGATTCATCGATCCAGTCCGACCCCACCTGCAGGAACAGCTCGCTGGTATCACTGCTCATGGCGAGCATGAAGCTGAGCTGGGTGCTGTCGATGGCGCTCAGCGCCACATCGTGCCCGCGCTCATGGCGCACCACCAGCAGCGGATGATCCAGGCGCACCTTGTTGCCGTTCATCAGCAGCAGCTTGTTTCCGGTGTAGATAGTGCCGTCATCCACTTCATGGACGGGGCCAAACAATGAAGAACAACGGATCACGCCGCCGCGCGCCAGGTTGACTGAGCGCAGGAAAGGCTCGAGGGCCACTCTCTTGCGCAGCAACAGCAGATTGTCGACGCAGGGGCGGTTCACCAGCGACAATGCCTCCAGATTGGCCTGTTCGGCCTGATCCAACATGTGCTCCAACAAGGTCTTGGCCTTGTGGGCAGAGGCGCTGGCGTCCGCCTTCAACTCCTGCTCGTAGCTGCCGTGTACCATCCAGCCTCCCGCCAGTAATGGCAGAGTCAATACCAGCAGGGTGCAGCCAAGGCGCCATCTCGTACGGGCCAGATCAATCCGGAACAGAAACATAGAAACCACGCCGCAATTCGCAGGCTTGCCCCGGCAAGCGCCACAGTGAAATAACGCCCACTTCACACAGAAGACAATGGGACCATCCAGGCCAGACAACCTAACGCAGCGCACTGGTAAATGCATCGACGACGCAGTGGCGGGAGATTGGCTGCCCATTATTGCGCAACCGCCATAAATGGAAAATGCCGCGTAGAGACGCGGCATTGTTTATATCGGGTGGAGAGTCCAACCAGTCAGTCCTTAGACCGCCTGTTGCAAAATCACCGCATCGGCCTTCTTGGTGTAAGAGGCGATCTCGTTGAAGTTGAGGTAGCGGTAAGTATCTGCCGCCGTGGCATCCAGGGTCTTGGCGTACTGCAGGTACTCCGCCACGGTCGGGATCTTGCCGATGATGGCGGCAACCGCAGCCAGCTCGGCGGAGGCCAGATAGACGTTGGCGCCCTTGCCCAGACGGTTCGGGAAGTTGCGGGTGGAGGTGGAGACCACGGAGGCCCCTTCCGCTACGCGCGCCTGGTTGCCCATGCACAGGGAGCAGCCCGGGATCTCGATGCGGGCACCAACGCGACCAAAGATGCCGTAGTAGCCCTCTTCGGTCAGCTGATCCTTGTCCATCTTGGTGGGCGGGGCGATCCACATGCGGGTCGGCAGCTCACCCTGATACTTCTCGAGCAGCTTGCCGGCGGCGCGGAAGTGGCCGATGTTGGTCATGCAGGAACCGATGAATACCTCATCGATCTGGCTGCCAGCCACGTCGCTCAGCAGGCGAGCGTCGTCAGGATCGTTCGGCGCACAGAGGATGGGCTCCTTGATGGTGGCCAGATCGATCTCGATGATTTCGGCGTACTCGGCATCCTTGTCCGCTTCCATCAGCACCGGGTTGGCCAGCCACTCTTCCATCCCCTTGATACGACGGGTGATGGTGCGCACGTCGCCGTAGCCTTCGGACAGCATCCATTTCAGCATCACGATGTTGGACTTCAGGTACTCGATGATCGGCGCCTGATCCAGCTTGATGGTGCAACCAGCGGCGGAGCGCTCGGCGCTGGCATCGGCCAGCTCGAACGCCTGCTCCACCTTCAGGGTCGGCAGACCTTCGATCTCGAGGATGCGGCCGGAGAAGATGTTCTTCTTGCCTGCCTTCTCGACGGTCAGCAGCCCCTTCTGGATGGCGGCGTAGGGGATGGCATGGACCAGGTCACGCAATGTGATGCCCGGCTGCAGCTCGCCCTTGAAGCGCACCAGCACGGATTCCGGCATGTCCAGCGGCATCACACCGGTGGCGGCGGCGAAGGCCACCAGACCGGAGCCCGCCGGGAAGGAGATCCCGATGGGGAAGCGGGTGTGGGAGTCACCACCGGTACCCACGGTATCCGGCAACAGCATGCGGTTCAGCCAGGAGTGGATGACACCGTCACCCGGGCGCAGGCTCACACCGCCGCGGTTCATGATGAAGTCCGGCAGGGTGTGGTGGGTCTGCACGTCGATGGGCTTGGGATAGGCCGCGGTGTGGCAGAAGGACTGCATGGTCAGATCGGCGGAGAAACCGAGGCAAGCCAGATCTTTGAGCTCGTCGCGGGTCATGGGGCCCGTGGTGTCCTGGGAGCCGACCGTGGTCATGCGGGGCTCGCAGTAGGTGCCCGGGCGAATGCCCTGCACGCCGCACGCCTTGCCCACCATCTTCTGGGCCAGGGTGTAACCCTTGCCGGTGTCGGCCACCGGTTGCGGGCGACGGAACACGGTAGAGAACGGCAACCCTAAGGCCTCGCGGGCCTTGTCGGTCAGGCCGCGGCCGATGATCAGCGGAATACGGCCACCGGCGCGCACTTCGTCGATCAGCACCTCGGTTTTCAGTTCAAAGCGGGCCAGCACCTCGTCGGTGCCGTGACGGGTGATCTTGCCCTCATAGGGGAAGATGTCGATGACATCGCCCATCTCCAGTTTGGAGACGTCCACTTCGATGGGCAGGGCGCCAGCATCTTCCATGGTGTTGAAGAAGATGGGGGCAATCTTGCCGCCGAGGCAGACGCCGCCGGCGCGCTTGTTCGGCACGAACGGAATGTCGTCGCCCATGAACCAGAGCACCGAGTTGGTGGCAGATTTGCGTGAAGAGCCGGTACCGACCACGTCACCGACGTACGCCAGCGGGAAACCGGTCTGCTTGAGCTCTTCGATGGCCTTGACGGGGCCGATGACGCCGTCCTTGTCCGGGGTGATGCCGGGACGGGCGTTCTTCAACATCGCCAGGGCATGGAGCGGGATATCGGGACGGGACCAGGCATCCGGTGCAGGGGACAGATCATCGGTGTTGGTCTCGCCGGTCACCTTGAACACGGTGACGGTGATCTTCTCGGCCAGGGCGGGGCGGTTCAGGAACCACTCGGCATCGGCCCAGGATTGCAGCACCTGCTGGGCGTGGGCATTGCCCGCCTTCGCCTTCTCTTCCACGTCGTGGAAGGAGTCAAACATCAGCAGGGTGTGGGAGAGGCCCTTGGCAGCAAGAGGAGCCAGCTCGGCGTCATCCAGCAGATCGATCAGCGGCTGGATGTTGTAACCACCCTGCATGGTGCCGAGCAGCTCGACCGCTTCGGCCGCAGTCAGGATGGGAGAGTGAGCCTCGCCCTTGGCGACGGCGGTGAGGAAGCCGGCTTTGACATAGGCCGCTTCATCAACACCCGGGGGAATGCGGGAGGACAACAGTTCTTTCAGAAAATCATGTTCACCGGCGGGGGGGTTCTTGAGCAGTTCAACCAGGGCGGCGACCTGCTCTGCATCCAGAGGTTTGGCAACCACGCCCTCGGCGGCACGTTCTGCGACGTGTTTACGGTATGTTTCAAGCACGACTAATTCCTCTTTGGTCTTTTTTTGGGGTTCGCCCAAGCTCGCGGCGATCGTCCTTGCGGGACACCCGTAGGGTGCCCCCCACTATATAAGTTTTAACGACTAATTAAAATCCAAACCCTGTGCAGTTATTCATCAAACCAGCATAACCATATAAGCCAGTTAGATTTTTTTAAACTGACAAGACACACAACACAGACAAGTTAACAAAAAGTCAGCATTTCACCCTTATTGGAACGTAGTGCCCAATTGCAGATAGAACATGTCATGCCCCCCCTCCGCCATGCCATAGCCGAGGAAGATGGGGCCGAGGAAGCTCTCCACCCCCACATAGACGGAGCCGGCGGTGTAGGAGGACTCCAGGCTGATGTCGGCTCCCTTGTCCCAGACTCCACCCTGCTCGAGAGATCCCCCGAGGAACAGGGGTGCCTTGATGGCCCCGAAGTCGTTGTCCGCCACCCGGTAGATGTAGCGCAGACCGCTGAACAGACTGTAGCGGCCGCTCAGCTGGTAGTGCTGGAAGCCTGATAGCCGGAACAGACCGCCGAGATCCTGTACGAACAGCGGCACCTCTTCCTCCGAGGAGGAGCCGCCCCCTTCCAGCATCAGGTTGAGACTGTGCCGTCCCCATGACCAGGGCTTGATCATCGCCAGGTGGTAATTAAGCCCCTCGGTGTTCTCCGTCGGCTCGCCGGTCGGCTCAATCTTGATGTGGGAGTAGCCCCCCTTGATGTCCCAGTAGATTCCCTCGTAGGGGAAGTAGCGGCTGTCGAGGGTGTCGTGCTCGAAGCGAATGTAGGGCCCCCAGGCGGTGGCATCCGCACTCGCGTCGGACAGGTTCTGGACATCGACGCTGCCCACCTGGCCTTCCAGCCCCAGGGACACCCTGCTCCAGGGCTGCCGATTCCAACCGACGGCGAGATCCACGCTGGTGAAGCTGTACTCCGAGTCCAGGTAACGGACTCCGGACAGCTGCACATCTTCCTCCGGGAAGAAGACCCGGCGCTCGGTCTTGTCATAAGCCAGGCTCGCCTCGCCATAGAAGGTCTGGGAGGGCTCGAGTGGCGTATAGAAGTCGGTCTTGAGGTGCTTGGCCGTGCCGAGCGACGCCTCGGTCAGCCACTCGGCGCCCCAGTCGTTGACGTTGGTCAGGGTATAGGACATGCCGACGTTGTAGTTGGAGCTGCTCTCGAAGTCATCGGAGAAGCCGAGCTGGAAGTTGAGATAGCCAGGTCCCCAGTTCTTCTCGCTGGCATCCACCACCAGCACATTCTCGCCGTCCCGCTCCACCACCTCGTAGGTGATGCGGTCGAACGACTCCAGGGCGTAGAGGCGGCGAATGCCGGCCTCCAGGCTCTCATAGGTCTGCACCTTGTCCGGGCGCACCTTGAGCATGGCCCGCACCGTCTCGTCGGAGAGGCGCGACTTGTTGAGGATCTCCACCTTGTCGATGTAGTAGGCCGGTTGACCGCTACGCTCGGCGCGGCGACTCAGCTTCTTGTTGCGGTAATCCGCGTAAGCGTCGGGGGAGAGTGACAGGGCATCGAGCTGGGCAGCGGCGCGATTGGCCACCGCCTCCCCCTGCTTGATCCCCTCCGGCATCCGGGCAAAATCGGCGATCCCCATGTCTCCGAACTCAGGGCTGAGCAGCACGTCCTTGGGCCCCAGCAGCGCCTTCTGCTTCTCGGTGCCGACCTGGGTCATGTAGGTGGTGAGCTGGTCGATCATGGCCAGCCCGGATTTGAGCGACTCCCGGGTGCGCAGCTTGGCGCCGATGTCCACCGCGATCACCACGTCGGCACCCATGGCCTTGGCCACGTCCACCGGCATGTTGTTGACGGTGCCGCCGTCGGCCAGGATGTGCCCCTCCCACTCCACGGGCTTGAGGGCGCCGGGGATGGACATGGAGGCCTGCATCGCCTTGGCCAGGCTGCCATGGTCAAGCACGAAGGGGGTCACCGTCTCCATGTCGGTGGCCATGGCGCGGTAGGGAATGGGCAGATCGTCGAAGCTCTTCTGCGCCGGCAGGTTGGAGGTGGCATGGCGCAGCAGGCTGGCCATGGACTGGCCCTGGAAGAAGCCGTCCGGCAGCTGAGTCTGGTCACCGTTGACCCCGATGTCGGTGCGCAGCTGGTACTTCTCGCTCTGCTGCTTCTTGCGCAGGGAGAGCTCGTCACGACCGACCTTGTCCTGATAACCCTTGTTCCAGTCGATGGCGAGGGTTATGCGCTCCACCTCTTCGGCACTGAGCCCCATGGCGTACATGCCCGCTACGTAGGAACCCATGCTGGTGCCCACCACGATGTCGACCGGGATGCGTTTCTCTTCCAGCACCTTGAGCACCCCGATGTGGGCCGCCCCCTTGGCGCCGCCGCCGCTCAGCACCAGGGCTATCCTGGGCCGATCCGCCTTGGTGCCACCGCCTTGCACCTGAGCGGCATCGCTGGCCTGGGCCGCCCCCGTCCATGGCAGGGTCGCCATCAGAAGCATTAGCAGTTGGGTCCATCCCCAATGAAAGATGCGCATATGAGTGTCCATTGATCCGTGCGAGTCGAGTGAGCTGTCCGCCGACGTGAGTGCCGCCAACTATGAGTTGAAGAACTTTAACTGCAACCGGCCGCGCTGGCGAGATGTCATCGTCCCGTGGTTGCACTGCAGAGCCAGGGATGAATAGTGTCAATCCAGTCCCGACCTGATGTGAGCGCAAACGTTAATCGGCAATAAACGCCACCACCACCTCAAGAGCCCGCTCGGTCAGCCGTTAATATGTACTCAACCTTAGGCCCACACTCCCGAGTCACCCTTATGTTCGCAAGCCTGACACTCAAACAGAAAATTCTGGCCACCGTCATCCTCGCCGTGGCTCTCTCCTGTCTGCTGGTGGGCTATTTCAGCCAGCGCTCGGCCCAACAGCTGATCGAGACCCGCATGTTCGAACAGGAGCTACCCAACCTCACCCAGCGCATCGGCAAGGAGATCGAGAAAGACCTCACCTCGGTCGCAAGCGCCGCCAGGCAACTGGCCAATGACCGCTTCGTGCTGGACTGGGTGGCCCGCGGCATGCCCAAGGAACAGGAATCCATCCTCATCGACCAGCTCAAGGACATGACCAGCCAGTATGGCCTGGTCACCGCCTCCTTCGCCGATCGCCAGAGTGCCGCCTACTACAACCAGGACGGCTTCCTGCGCATCCTGAACCATGAGCAGGACAACTGGTTCTACGACTACACCAAGAGCGGCCAGGATCTGATGCTCAGCATCTTTCGCGAGAGCAATGGCGAGGTGAAGCTGTTCGTCAACTTCCAGCAGCTAGACGGGCGCGGCCTGGCCGGCCTCGCCAAGTCTCTCGACAGCATGGTCAGCATGCTCGCCAACTTTCGCATCGGCGACAGCGGCTTCGTCTTCATGACCGATGGCAGCGGCAAGGTGAAGCTACACCCGGACGCCGCCCGCATCGACAGAGACAGCCTGGGTCAACTGGCTGGCCCGGGCGCAGGCGCGCTGATGACCAAGCAAGCGTTCGCCGCCACTCATGCCGAGATCGATGGCCAGCCGGTGGTACTCGCCACCAGCTATATTCCCCTGCTCGACTGGTATCTGGTGGCCCAGGTGCCGGAGGCCGAGATCTATGCCGAACTGGACAAGGCGCGGCTGCACATAGTGCTGGTGAGCCTGCTCATCGCCGTAGGCATGGGGCTGCTCAGCGTGCTGCTGGCCGGCTCCGTCAGTCGCCCCCTCAACGAACTGGCTCGCCTGTTCCGGGAACTGGGCAGTGGTGACGGGGATCTGACCCAACGCCTCAAGGTGGAAGGACGGGACGAACTGAGCCAGGTCGCCACCGGCTTCAACAACTTCGTCGCCAAGATCCACGGTTCCATCGAGCAGGTGGCGAGCAACTCCCGCCAGCTCGCCGCCACCGCCAACGAGGTGGCCGCCAAGGCCCAGCTGACCCAGCACAACTGCACCGCCCAGCGGGATCGCACCGTCCAGGTCGCCACCGCCATCCACGAGATGGGCGCCACCGTCAGCGAGATCGCCGGCAATGCGTCCCTGGCCGCCGACGTCGCCAGGCAGGCCAACGATCAGGCCGATGCGGGGGCTCAGGTAGTGGCCCAGGCCCGCCACGGCATCGTCGGCCTCTCCGGCGAGATCGAGCAGGTCGCCGGGGTCATCGAGTCCCTGGCCAGCCAGACCGACTCCATCGGCAGCATCCTCGACACCATCCGCAGTATCTCCGAGCAGACCAACCTGCTGGCCCTCAACGCCGCCATCGAGGCCGCCCGCGCCGGTGAGCAGGGCCGCGGCTTCGCCGTGGTGGCCGACGAGGTGCGCAACCTCGCCAGCCGCTCCGCCGCCTCCACCGCCGAGATCCAGGGCATGATCAACCGGCTGCAGGAGCAGAGCGCCCGCGCCGTCAGCGCCATGGCCCAGGGCCGCAACCAGAGCCTGGAAGTGGTCACCCAGGCCGATGCGGCCGACGGGGCGCTCGGCCAGATCACCGCCCACATCACCCAGATCAGCGACATGAATATCCAGGTCGCCACCGCCACCGAGGAGCAGTCCAGCGTGGTGGGCGAGATCAACCGCAACGTAGAGGACATCAACCAGCTCACCATGGAGACCGCCGACATCGCCCACCAGCTGACCGAGTCCAGCCGCAGTCTGCAGCAGCTCTCCGGCGAGCTCGACAAGCTGGTCGGCAACTTCCGGCTCTGAGCCTTTTAGCCCTCCCACTCACTCAGGGAGCGCAGCCGCGCTCCCTGTTCTTCGACAACGGCAAGCCATGACGCAGCGGCGCCAACTCGACTCAGGATCTCGGCCGAAATGCCGCATAATCAGAGGAGAACCAAGGAGAACGGAAATGGGCAAACTGATGATGGTAATGGTACTGGGGGCGCTGTTGTCGGCCTGCAGCAGCGGTCCGGTGCGAGTGCACGGCGCCGATGTCAGTGTGGATGACACCCGGATCCGGGTCTACGATGGCCATCATGATGGCTATTACGATGATGACTATCATGGCGGCCAGCGGGGTCGTTTCTGTCCCCCGGGACAGGCCAAGAAAGGGCGCTGCTAGCGCCTTTTTTTATGGTCGCCATCTGCCCGCCGCAACCGGGTCTACTGCGAGGGACAGCTCCGGGTCACGCAGGCTCCCATTCCGGTATCGACCACCACCTCAGCCAGAATACACCTCTCCTCCTGTGCCTTGAGCGCCGCCATGGACTGCTCCTTTGATGCCAGGCCCGCTCAGGCCCGGCATATAAGCCATTCCATCATGCGGTGACGCCAACGTGTGGCGCGGCAATGAAACGACAGCGCCAGCAAGGGCACATCGCTGCAGAGCACGGTCCTCGCAGCACGCGTTCTACCCCATACTTGAGGGAACACCGCATGTTCCCGGTTATGTCAGCGGCAAGTCATGACGCAACGCCACCAACTTCCCCCGATGCCCAGGGGGAACGGCAGCATAATCAGGGGAAACCCTAGGAGGTTGTTATGGACAAGCGGATTCTGATGGTACTGCTTGGCGCCTTGCTCACCGCCTGCACCAGTGGCCCGGTACGGGTACACGACGCAGATTTCAGCGTGGACGATGCCCATATCCGGGTCACTGACGGCTACTACCGCTATCATGGGGGCCATTACTATCGCTATTACGATGACCACCATCACCACGATGGCTATTACCGCCGCTATTACGATGACCGCTACCCTGGTCGCTATTACTACCGCTATGACGATCACCACCATCGCCAGGGCGGCTATCGCACCTTCTGCCCGCCAGGGCAGGCGAAAAAAGGGCGCTGCTAGTACCTTTTTTGCGGTCGTACATCTGCTTGTCCGCCTGTTGCAACAGCAGTTCCAGATCGGGCGGCAGCAGCGGATCATAGTGGGCGACGCCGGTGGAGCAAAACAGT
The DNA here is from genome assembly GCF_041402505.1 of Aeromonas sp. S2(2024). Classification (NCBI taxonomy): domain Bacteria; kingdom Pseudomonadati; phylum Pseudomonadota; class Gammaproteobacteria; order Aeromonadales; family Aeromonadaceae; genus Aeromonas; species Aeromonas sp. S2(2024). The sequence continues at coordinate 241,055 of NZ_JBGLRL010000003.1, forward strand.
TGGTAGGGCTTGCCCTGCTCCCGGTTGAAGGTCGCCAGCGCCTTCTCGAAACGGGCCAGCACCCGGGACACCAGCGCCGATCCTATGCCCGGCAGCAGCACCACGAACTCGTCCCCGCCAAGCCGGGCGAAGATATCCGCATTGCGAAACACCCGGGAGAGCAGCAATGCCACCTGGCGCAGGGCATCATCCCCCACCTCGTGTCCCAGGGTGTCGTTAATCTCCTTGAAACGGTCGAGGTCGAGGAACAGCAGACTCGCCTCCCGCCCCTGCCGATGGGAGAGCTGCAGGCACTTCTGCCCCAACATGATGAAGCCACGACGGTTGGTGATGCCGGTCAGCTCGTCCAGGATAGCCAGTTGAATGGCGGCCAGCTCATGCTCCACCATGCCCGCCAGATCCATCAACAAGGCCCGCTGACGCTCATCCAGCTGGCGCGGCCTGCGATCGATAAGGCAGAGGGTACCCACCTTGTAGCCACCGGCGATATGCAAAGGCGTTCCTGCATAGAAACGGATGTGGGGGTCCCCCAGCACCAGGGGATTGTCGGCGAAGCGTGGATCCCGGGTCGCATCCTCCACCACGAAGATCTCTTCGCCGAGGATGGCATGGCCACAGAAGGAGACGTCGCGTGGAGTCTCCTGCGCATCCAGACCGCAGCGGGACTTGAACCACTGCCGCTCCTCATCCACCAGGGAGATGAGCGAGATGGGCACCTCGAACATGTTGCGCGCCATCCGGGTAATGCGATCGAAACGCTCCTCCGCCGTGCTATCCAGAATGGCGAGACGGCGCAGGCCATCGAGTCGCTGTCGTTCGTGTTCGGGTATGGCAGGTGCTTGCATGGGAAGAGCCGGCGGTTGATGACAGAAGCCTCAGCATAGCAAATGGCCTCGAGCAAATCTCATCCATCGTCGGGCAACAAAAAAGCCGCTCCTGAGAGCGGCTTTTCATCATGGCAAGAAGAAGAGGCTTACTTCTTCTTCTTGGCCTTGGCGTTCGGCAGGTCGGTGATGGAGCCTTCGAACACTTCGGCAGCCAGACCCACGGACTCGTGCAGAGTCGGGTGAGCGTGGATGGTCAGCGCCAGATCTTCGGCGTCGGCACCCATCTCGATGGCCAGACCGATCTCGCCCAGCAGCTCACCACCGTTGGTACCGACGATGGCACCACCGATGACGCGGTTGCTGTCCTTGTCGAAGATCAGCTTGGTCATGCCGTCGGCGCAGTCGGAGGCGATGGCACGGCCGGAAGCAGCCCAAGGGAAGGTAGCGACTTCGAAGTTCAGGCCCTGTTGCTTGGCTTCCTTCTCGGTCAGACCGACCCAGGCCATCTCTGGCTCTGTGTAGGCGATGGACGGGATCACTTTCGGGTCGAAGTAGTGCTTCTTACCGGCGATGACTTCGGCCGCCACGTGGCCTTCGTGCACACCCTTGTGAGCCAGCATCGGCTGGCCGACGATGTCACCGATGGCGTGGATGTGCGGAACGTTGGTACGCAGTTGCTTGTCCACTTCGATGAAACCGCGCTCGTTGACGGCAACACCGGCTTTCTCGGCGTCCATCAGCTTGCCGTTCGGCACACGACCGACCGCGACCAGCACGTTGTCGTAGCGAACCGGCTCGGCCGGGGCGTGCTTGCCTTCGTAGGAGACGTACAGGCCGTCCTCACGGGCTTCAACTGCGGTGACCTTGGTCTCCAGCATGATGTTGAATTTCTTGGCAACGCGCTTGGTGTAGATCTTGACGATGTCTTTGTCGGCAGCAGGTACCAGCTGATCGGCAAATTCCACCACGTCGATCTCGGAGCCCAGGGAGGAGTAAACGGTACCCATCTCCAGACCGATGATGCCGCCACCGATAACCAGCAGCTTGCCCGGTACTGTGGTCAGTTCCAGCGCATCAGTTGAATCCCATACGCGGGGGTCATCGTGGGGGATGAAGGGCAGCTTCACCGGACGGGAACCGGCCGCGATGATGGCGTTGTCGAAGGTCACTGTGGTCTTGCCGTCGGCACCTTCCACTTCGAGGGTGTTCGGGCCGGTGAACTTGCCGAAGCCGTTCACAACCTGGACTTTACGCATCTTGGCCATGCCGGCCAGACCGCCGGTCAGCTGGTTGATGACCTTCTCTTTCCACAGACGCACCTTGTCGATGTCGGTCTGCGGGGCACCGAAGACGATGCCGTGCTCGGCCAGCGCCTTGGCTTCTTCGATCACTTTGGCAACGTGCAGCAGCGCCTTGGAGGGGATGCAGCCCACGTTCAGGCAGACGCCACCCAGGGTGGAGTAACGCTCGACGATAACGGTATCCAGACCCAAATCGGCAGCGCGGAAAGCAGCGGAATAACCGGCAGGGCCAGCACCCAGTACTACGACCTGGGTTTTGATCTCTTTACTCATCATGACCTCTTTGTCGTTCTATATCCCCGGACAGCACAGTCTTATGCCAAAGAAGGCGGCTGCAGCCGTGAAAAAAACGGGGCAAGTTTATAATTTTGTTAATGAAATGAGAAGTGAAAAGGGCGAGCTCTGTGCTCGCCCTCTCATTTACATTTACAGAACCAGTCGACGAATGTCGGACAGCACGCCACTCAGGGTGGTGATGAAGCGAGCCCCGTCGGCGCCGTCGATGACGCGGTGGTCATAGCTCAGGGCCAGCGGCAGCATCAGGCGAGGCACAAACTCCTTGCCGTTCCACTTCGGCTTCATCTCGGACTTGGAGACGCCCAGGATGGCCACTTCCGGCGCGTTGACGATCGGGGTAAAGCTGGTACCGCCGATGCCACCCAGGCTGGAGATGGTGAAGCAACCGCCCTGCATGTCGGCAGCGGTCAGCTTGCCGGCACGGGCCTTCTTGGAGATCTCGGCCAGATCGCGGGACAGCTCATGGATGCCCTTCTTGTTGACGTCGCGAACGACCGGCACAACCAGGCCACCCGGGGTGTCAACCGCCACACCGATGTGGATGTACTTCTTCATGATCAGCTTGCTGCCGTCTTCGGACAGAGCGCTGCAGAAGCGCGGGTGCGCTTCCAGCGCCTTGGCGGCCGCCTTCAGGATGAACACCAGCGGGGTGATCTTCACGTCCAGCTTCTGCTTCTCGGCCAGGATGTTCTGCTCTTTGCGGAACGCTTCCAGATCCGTGGTATCTGCTTCGTCAAACTGGGTGACATGAGGGATCATGGCCCAGTTGCGGTGCAGGGCAGGACCGGAGATCTTCTGGATCCGGGTCAGTTCCAGCTCTTCGACCGGGCCGAACTTGCTGAAATCAACCTTGGGCCAGGCCACGACGCTCATGCCGTTGCCAGTGCCTTGACCCGCAGCCGGGGCGGACTCGGCACGCTTGACCGCATCCTTCACGTAGGCCTGCACGTCTTCTTTGACAATGCGGCCCTTGCGACCGGAAGCCTTCACCTTGGCCAGGTTGACGCCGAATTCACGAGCAAGACGGCGCACCGCCGGGGAGGCGTGAACATAGGCATCGTTGGCCACGAAATCGGAGGCAGCGGCAGCCGGGGCTGCAGCCTGAGCAACCGGGGCAGCGGCAGGGGCGGCGGCAACGGGGGCAGCAGCCTGAGCAACCGGGGAGGCGGCTGGAGCAGCACCAGCGACTTCGAACACCATGATCAGGGAACCGGTGGAGACCTTGTCACCGGCCTTGACCTTGATTTCCTTGACCACACCGGCGAACGGTGCAGGCACTTCCATGGAGGCCTTGTCACCTTCCACGGCGATCAGGGACTGGTCGGCTTCGACCTTGTCACCCACGGCCACCATGATCTCGGTGACTTCCACTTCATCGCCACCGATGTCAGGTACGTTGACCTCTTTGGCAGCAGCGGCAACCGGGGCAGCAGCCACGGGAGCGGCAGCCTGAACCGGCGCGGCAACGGCAGCAGGCGCGGCGCCAGCCACTTCGAATACCATCACCAGGGAACCGGTGGATACCTTGGCACCAGCGGCAACCTTGATCTCGACCACGCGGCCCGCGAACGGCGCCGGGACTTCCATGGAGGCCTTGTCACCTTCCACGGCGATGATGGACTGGTCGGCTTCAACCATGTCGCCCACAGCAACCATGATCTCGGTCACTTCGACTTCGTCGTCACCGATGTCAGGTACGTGCACGTCTTTGGCAGCGGCAGCAACAGGGGCAGCCGGTGCGGCGGCAACCGGAGCGGCAGCCTGAGCCGGAGCGGCGGCAGCGCCTTCCGCTTCGAAGATCATGATCTGGGAACCGGTGGCAACCTTGTCACCCACCTTGATCAGGATCTCTTTGACGATACCTGCGGCCGGAGCCGGGACTTCCATGGAGGCCTTGTCACCTTCCACGGCGATCAGGGACTGGTCCAGTTCGACCTTGTCACCCACGGCGACCATGATCTCGGTCACTTCCACTTCATCGGCACCGATATCCGGCACCATAATCTGTTTGGACATTGTGCTTTATCCTCTTACGCGTACGTTTATCGCGTTAACCTTGGCAAGAGCAGGTTCCGGCTCGTTGTTGCCGTCCGGACCCTGTGTGTCCTCTTACTCTTATGTCGCATTAACCTGGGCAAGGCCCTGTCCGGTACGCAAGTCCGGACAGGGCGCTCAATCCTCTTACGCGTACAGCGGGTTAACCTTGTCGGCATCGATGCCGTATTTAGCGATGGCGTCGGCCACAACCTGCTTGTCGATCTCGCCGCGCTTGGCCAGTTCGGTCAGGGCAGCAACGACGACGTAGAACTCGTTCACTTCGAAGTGACGACGCAGGTTGGCACGGCTGTCGGAACGGCCATAACCGTCGGTACCCAGTACACGGTAGTTCTCGGTCGGCACGAAGGCACGCACCTGCTCGGCGAAGGACTTCATGTAGTCGGTCGCGGCGATAGTGGCTTCGGAACCCAGTACCGAAGTGATGTAGGGCACACGGGCGGCCGCAGTCGGGTGCAGCATGTTCCAGCGATCGGCGTCCTGACCATCACGAGCCAGCTCGTTGAAGGAGGTGACGCTGAACACGTCGGAACCCACGCCGTATTCGCTCGCCAGGATCTGGGCGGCGGTACGGACGTGACCCAGGATGGAGCCACAACCCAGCAGCTGTACCTTGGCCTTGTTGCCGGCCACGGATTCCAGCTTGTAGATACCCTTGCGGATGCCTTCCTCTGCGCCTTCCGGCATGGCCGGCATGGCATAGTTCTCGTTGAGGGTGGTGATGTAGTAGAAGACGTTCTCCGGCTTCTCACCGTACATGCGGCGCAAGCCGTCCTGTACGATCACCGCCACTTCATAGGCGTAGGACGGGTCATAGGAGATGCAGTTCGGGATGGTGCCAGCCAGGATGTGGCTGTGACCATCTTCGTGCTGCAGACCTTCACCGTTGAGGGTGGTACGACCGGAGGTCGCGCCCAGCAGGAAGCCACGGGCTTGCTGGTCACCGGCTGCCCACGCCATGTCGCCGATCCGCTGGAAGCCGAACATGGAGTAGTAGATGTAGAACGGGATCATCGGGCAGTCGTTGGTGCTGTAAGAGGTCGCAGCAGCCAGCCAGGAGGACATGGCGCCCAGCTCGTTGATGCCGTCTTGCAGAACCTGACCCTGCTTGTCTTCCTTGTAGTAGGAGACGATGTCGCGGTCTTGCGGGGTGTACTGCTGACCGTGCGGGCTGTAGATGCCGATCTGACGGAACAGACCTTCCATACCGAAGGTACGGGCTTCGTCGGCCAGGATCGGCACGATGCGCTTGCCGATGGACTTGTCTTTCAGCAGCACGTTCAGGGAACGCACGAACGCCATGGTGGTGGAGATCTCGCGCGCCTGCTCACCCAGCAGCGGGCCAAAGGCATCCAGCGCCGGGATTTCCAGCTTGGTGGTGCTCTCGCGCAGACGGGTCGGTACATAGCCCTTCAACGCGGCACGACGGGCGTGCAGGTACTTGTGCTCTTCGGTACCTTCTTCGATCTTCAGGTACGGCAGGTTTTCCAGCTGCTCGTCGGTGACCGGCAGGCTGAAACGATCGCGCAGGTGACGCACCGAGCCCAGATCCATCTTCTTGACCTGGTGAGCGATGTTCTTGCCTTCGGCCGCTTCGCCCATGCCATAACCCTTGATGGTCTTGGCCAGGATGACGGTCGGCTTGCCCTTGGTCGCTGCGGCCTTGGAGAAGGCGGCGAACAGTTTGCGAGGATCGTGACCACCGCGGTTCAGGGCGAAGATCTCCTCGTCGGTCATGTCTTTGACCAGGGCGGCGGTTTCCGGGTAACGGTTGAAGAAGTGCTCACGCACGTAGCCGCCGTCACGGGACTTCATGGTCTGATAGTCACCATCCACGGTCTCGTTCATCAGCTGGATCAGCTTGCCGGAAGTGTCTTTCTTCAGCAGCTCATCCCACTTGCGACCCCAGATGACCTTGGTGACATCCCAGCCGGCGCCGGCGAACAGGCCTTCCAGTTCGTTGATGACCTTGCCGTTGCCGACAACAGGACCGTCCAGACGCTGCAGGTTGCAGTTGACCACGAACACCAGGTTGTCGAGCTTTTCACGCACGGCAACGGTCAGGGCACCCTTGGCTTCCGGCTCGTCCATCTCGCCGTCACCCAGGAAGGCGTAAACGGTCTGCTCGGAGCAATCCTTGATGCCACGGTCGGTCAGGTACTTCAGGAAGCGAGCCTGATAGATGGCGGCGATGGGGCCCAGACCCATGGAAACAGTCGGGAACTGCCAGAAGTCCGGCATCAGTTTCGGGTGCGGGTAGGAAGGAATGCCCTTGCCGTCCACTTCCTGACGGAAGTTGTCCAGCTGCTCTTCGGTCAGACGACCTTCGGCGAAGGCACGGGCGTAGATGCCCGGGGAGATGTGGCCCTGGAAGTAGACCAGATCGCCACCGTCCTTCTCGCTGCGAGCGCGGAAGAAGTGGTTGTAGCAGACTTCATAGATGGTCGCGGAAGAGGCGAAGGAAGACATGTGACCGCCGAGGTCCAGGTCTTTCTTGGAGGCGCGCAGCACTATCATCATGGCATTCCAGCGGATGATGGCGCGGATGCGACGTTCCATCTCCAGGTCGCCCGGGTAAGCCGGTTCGTCGCTGGCAGGAATGGTGTTGATGTAGTCGCGAGTCGCTTTGGCAGCTACGTCCACGCCGCTTGCGCGAGCCTTCTCGGCAAGCTGTTCAAGGATGAACTGAGCGCGTTGCGGACCCTCTTCACGCAGCAGGGATTCCAGAGAGGCAAGCCACTCCAGCGTTTCTATCGGGTCCACATCGTTCTTCAGGATATCAGACATGGCTGGTTCCTATTGTTATTGCACGGCGGTTAAGATGCGCAAGAATTCGACAATAAAGCCTTGTGGGATTAGTTTTCCTGCTGACGGATCCGACGCATGGATCGCTGGATCCGGCTGTCTTCCCTCTGCATATCCAACAAGGTGTCCTCGATAAAGGCCAGGTGCTCATGACAAGCAGCCCTGGCCCGCTCCGGAGCCCCCGACAGGATAGCCTCGATCAGGCTCGCACGATGGCGACGGATCTTGGCTACCACTCCCGGACGGCGATTCAAAATCTCGTTATTTCGTAAAATGTTCTGTTCGAGCATGGGGCCCATGGCCCGCAGCAGGTGCAGCAGCACCACGTTGTGGGACGCCTCCGCCACCGCGAGATAGAACTGGGTGACGGCGGTCGACTCGACCACCAGCGACCCCTGCTGACCTGCCTCTTCGATGGCGGACTGCGCCAGGCGGATCCGCTCGAAGTCTGCCTCAGTCCCCCGCAGCGCGGCATAGTAGGCACAGATGCCTTCCAGCGCGTGACGAAACTCCAGCAGGTCATACTGGGCTTCCGGATGAGTACTGAGCAGCTCGAACAGGGGATCGGCGATCCCCTTGCTCAAGGCATTCTGCACATAAGTGCCGCCGCCCTGACGGCGATACAAGAGTCCCCTCGCTTCCAGGCGCTGGATGGCTTCGCGCAGAGAAGGCCGCGACACCTGAAACTGGATGGCGAGTTCCCGCTCGGGGGGCAGCTTCTGCCCCGGCTGCAAGCTGCCTTCCAGAATCATGCTTTCCAGCTCGGCGACGATGGCGTCGGCCAGCTTGGGCTGAGTTATCTTGATATAGGGCATGAGGCTACTTTGTTAAATTGGTATTACCAATTCTATGGTTGGGGCGAAAATTAGCAGAGGGCTTGGAAAAAGTCCACCCAAAATATGATCTGCATCAAGAAGGGAGCTTGCCACTTTAGGGGTAAAAGAGCGGAATCATGATATAGCTCATAGAAAATGGTCTGACCAATATTATTGAGCTTGCTCAGAGATAACATTTGGCCAACAGCATGAAAAATGGCCAGCCAAAAAAGGCAAGCCATTGATTCTAAATACACAAACTAATGTTTGGATTTTTTACTCAAAGTTGAGCATTCCGCGATAACGCTGCCATTCGAAACTGGTACCGGGATCCGTCTTGCGACCCGGCGCTATGTCGCAATGGCCGACGATGCGTGCTGCCGTCACCTCGGGATACTGACCGGAAATGGCCCGACTGAGGCCTGCCAGCACCTCATACTGTACATCGCTGTACGGCAGCTCGTCGGTTCCTTCCAGCTCGATGCCGATGGAGAAGTCGTTGCACGCCTCCCGCCCCTCCCAGCTCGATACCCCCGCATGCCAGGCTCGCGCAGTGAACGGCACATACTGTACCAGTTCGCCATCACGGCGGATCAGGCAGTGGGCAGATACCCGCAGCTGATGAATGCCGGCAAAGTAAGGATGAGCGTCGGAATCGAGGCGCCCGAGAAACAGATCGTCGATCCAGGGGCCGCCAAACTCGCCAGGTGGCAGACTGATGCCATGTATCACCAGCAGAGAGATGTCGTCCGGACTGCTCCGCTCATTGTGATGGGGAGAAGGCACCTTGCGGGCCTGCTCACACCACCCTGCGCGATCGATGGAAAAAATGGTTGTGGGTTCAGTCATCATCTACTCGACTCACAATGGGGAGAGGGACGCCATGGACAGTGCCTACCACCGCAAAAAACCGGAACCAAGCCTCTGAATCCATGGGTAAAGCTGTGTTAGGCTGAGCCATCACTTGCAAGGCACTGGATCCCATATGCACCCGATGGCACGCCGTCTCTGGCTGCTGGCCTGGCTCTCACTGCTGGGTCTGCTGAACCTCTACTTCTACTCCAGCGCCAAACCCAGCGTGACCGCCAGCGGCGAGCTGCTGCTCAAGGCCGATGCCAGCGGTCATTATCGTCTGGAGGGTGCCATCAACGACCAGCCGGTGCAACTGCTGCTGGACACGGGGGCCACCCGCGTCACCATCCCGCAACAGGTTGCCGATCGGCTTGGTCTGATCGCCCATGGCAGCAGCCAGGTCAATACCGCTGCGGGTCAGATCCGGGTCGGCAACGGTACTATCGAAACGCTGGCGATGGGGCCATTGACCTTGTACGATCTGGCCATCTTTATTAACCCGGCGGCAGACGGTGACGAAGTGCTGGTTGGCATGAACGCCCTCGGTCGGCTGGAGCTGGTTCAAAAAGAGCGGCAGTTGCTTCTCAGACCCTTGCAGGAATAAGGCATGTTACAACAGGACATCAGCCGCGCCGTGCGCGCCGCACTACTCGAAGACTTGGGCGATGCCCTCACCGCACTGGATCAACCGGATGCCAGCGCCGATATCACCGCCCAGTTGATCCCGGTCGATCGCATCTCGACGGCCCGGGTCATCACCCGCGAGGCTGGCGTATTCTGCGGTCAACCCTGGGTAGATGAGGTGTTTGCCCAGCTCGGCGGCGAGGTCAAGGTGGAATGGAAGGTCCAGGACGGCGAGCGCCTCTCCCCCAATCAGGAGCTGTTCCGCCTCCACGGCCCGGCCCGGGTGCTGCTGACCGGCGAACGCAATGCCCTGAACTTCGTGCAGACCCTCTCCGGGGTTGCCACCCTCACAGCTCGTTACGTGGCCGAGCTGGCGGGGACCGAGTGCCGACTGCTCGACACCCGCAAGACCCTGCCCGGCCTTCGCAGCGCCCAGAAATATGCGGTTACCTGCGGTGGCGGCAAAAACCACCGCATCGGCCTCTATGACGCCTATCTCATCAAAGAGAACCATATCCTCGCCTGTGGCGGCATTGCCGAAGCCATCGCCGAGGCGCGCCGCCTCAACCCGGGCAAACCGGTGGAAGTGGAGGTGGAGTCCCTGGCCGAGCTGGAGCAGGCACTGACCGCCCGGGCTGACATCGTGATGCTGGACAACTTCGACATCCCCATGATGCAGGAGGCCGTCCACCTGAACCAGGGACGCGCCAAGCTGGAGGTCTCCGGCAACGTGACGCTCGACACCCTTGCCAGCTATGCCGCGACCGGCGTCGACTTTATCTCGGTGGGAGCCCTGACCAAGCACGTGCGGGCACTGGACCTCTCGATGCGCTTTATCGAGGATTGAGCAAGTCGAATCTGTCAGTGTGGCCCAAAAATATTACAGGGCTCGAAACTTGCAAAAGGCGCCATCGGCGCCTTTTCTTTATTCAGGATCCCTCGACATAAGGAGTGTGAAGATGGACCCACCACCACCATGGCGAGCGCCATAATAATCCAGCATGGCGTGGATGCGCCGCTCCCCTTCGACGAATGACAGAATTGGGGTCGACAAGTGTTTACCTCTGTCGCGAACCCCAGCGCTCGGATAAGATACTGGCGTGTGGATAGACTCCACCGGCACATCTAAAAAAACATGGAAATAAGGATATTCAACATGAAAAGACAGTCGGGCTTTACCCTGATCGAACTGATGATAGTGGTCGCTATCGTCGCCATACTGGCCGCCATTGCGCTGCCTGCGTATCAGACCTATACCAAACGAGCCAAATTCTCGGAGGTTATTGCAGCTGCTGGTCCAGCTAAAACAGCTTATGAGGTGTGTGTTCAAGGTGCGGTTTCCAGCGGTGAGATCACTAACACTACCAATGGATGTGTGGCCAGAGCAAACAGCGCATTGGCAGATGGGATTGTGAATCAGCAATATGTTGATGCAGCTAGTACCGCGTCTTTTGTCGGCTCTACTGGCGTTATCACCGTAACAAATTCAAATAATTTGGATACTTCTGACTATACCTTTACGCTAACGCCCAATCCTTTAGTCGCGAATGCAGCAGCCGGAGATCAAATCACCTGGGCCAAAGGCGGTACTTGTCAAGCTGCTGGCCTCTGCTAGCACATGACCTCTAGTCCCAATAGCGGCCTGGCCACCAGCCTGGCCGCTTCCTCCCTCCTCAGTGAGCCGGACTCACAGCGCTATCTGAGCCAGGCCAGGGCGCAGCGCAAGCCCTTTGTCACCTTCCTGATCGAAAATGACATCCTCGACAGCAAGGCCCTCGCGGATTTCTGCGAGCTGGAGTATGGGGTACCTCTGCTGGATCTTGCCGCCTTCGACCTCTCCGAGATCCCGCAGAAGTACCTCAATCAGAAGCTTATCGAGAAACACCATGTGCTGCCCATCTACACCCAGGGCCACACCCTCTATATCGCCATGTCGGACCCGACCAATGTGTCGGCCCTGGAGGACTTCGGCTTCAGCTTCGGCCTGCACACCGAGGCCTTGCTGGTCGAAGAGGGCAAGCTGACCGCCGCCATCGGCAAGCTGATGGAAAGCGAGCAGGACACTCTGGGCATGGATCACATCGACGAGGCCGAAATCTCGGAACTCGAGGTCTCTGATGAGAGCTCGCGGCTCGACGACAGCGTCAATACCGCCGACGACGATGCCCCCATCGTTAAATACATTCACAAGATCATGATGGACGCCATCAAGCGTGGCGCATCGGACCTGCATTTCGAACCTTACGAGACCAAGTACCGGATCCGCTTCCGGATCGACGGCATACTGCACGAAATCGCCACCCCGCCGGTGAACCTGGCGAACCGTTTCGCGGCTCGCTTAAAGGTAATGGCGCGGCTCGATATCGCCGAGCGGCGCCTGCCCCAGGATGGACGGATCAAGCTGAAGATCTCCCGCAACCGGTCCATGGATATGCGGGTCAACACCCTGCCCACCATGTGGGGAGAAAAGGTCGTCATTCGCCTGCTGGACTCGTCAGTATCTCGCCTCAACCTCGATCAACTCGGCTTCGACGAACGCCAGAAGGCGCAATATCTGCATGCGCTCTCCAAACCACAGGGCATGATCCTGGTCACGGGCCCCACGGGATCGGGCAAGACGGTGTCACTCTATACCGGTCTCAACATCCTCAATACCAGCGAGGTCAACATCTCCACCGCCGAGGATCCGGTGGAGATCAACCTGCCCGGCGTCAATCAGGTGCAGATCAATCCCAAGGCGGGGCTCACCTTCGCCAGTGCCCTGCGCTCCTTCCTGCGCCAGGATCCCGACATCGTCATGGTGGGGGAGATCCGGGATCTGGAAACCGCCGAGATTGCCATCAAGGCGGCCCAGACCGGACACCTGGTACTGTCAACTCTGCACACCAACTCTGCGGCCGAGACCCTGACCCGGATGATGAACATGGGGGTGCCCGCCTTCAACATCGCCTCCTCGGTGACCCTGATCATGGCCCAGCGCCTCGCCCGCAAGCTGTGCGATCACTGCAAGGTGCCCGAGGCGGTGCCGGAAGCCGAATTGCTGGAGTTCGGTTTTACCCAGCAACAGCTGGCCGCCGGTTTGCGGCTGTTCAAACCGGTCGGTTGCAAGGAGTGTTCGGGAGGATACAGAGGACGGGTCGGCATCTATGAAATCATGCTGATGTCGGAGAACATCGCCAAGCTGATCATGCAGGGAGCAAACTCGCTGCAGATCGCTGCCATCGCCCAGAAGGAGGGTATGCGTACCCTGCGCATTTCCGGCCTGGAGAAGGCTCGTCTGGGGGTCACCAGCCTGGCCGAGATCAACAGGATTACGACCAACTGAATACATAATGTTCCAGTCATCAAGCCGGGTGAGGCCGATACAATCACCCCGATGATGTTCTTCAAGCCAAGATGAACCGGACGGGCAGTGTCTCATCCGGCCACCGTCGCCCAAGTGCAGGATGCAGTGATGGCAACATTAGCGCAAAAACGTAACACACCTAAAAAGGTCTTCTCCTTCCGCTGGCATGGATTCAATCGCAAGGGACAAAAGGTTTCCGGTGAGTTCCAGGCCGACAGCATCAACACCGTCAAGGCGGAGCTGCGCAAGCAGGGCGTCAATGTCACCAAGGTCAGCAAGCAGGGCCAGGGCCTGTTTTCAAAGGGGGGTGCTCGGATCAAGCCGATGGACATCGCCGTCATCTCCCGCCAGATCACCACCATGCTCTCGGCCGGTGTGCCGCTGGTGCAAAGCTTGCAGATCATCGCCCGCGGTCATGAGAAGGCAGCAGTACGCGAACTCATCGGCCAGATCGCAACCGATGTGGAAACCGGCACTCCGCTGTCAGAGGCGCTGCGCCGCCATCCCCGCCACTTCGATGCGCTTTACTGCGACCTGGTAGACGCGGGGGAGCAGTCCGGCGCGCTGGAAACCATCTACGACCGGATTGCCACATACCGCGAGAAGAGTGAGGCGCTGAAGTCCAAGATCAAGAAAGCCATGTTCTATCCCGCCATGGTCATCCTGGTCGCCATCATCGTAACCTCCATCCTGCTGCTGTTCGTCATTCCCCAGTTCGAGGAGATCTTCAAGAGCTTCGGGGCAGAGCTGCCAGTCTTCACCCAATTCGTCATCGGTATCTCCCGCTTCATGCAAGCTTGGTGGTATATCATCTTTGGTGGCACTGCCTTGGCCATCTTCCTCTATGTGCGCACCTGGCGAAAATCCCAGAAGGTGCGGGACAACACCGACAGATTCATCCTCACCATTCCGGTCGTGGGCAACATATTGCACAAGGCGGCTATGGCCCGCTTCGCCCGTACCCTCTCCACCACCTTCTCCGCCGGGATACCTCTGGTGGATGCCCTGGTGTCAGCGGCCGGCGCCTCTGGCAACTATGTCTATCGCACGGCCATCCTGGCCATTCGCAACGAAGTGGTGGCCGGCATGCAGATCAACGTCGCCATGCGTACCGTGGATCTCTTCCCAGACATGGTGATCCAGATGGTGATGATTGGTGAAGAGTCAGGCGCCATCGATGACATGCTCTCCAAGGTTGCCGCCATCTTCGAGCAGGAGGTGGACGACATGGTCGATGGCCTCACCAGCCTGCTCGAACCCATCATCATGGTGGTGCTCGGGGTGCTGGTCGGTGGCATGGTCGTCGCCATGTACCTCCCCATCTTCAAGCTGGGCTCTGTGATACACTGAGCCCCTTCGGCAGAGTGACCAGCGGGCATGGCTCGTTCTGGTCCTCTGCCATCCTGATTCTCCACACAAGCGGTTGATTTATGGTGCCTCTGATCGAACTGGCCCAGGGCCTGCCCTGGCTCTATCTCTCCCTGATTTTTCTCTTCTCCCTGATGATTGGCAGCTTCCTCAACGTGGTGATCCATCGCCTGCCCATCATGCTGGAGCGGGAGTGGCATGCAGACTACCGTGATTACTTCGGCAGCGAGGTTGCCACTTCCCCCGCCGAACCTTACAACCTGATGGTACCGCGCTCTCGCTGCCCCCACTGCGATCACCCCATAAGCGCGCTGGAGAACATCCCCCTGCTGAGCTGGCTCTGGCTCAAGGGACGCTGCCGACAATGCAAGGCGCCAATTTCGGCCCGCTATCCCCTGGTCGAGCTGCTGACCGCCCTGTTGTCGGTCACCGTTGCGGCGACCCTCACTCCCGGCTGGGGAGCCCTGGCAGCCCTCGCACTGACCTGGGTACTGGTGGCCCTCACCTTCATCGATCTGGACAAGATGCTGCTGCCGGACCAGCTCACCCTGCCGCTGCTGTGGGGCGGTCTGTTGTTCAATCTGGCCGGCGGCTTTGTGCCGCTGGCCGATGCGGTGATCGGCGCCATGGCGGGCTATCTGGTGCTCTGGAGCCTCTACTGGGCGTTCAAGCTGCTGACCGGCAAGGAGGGGATGGGCCATGGCGACTTCAAGCTGCTGGCGGCACTCGGTGCCTGGCTGGGCTGGCAGGCGCTGCCCATTGTGCTGCTGCTCTCATCACTGGTCGGCGCCATCATCGGGATCGGGCTCATCCTGCTGCGCAACCATCATCAGGGCAAACCCATCCCCTTTGGCCCCTATCTCGCCATCGCGGGCTGGATAGCGCTGCTGTGGGGGGATAACATCACCCGCTGGTATCTGGACATCGCTCTCTAGCAAGGGGATCACAAATCTATGTATGTGGTAGCCATCACCGGCGGTATAGGCAGCGGCAAGACGACAGTCGCCAACCAGTTTGCGGCCCTGGGGATAGAGGTGGTCGATGCCGACCTGATTGCCCGCGAAGTGGTGGCACCCGGCACCCCGGCCCTGGCCGCCATCACCAGCCACTTCGGCCCAGAGATCTTGACCGAGCAGGGACTGCTGGACAGGCGAGTCCTGCGCGAGCGGATCTTCAGCGATCCGGCGGCCAAGTCCTGGCTCAATGCCCTTCTCCATCCGATCATTCGCAGCGAGATGCTGCGCCAGTGCGCGGCAGTCAGTTCCCCCTACTGTCTTCTGGTGGTGCCCCTGCTGGTGGAAAACCGGCTTACCGAACTGGCCGATAGAGTACTGGTCATCGACGTAGATGAAGCGACCCAGATCGAGCGAACCTGTCACCGGGACGGAGTCAGCCGAGAGCAGGCCCAGGCCATACTGGCATCCCAGGCGAGCCGCAGCGAGCGTCTGGCGATGGCCGATGACGTACTGGACAACCAGAGTGGCACGACTGAGACCATACGGGCGCGAATTTTAGCGCTGCACGAGACATATCTGGCATTTGCCTCTCAACAAGCCCCCCAAGTGTGAGTACACTAGGCCGGTTTATGGCTGGCCAGGATTAGGCATGATTTACGATTTTCCCCTCAACGAAAAAAGCCGGACCTATCTTCGTCTGGAGTCCCTGTTTTCCCAGATCCGCGACAATCTGGAGAGTGACCAGTCCTGGGCACACATCGCCTTCTTCAAGGGGTTGTTCGATTTGCAGGAGTTGCTGGAGCGCGGTGATCTGCGCGCCGATCTGATCAAGGATCTCGAGCGTCTCGGCCAGCGTCTGAGCCATTGGGCCAGCCTGCCGGACGTTGACCTCGAGCAGATCCAGCGGATGCAGCAGGAGAGCACCCAGCTTTCCCGCAGCCTGCTCAGCTCCCCTCGTCCTGGCGCCCGCCTGAAAGAGGATCGTCTGCTCGGCTCCATCCGCCAGCGCTTCTCCATTCCCGGTGGTCTATGTGCCTTCGACGTGCCACAACTGCACCACTGGCTAGTGACGCCGGCCGTGGGCCGCCATCAACAGATGCAGCAATGGCTCAGTGACATCAACCTGCTGATGAACGCCATCTCCCTGCTGCTGAGGCTGTGGCGTGAATCTGGCCACTTCAGCGATCAGGTAGCCACCAATGGCTTCTTCCAGGATACCGCCGAGGGGGCCGAGCTGATCCGCATCCGCCTGACCGGTTCCCAGTCCTGCTACCCGACCCTGAGTGGCCACAAGAACCGCTTCGCCCTGCGTTTTCTGCCCACAACAGAACAACCAATTGGCGATGTATCCTTCCAGCTTGCCTGCTGCTAAGGAGCTCCCATGGTCACCAAGGTAAAATGTCCGACCTGTCAGAACGAAGTGGAATGGGGCCCACAGAGCCCGTTTCGCCCCTTCTGCAGCAAGCGCTGTCAGCTGATCGATCTCGGCGAATGGGCGGATGAAGAGAAGCGGATCCCAGGGGAGATCAACCCGGATCTGCTGCCGGAGCCGGAAGAGGGCGGCCAGTGGCTATAAGCCAGTGGCGGTCACTCACCTCTGCAAAATGAAAAAGGGCCGCTTGGCCCTTTTTCATTTTATCTTGCTACCTGCTCAAGCCAGCACGGCCTGCAGCCGCGCCACTATGGGGCCATTGGCATCGGGGAAGTGGTAGTTGTGCAACTCGGCCAGCGGCACCCAGCGGCACTCCTGCCCCTCCTTGCCAAAGGGCTCGCCCAGGAAGCGGGTCACCTTCCAGATATCCAGCAGCACCTGCTTGTCCGGGTAGTCGTGATGCAGCTCCATGAAAGGTGTGCAATCCTGCACCCGGATGCCGATCTCCTCCCACAGCTCCCTGTCGAGCGCGGTGAGCAGGTCTTCCCCTGACTCCACCTTGCCCCCGGGAAACTCCCAGCGATCCCCCTGATGGCGATCGGAAGAGCGCTTGGCGATGAAGATATCGCCCCGTTCATTCTCGATGACGCCGACCGCCACCCAGATCCGCTTTTTCTGTTCCATCTTGTTACCTTTGTACTCTCTGCCTGTTCGGATCGCTCTATGACCCCAGCACCCGGCTGGGTGAGCTGCCGATGATGCCCAACATCCGATTTTGCGTCGCCATGTGACAAAAACAAGGCGGGCACCGGGCCCGCCTTGTCATGGCATTAGGTCACTCAGGTCAACTGACCGTGACAATGCTTGTACTTCTTGCCGGATCCGCAGGGGCAGGGATCGTTGCGACCGACCTTCTGCTCGTCGCGCACGAAGGTCACCGGCGCCGCGTCGGCCTGGGTCTCTTCGTCGGCCAGCTGGTTCTCGGCGGCGGCATGGGTATAGGTGCGGGGAGCCGCTTCCGCCTGCTGGCGCTGCTGCTCTTCCATCGCCTCCACATCGCGCTCCTGGACCTGTACCCGGCTTAGGATGCTGACCACGTCACGCTTGAGGGTTTCCAGCATCTGGGTGAACAGATCGAAGGACTCGCGCTTGTACTCCTGCTTGGGGTTCTTCTGGGCGTAGCCGCGCAGATGGATGCCCTGGCGCAGGTGATCCATGGCCGCCAGATGCTCCTTCCACAGGCCATCCAGGGTCTGCAGCATCACCGCCTTCTCGAAGTTGCGCAATACGTCCTTGCCGACCAGCTCTTCCTTGTGGGCGTAGAGCTTGGTGGCTTCTTCCAGGATGCGCTCGCGCAGCTTCTCTTCATACAGCTTGTCGTCTTCCGCCAGCCACTGCTGCAGCGGCAGGTCCAGCGCGAAATCGGACTTCAGACGCGCCTCCAGACCAGGCACGTCCCACATTTCTTCCAGGGACTGGGGCGGAATGTACTCGTCGATCACGCTGCCATAGACGTCGTCCCGGATGACATGGATGGTGTCGGAGATGTCGTTGGTGTCCAGCAGCTCGTTGCGCTGTTCGTAGACCACCTTGCGCTGGTCGTTCGCCACGTCATCGAACTCGAGCAGGTTTTTACGGATGTCGAAGTTGCGGCCTTCCACCTTGCGCTGGGCATTCTCGATGGCCTTGGTCACCCAGGGATGTTCGATGGCCTCTCCCTCTTCCATCCCCAGCTTCTTCATCATGCCGGTGACGCGATCGGAGGCGAAGATCCGCATCAGGGTATCTTCCATGGAGAGGTAGAAACGGGAGGAGCCCGGGTCACCCTGACGACCGGAACGGCCACGCAGCTGGTTGTCGATGCGACGGGATTCGTGGCGCTCGGTACCTATGATGTGCAGACCACCCGAGGCCAGTACAGCGTCATGACGCACCTGCCAGGCCGCTTTCAGCTCGGCAATCTGCTCGCTGGTCGGGTTCTCCAGCACGGCAATCTCGGCCTGCCAGTTGCCGCCGAGCACGATGTCGGTACCGCGACCGGCCATGTTGGTGGCAATGGTGACTGCGCCGGTCTGACCGGCCTGGGCGACGATTTCCGCTTCCATGGCGTGGAACTTGGCGTTCAGCACCTTGTGCGGGATGTTTTCCTTGGTCAGGATGCCGGACAGCAGTTCGGAGTTCTCGATGGAGACGGTACCGACCAGTACAGGTTGGCCACGCTCGACGCAGCCACGGATATCTTCGACGATGGCGACGTACTTCTCCTGGGCGGTCAGGTAGACCAGATCGCCCATGTCCTTGCGCACCATCGGCTTGTTGGTCGGAATGACCACTGTATCCAGACCATAAATCTGCTGGAATTCAAAGGCTTCTGTATCCGCAGTCCCGGTCATCCCCGCCAGCTTGTCATACAGGCGGAAGTAGTTCTGGAAGGTGATGGAGGCCAGGGTCTGGTTCTCGTTCTGGATCTTGACTCCTTCCTTCGCCTCGACCGCCTGGTGCAGGCCGTCGGACCAGCGACGACCCGGCATAGTACGGCCGGTGTGCTCGTCAACGATGACGATCTCATCTTTCTGGACGATGTAGTCGACGTTGCGTTCAAACAGGGTGTGAGCGCGCAGGCCGGCATTGACGTGGTGCAGCAGGCTGATGTTGGTGGCGGAGAACAGGGAGTCCTCTTCCGCCAGCAGCCCCTCTTTCTTGAGCAGCTCTTCCACGAAAATCTGGCCGTTTTCGGTCAGCAGCGCCTGGCGGTTCTTCTCGTCCACGGTGTAGTGGCCATCGCCGGTATACTCTTCCGAGTCTTCCTTGTCCTGCTTGACCAGCAGCGGGATCAGCTTGTTGATCTGGGTATACATGGCGGAGCTGTCTTCCGCCGGGCCGGAGATGATGAGCGGGGTACGGGCTTCATCGATGAGCACCGAATCCACCTCATCCACCAGCGCGTAGTTGAGCGGACGCTGCACGCGCTGCTCGGGCGAGAACGCCATGTTGTCGCGCAGGTAGTCGAAACCGAATTCGTTGTTGGTACCGTAGGTAATATCTGCAGCATAAGCGTCACGCTTCTGGGACGCATCCATGCCGGGCACGTTGCAGTCGACCGTCATGCCGAGGAAAGTGAACAGCGGACGGTTCGCCTCCGCATCACGCTTGGCCAGATAGTCGTTCACCGTCACCACGTGCACACCGCGACCGGTCAGCGCGTTCAGATAGGCCGGCAGAGTCGCGGTGAGGGTCTTGCCTTCACCCGTCTTCATCTCGGCGATGCGGTTGGAGTTCAGCACCATGCCGCCGATCAGCTGCACGTCGAAGTGACGCATGCCGAACACCCTGCGGGAGGCCTCACGTACGGTGGCGAACGCTTCCGGCAACAGCTGCTCAAGCGTCTCGCCCTGCTCCAGGCGCTGACGGTACTCGGCGGTCTTCGCCTGCAGCTCGCCATCGGACAAGGCCTCGAACTGAGGCTCCATCGCATTGATCTGTTTAACAATTTTGCGCAAAGCCTTGAGCGTTCTGTCGTTCCGGCTGCCGATAATCTTGGTGAGCAGTGTGCTAATCATGTGTACCAACTGTTTTGGTTATATAAGCGTTCCGTCACTGGAACCTGAAGAAAAAACCTAACCCCGTCTGGCATTCAGAAAGCGCGCGGGGTTGACCTGACGACCATCTTTCAACACTTCGTAATGCAGATGGACCCCGGTCGCACGACCGGTACGCCCCATCAAGGCAATCTTCTGGCCCTCATCGACCAGGGTGCCCACATCCACCAACAACTTGGAGTTGTGGGCATAGCGGGTCACCAGACCATTGCCATGGTCTATCTCCACCATGTTGCCAAATTCCGGGTGGCGGCCTGCCCAGCTGATGATCCCCTTGCCGGTCGCCAGGATGGGAGTGCCGGGCTTGCCACGAAAATCCACCCCCTTGTGCATCTTGGCGCGGCCGTTGAACGGATCGACCCGTCCACCGAACCCGGAGGAGATCCAGACGCGCTCCTGCTTCACCGGTGAACCCGAGATGAAACCGGCATCGGTGATATGGTGATTCATGATGAAAGATTCAAGTACCGACAGCTGTTCTTCACGGCTGCTGAGCTGCTGGCTGAGGTGTTTCATGGAGGCTTGCAGCTCGCCCAGGCTCACTTCCAGCTCTTCGTCATAGGAAGGGCCACCCATGGGGGGCAGCTCCTTGAAATTGAATTCGTCGGGATCGAGGTCTGCCTTCTCGGTCAGACGCTCGCCGAGCGCATTGAGACGACCGAGTTGCCCCTGCATGGTGCCCACCTGGGCGGCCAGCATGGCAAGCTGTTCACGGGCTTCATCGGCCCCTTGCGTGGATTTTTGCTGTTCGGCCATGGCCAGCGCGACTTCCAGCGCCTCCATTTTCTGGTGCCAGCTCTGCCAGAGCCAACCACCACTCAGTGCCAATACAGTGAAGAGGATACCGCCGACCCAGGCCAGACGTTGTTTGGGTAAGTGCAACTTGCGGCGCTGCTTACCGTTGAGGATCAGGGTAATGCTCATAGAAATCTGTCTTCTCGGTCAGGTGAGGCCAGGAGCCAGCACGGGCAATAAAACCGGGAGATAATCGGTATTAAAGGATGGAATAAACAAATGACAGGACGTCGGTGCGGAGAGATGACCGACGTCCTGTTGCACAGCTATCAGGCCAGAACCAGACCGTTATCGTAGTAAGCGATGGGCGCTTTGTCGCCCTCACCCTCGAAGGTCACCAGTTCCCAGGCCTCCTGCTTGGCCAGCAAGGCACGCAGCAGTTTGTTGTTCAGGGCATGGCCCGTCTTGTAGGCACGGAATTCGCCGATGATGCT
Organism: Aeromonas sp. S2(2024); assembly: GCF_041402505.1. Classification (NCBI taxonomy): domain Bacteria; kingdom Pseudomonadati; phylum Pseudomonadota; class Gammaproteobacteria; order Aeromonadales; family Aeromonadaceae; genus Aeromonas; species Aeromonas sp. S2(2024). The sequence goes on from NZ_JBGLRL010000003.1 coordinate 262,501, forward strand.
GCGGTTGCACATATAGAGGTCGCCGATGGCATCCAGCATCTTGTGCTTGACGAACTCGTCCTCGTAACGCAGACCATCTTCGTTCAGCACCCGGTAGTCATCCAGTACCACGGCGTTTTCCAAGCTTCCGCCCAGGGCCAGGTTCTGGGAACGCAGGTACTCGATGTCACGCATGAAGCCGAAGGTACGGGCACGGCTGATCTCTTTCACGAAAGAGGCACCGGAGAAGTCCAGCACGCAACGCTGGTTGCGGCCTTCAAATACCGGATGCTGGAAATCGATCTCGAGATCCATCTTGAAGCCGTTGCGATAGGGGTGGAATTCCGCCCACTTGTCGCCGTCTTCAACCCGGATGCTCTGCTTGATCCGCACGAACTGCTTGGGCGCATTCTGCTCACGGATACCCACTTCTTGCAGCAGGTAGATGAACGGGTGCGCACTGCCGTCCATCACCGGGATTTCGGGTGCGTCAACCTCGACATAGAGGTTGTCGATCCCCATCCCGGCCAGAGCGGCAGAGAGGTGTTCGATGGTTGACACGCGGACACCGGCTTCGTTTACCAGAGCGGTACAAAGCACGGTATCACGCACCTGATCGGCGTTGGCTGGCAGCGCGACCACAGGATTCAGATCGGTACGCAAGTAAACGATCCCTGTGTTAACAGGCGCCGGACGGAACGTCATTGTGACTTTCCGGCCCGAATGCAGGCCCACACCGGTGGCCTGGACACTCGTTTTCAAGGTTCTTTGTCTAATCATGGGCGTATCCGCTTAACAGCTCAAATTCCTGACCAGATGGTCGTTGCCGGGCCATCTTAGCACAATCCTTAAGCAACAAACAAACCAGGTCCATGCGAGACTTAGTCAGCTTGCTTGCGCAGGAACGCAGGAATATCGAGATAATCCGGTTCGCGACGAGCTTGCGGCTCGGCGTTCACCACCTTGGCCGGGGCCTCTTCCATCACGCGAGACTGCAGGGCTTCGCTGATCAGGGGCTGACGGGCCGGACGCTCTTGTACCATATTATTTTTTACGAGCGTGATGTCGGGCTTGCGCTCGGCACCGATGCCGGTCGCCACCACGGTGACCCGCAGTTCGTCGTGCATTTCCGGGTCGATTACGGTACCCACCACAACGGTGGCGTTCTCGGAGGCGAAGGCCTTGACCGCGTTACCCACGGTTTCGAACTCTTCGATGGTCATGTCCATGCCGGCGGTGATGTTGACCAGGATGCCACGGGCACCGGCCAGATCCACATCTTCCAGCAACGGGCTGGAGATGGCCTTCTCGGCCGCTTCTTCGGCACGGTCATCACCGGAGGCGGAGCCGGTACCCATCATGGCGGTACCCATCTCGCGCATCACGGTACGCACGTCCGCGAAGTCGACGTTGATCAGGCCCGGACGGGTGATCAGCTCGGCAATGCCCTGTACCGCACCCAGCAGTACATCGTTGGCCGCCTTGAAGGCGTCCAGCAGGGAGATGCCACGACCCAGCACCTTCAGCAACTTGTCGTTGGGGATGGTGATCAGGGAATCGACGTTCTTGGACAGCTCCTCGATACCGTGAGCGGCGAAGCCCATCCGCTTCTTCCCTTCGAAGGAGAACGGCTTGGTCACGACGGCGACGGTCAGGATACCCATCTCGCGGGCCACTTCGGCCACGATAGGTGCGGCACCGGTGCCTGTACCACCACCCATGCCGGCGGCGATGAAGACCATGTCTGAACCGGTCAGCAGCTCACGCAGCGCTTCCCTGTCTTCCATGGCGGCATCACGGCCCACTTCCGGATTGGCTCCGGCTCCCAGACCCTTGGTGATGCCACCGCCGATCTGCAGAGTCGTGTTGGCACTGGAGTTGCGCAGTGCCTGGGCGTCGGTGTTGACGGTAATGAACTCAACACCCTCGATGTTTTGACGAACCATGTGCTCGACTGCGTTGCCGCCGCCGCCACCCACACCTATCACCTTGATGACGGCTTCGTCAGTGTGGCTATCCATAAATTCAAACATGTTGTCTCTCCGCTTTATTTGCCTGACTCAGCAAAATCTTTAGAACTCGCCACGCAACCAGTTGCTGACCCGTTTGACCAGCCCACCTACGCTTGCCTTGGCGGCATATTCCTTGCTACTGCCGGTGGATTGATTGGTACGGCCGTACTGCAGCAGCCCGACCGCAGTCGAGTACACAGGTGCCTGCACGTAATCGCTCAATCCCCGAATGTTCATGGGTTCGCCCACCCGGACCTGGCTCTGGAAGATCTGCTCTGCGCACTCCACAATGCCTTCGATCTGGGCCGCGCCACCGGTCAATACCACACCGGCCGCCAGCTGATGCTTGACCCCCTGTGCCTTCAATTCGCTCTGCACCCGTACCAGCTCGTCATTCACCATGGAGAGCAATTCCGTGTAGCGGGGTTCAATCACTTCAGCCAGTGTCTGCCGTTGCAGGCTGCGCGCCGGGCGACCGCCGACACTGGGGACTTCAATATTGTCTTCCTTGCTGACCAGGCGGCCGAGGGCGCAACCGTAGCGCACCTTGATCGCTTCCGCGTCCAGTGGCGGTGTGCCAAAGGCGTAGGCGATGTCGCTGGTCACAGTGCTGCCAGCGTAAGGGATCACCTTGGTGTGGCGCAGGGCACCGCCGGTAAACAGCGACATGTCCATGGTCCCGCCACCGATGTCCACCACGCAGACACCCAGCTCCTTCTCGTCTTCGGTCAGCACGGCATAGCTGGAAGCCAGGGCCGAAAAGATCAGCTGATCCACCCGCAGACCCACCTTCTCCACACATTTCTCGATGTTGCGAGCCATGTCGTTGTGGCAGGTGATCAGGTGCACCTTGGCCGCCATCCGCACGCCGGAGAGACCGACCGGATTCTTGATGCCTTCCTGATAGTCGATGGCAAACTCCTGAGGCAGCACGTGCAGCACCCGCAGCTCATCGGACAGTCGTACCGACTTGGCGGTGTGGATGACGTTGTCCACGTCCTCCTGGGTCACCTCTTCGTCGGAGATGGGCACCATGCCGGTCTCGTTGCGGCAATCGATGTGCTTGCCGGACAGCCCCAGATAGACGGAGCTGATCTGGCAGTCGGCCATCATCTCGGCTTCTTCCACCGCGCGGCGCAGGGACTTGACCACGGAGTCGAGGTCGTTGACCCCGCCCTTCTCCATCCCGCGAGAAGCGTGGCTGCCCATGCCGATGACATTGAGTTCGCCATCGGGCAATACTTCGCCAACCAGTACCGCCACCTTGGTCGTGCCGATATCCAGTCCGACAATCAAATTTCTATCTGCGGTGTTGGTCATTCACTTTCTCTTCGCTTTTCTTCCAGCCAACGGCCATCCCGGTGTCGTATCGAAGATCCACGTAAGCAACCCGCTCACGGGGTTCGATGACCGGAAAGGCATCGATAAACCGCTGCAGGCGAAGCGCGATATCCGAGCGCCCCACGAACAGCTGAATGTTGCCATCCAGGGTCAGTTCCCAGGCATGGCGGGGGGTCAGATTCACCCCCAACAACTTGTATCCCCTGGCCGCCAGCAGCGTCTCGTACTGATGGCTGGCTTCCAGCACCTTTGCGGCCTGATCATCGGGCCCGGACAACTGCATCAGGGGTTTCTTCACCCTGTCCGGCGCACTGAACACCTCACCCTTTGTGTTGACGAAGCGGTTGCCGTTCCAGCGTGCCGCTACATCCTGTTCGGTGAGGTAGACCTTGATCTTGTTCGGCCACTTCTTGCGTACCGAGACCTGGGCCACCCAGGGCAGGGCGTTCAAACGCCCCTGCAATTCGTTCACGTCCAACTCGAAGAAGTTGCGCAACTCGGCGCCATCCAGCACGGCCGCGCGCAACTCATCGGCTTTCAAATATTCGTGTTGCCCCTGCAGCAACAGCTCGCTCATGGGCAACCGACTGGCATCCGTCAGCCAGTCTTTAACATCCAGCGCAGTCTGGTAGAGCCCCCACATGACCAGGATGAAAAATGCCACCCCGGCGATGAAGCCCCCCTTGGTGCGCCCTTGTGCCCTTGCCTCCACCCGATCGATCCCCGTATAACGCGCCATGCCGGCCACTTGCAGACCGGTTCGCCATTATATAGGCCCCGGCTTGGCGGTCAAAATACTCATTGGGCCCTCAGGCACCGGATTTCATGCTATCTACGCTCAATTTCATCTCACCGAGACGGCGGGCCAGTGCCCCGACGTTACCGGCGCCCTGAGTCAGCACCAGATCCCCCTCGCCAATCAGGTCGGCCAGCACCGCCGGCACATCGTCAGGCGTTGCGACAAAGATGGGTTCCAGGGTGCCGCGAGAGCGGATGGAGCGGCACAGGGCACGGCCATCGGCACCCGGAATCGGCTCTTCACCGGCGGCATACACCTCCAGCATCACCAGCACATCCACCTTGGAGAGCACGTCGGCGAAATCTTCGTAGAGATCCCGGGTCCGGCTGTAACGGTGTGGCTGGAACACCATGACCAGTCGCTTCTCTGGCCAGCCGGCGCGAGCGGCGTTGATGGTCACCTTGACCTCGCTCGGGTGGTGACCGTAATCATCCACCAGCATGGCCTTGCCACGACCCGTCTCGAACTCGCCATATTGCTGGAAGCGGCGGCCCACCCCTTCGAACTTGGCGAGCGCCTGGATGATGGCCTCGTCACCAATGCCGTCTTCGGTCGCAACCGCGATGGCGGCGGCGGCGTTGAGCGCATTGTGGATGCCCGGCAGATTCAGGGTGACGGTCAGCTCGCCGGTATCCTTGCGACGAACCCGGAAGCGGCTGCGGTTGCTGGTCTGCACGAAGTCCAGCACCTGTACATCGGCATCTTCGGAAAGGCCGTAGGTCAGGGTCGGACGGGCGATCTCCGGCAGCATGCCACGGATCACGGGATCATCCACGCACACCACGGCCAGACCGTAGAACGGCAGGTTGTGCAGGAAGTCGATGAAGGTGGCTTTGAGCCTGGAGAAGTCGCCACCATAGGTGTCCATGTGATCCGCTTCGATGTTGGTCACGATGGAAACCATGGGTTGCAGATGCAGGAAGGAGGCGTCGCTCTCGTCCGCCTCGGCGATCAGATAGCGGCTGCTGCCCAGGCGGGCGTTGGTGCCGGCGCTGTTGAGCAGACCGCCGATGACGAAGGTCGGGTCGCGATCGGCTTCGGCATAGATGCTCGCCACCAGACTGGTAGTGGTGGTCTTGCCGTGAGTGCCGGCGACGGCAACTCCGTGGCGGAAGCGCATCAGCTCGGCCAGCATCTCGGCACGGCGCACCACGGGAATGCGCAGCTCGCGGGCGGCCAGCAACTCGGGGTTGTCCTGCTTGATGGCGGTGGACACCACCACCACGCTCGCCTCGTTCACGTGCTCGGCACTGTGTCCCACGAAGATATGAGCCCCCAGGGATGCGAGCCGTTCGGTCACCGCATTGCGGGACAGATCGGAGCCGGAAATTTGATAGCCCTCGTTAGCAAGCACCTCGGCGATCCCCCCCATACCGGCACCACCTATGCCGATGAAGTGGATGCGACGCACGCGGCGCATTTCGGGGATTACGGTACGCAGTTTTGCCAGTTCAACCTTGGTCATAGCTCTCTCTTCATGTCTGCCGCCAGCCGCTTGCCCACATCGGCAACCTGCTCGGCGGCATCAATATATACGGGGACAAGACTGCACGGCCTGGCCTGTACAATCTTGCTCAACATGCTTTCTCACTCTGCCCGCTGGCGAGCCGCTTGCACTCATCGGCCACCCGCTCGGCGGCATCGATGATGGCGACGCGGCGCGCGGCCTGGGCCATGTTCAACAGGGTTTCCCTGCGCCCGGCGAGCCAGGAGAGACGCGCCGCCAGGGAGGCCGGGGTCAGCTCGGATTGGGGCAGGAACTCCGCCGCCCCGCCATCGACCAGGGTCAGGGCGTTGCGGGTCTGGTGATCATCCACCGCATGGGGCAGCGGCACGAAGATGGCGGCCACACCGGCGGCAGCCACTTCGGAGACCGTCAGGGCACCAGCCCGGCACACCACCAGGTCGGCCCAGGCGTAGGCATCGGCCATGTCCTTGATAAACTCGCTCACCTCGGCCTCGACGCCCTGCACGGCATAGGCCTGCGCGACAGCCTCCCGGTTGCCCTTGCCGCACTGGTGGCGCACCGCGATGGGCACACCGGCGGCTGCGACCGCTGGCGGCACCTGTTCGTTGAGCACCCGGGCTCCCAGGCTGCCGCCGACGATCAGCAGCCGCAGCGGCTCGCTGCTGCTACGCAGCTGGGGATCCGGCAGCGCCACCACTTCGGGGCGCACCGGGTTGCCCACCACGGCGGTACGGGCATTGGGAGCGAAGGCGCCAGGGAAGGCCATCAGCACCCGCTTGGCCAGACGTGCCAGCAGCTTGTTGGTCATGCCGGCTGCCGCGTTCTGCTCGTGCAGCAGCAGCGGAATGCCGGAGAGCCAGGCGGCAACACCGCCCGGACCGGAGGCGAAGCCCCCCATGCCGAGCACCACGTCGGGCTGGATGGTCTTGAGCACCTGGCGGGCCTGCAGCACGGATTTGACGATCCGGTAGGGCGCCGCCAGCAACCGCTTGATGCCGTTGCCACGCACCCCCTGGATGTCGATGAAGGAGATGGGGTAGCCATGGGCGGGCACCAGCTCGGCCTCCATCCGGTCGGCGGTACCGAGCCAGTGAATAGTCCAGCCCTGTGCCTTGAGGCGATCGGCCACGGCAAGCCCGGGGAACACATGGCCCCCGGTACCGCCCGCCATCACCAGTAACGTCTTGCTCACGCAACCTCCCGCACGCGCGCCTGGGCACTGGCCTGGCGCAACTCGAAATCGATACGAATCAACATGCTCACCGCCACCATCATGATGATGAGACTGGAACCACCGTAACTGACCAGCGGCAGGGTCAGGCCCTTGGTCGGCATCATGCCGCTGGCGGCGCCGACGTTGACGAAGGTCTGGAAGCTGAACCAGATGCCGATGCCGATGGCCAGATAGCCTTCATACAGGCGCTCTGATACCAGCGCCTGATGACCGAGCTTGAGCGCCTTCACCGCCAGCGAAAAGATGAGGAAGAGCGCACCCAGTACGCCCACATACCCCAGCTCCTCGCCCAGGATGGCAAACACGAAGTCGGTGTGGGCCTCCGGCAGGTACTCCATCTTCTGGATGGAGTTGCCGAGCCCCTCGCCAAACCAGCTGCCACGACCGAACGCCATCAGGGACTGGGTCAGCTGGTAGCCGCTGCCGAACGGATCGGCCCAGGGATCCAGGAAGGAGGTGACACGCCGCATCCGGTAGGGCTCGGCGATGATCAGGGTCACCACAGCGCTCACCCCCACCAGGATGAGGCCGATGAACTGCACCATGCGGGCCCCCGCCAGGAACAGCATGCCGAGGGAGGTGACGAACATCACCACCACGGAGCCGAGATCGGGCTGGGCCAGCAGCAGAATGGCCACCACGAACAACACCGCCATGGGTTTCATGAAACCGATGAAGCGCTCGCGCACCTCGCTCTGACGGCGCACCAGGTAACCCGCCAGATAGACGAACAGCGCCAGCTTGCCGAACTCGGCCGGCTGCAGGTTGAAGGGGCCGAGTGGCAGCCAGCGCACCGAACCGTTGACGCTGCGGCCCACCAGCAACACCATCACCAGCAGCACGATGGCCAGCAGCAACATGGGGCCGTTGTACTGCTGCCAGCGCGCCATGGGCACCTGCAGCACGAACCAGGAGATGCCGAGCGCCATCACCAGAAACATCCCGTGACGCTTCACGAACATGAAGGGGTCATCGCCGAGGGCTATCCCTTCGGGGATGGAGGCGGAGGCCACGATCACCAACCCTACCGACATCAACGCCAGCGCCAGCACCACCAGCTGCCTGTCGTAGAGACCTGCAGGGCGCGCAGGCAACAGCCAGCGCTGCAAAAAGCCTGCGACGACGCGAAGGGCGTTCATAGCGTCATCACCAGTTCGGTGAAACGATCACCGCGCGCTTCGAAAGACGTGAACTGATCCAGGCTGGCACAGGCCGGCGCCAGCAGTACCCAGTCACCGGGCCTGGCGTCGACTGCGGCCTTGGCCACGGCGTCGTCGAGGGAGGCGACCTGCTCAGTCTGCTCACCCAGCGCGAGCAGGATGTCCGCATCCTGGCCGAAGCAATACATGTGATCGATCTGGTTGCCGAGCAGCGCCTGCACCGGACCGAAATCCTGCCCCTTGCCCTGGCCACCGGCCAGCAACAGCAGGCGGCCTTTCACCGATTCACGCACACCGGCCACGGCGGCCAGGGTGGCCCCCACGTTGGTGGCCTTGGAGTCGTTGATCCAGCGCACCCCGTTTACTTCCCGCACGAAGCGGGCACGGTGGGGCAGGCCTTCGAAGCGGCGCAGCACGGCGAGTTGCGGCTCACGGGGAATCCCGACCGCATCGCACAGGGCCATGGCCGCCAAGGCGTTGGCCTGATTGTGGGCACCAACTATCTTCATCTCGTCCACGGCGAGCAGCGGCTCCCCGTGCAGGGTCAGCCAGTGGCGGCCATCCAGCTCGCAGCGACCGTAACCATTGCAATCGAGCCCGAAGCTCTGCCACACCTGACCCACGTCGGGCAGGGTCTGAGGATCGTCCCGGTTGACCAGGATGTGCTGGGAGTGCTGATGGATCTCCTGCTTGGCGGCGCGGTAATCCGCCATGCCCTCATAGCGATCCATGTGATCCTCGGAGAGGTTCAGCACCACGGACGCCGCGGCACGCAGGCTGTAGGTAGTCTCGAGCTGGAAGCTGGAGAGCTCCAGCACACAGAGATCCATGGGCTGCTTGAGCAGCTCGAGCGCCGGGGTGCCGATGTTGCCACCCACGCCCACCTTGAGGCCGGCCTCGGCGATCATCTCTCCCACTAGCGTGGTGACGGTGCTCTTGCCGTTGGAGCCGGTGATGGCGATGACGGGGGTCTGGGTCTCGCGCACGAACAGTTCGATGTCGCCGACGATGCGCACCCCGAACTCGGCTGCGGCTTTCAGTTCGGGGGTCGCCAGGGCGATACCCGGACTCGCCACTATCATGTGCGCCTGCTTGAGCAGATCGCCGTCCAGCCCGTGAACGAGCTCCACCTCGGGGGGAAGTTGCTCCTTACCCGGCGGATTGGCGCGGGTATCCATCACCAGGGGCGTCACGCCACGACCGAGGAAGTAGTCGACGCAGGAGAGTCCGGTTTTGCCGAGTCCGATGATGATGACCATGGCTTACCTCACCTTCAGGGTGGCGAGGCCGAGCAGCACCAGCATGAGGGTGATGATCCAGAAGCGCACAATGACTCGCGGCTCCGGCCAGCCCTTCTTCTCATAGTGGTGATGGATGGGCGCCATGCGGAAGATGCGCACGCCGCGCAGCTTGTAGGACCCCACCTGCAGGATCACCGAGACTGTCTCCATCACGAAGACGCCCCCCATGATCACCAGCAGGAACTCCTGACGCACCAGCACGGCGATGGTGCCGAGCGCGCCGCCGAGGGCCAGGGAGCCGACGTCCCCCATGAAGACCTGGGCCGGATAGGTGTTGAACCAGAGGAACCCCAGACCCGCCCCGACGATGGCGGTACAGACGATCACCAGCTCGGAGGTGTAGGGCACGTAGGGAATGTGCAGGTAGTTCGCGAAGTTCACGTTGCCGGTGGCCCAGGCGACAAAGGCGAAGCCACCTGCCACCATCACGGTCGGCATGATGGCCAGTCCATCCAGGCCGTCGGTCAGGTTGACCGCGTTGGAGGTACCGACGATGACGAAATAGGTCAGCACGATGAACATCAGACCGAGCTGCGGCATCACATCCTTGAGGAAGGGCACCACCAGCTGGGTCTGACCGTCATGGGTCGCGGTGGCATAGAGGAACACCGCCACGGCCAGGGCAACGGCGGATTGCCAGAAGTACTTCCAGCGGGCGATCAGGCCGTCGGTATTCTTGCGCACCACCTTGAGGTAGTCGTCGGCAAAGCCGATGGCACCGTAGGCACCGAGCACGAACAGCACCAGCCAGACATAGGGATTGTCGAGGCGGCTCCAGAGCAGCACTGAGATGAAGATGGCCGCGATGATCATCAGCCCCCCCATGGTCGGGGTGCCCTTCTTGCTGAGGTGTGACTCGGGGCCGTCGTTGCGGATCACCTGACCGAATTTCAGGATCTGCAGACGACGGATGAGGCGCGGCCCCATCCAGAGCGCCACCACCAGACCGGTGATGATCGACAGGATGGCGCGGAACGTCAGGTAGGAGAAGACGTTGAAGAAGGTGAAGTGCGGGGTGAGCAGTTCCGCCAGCCAGACTAGCATGTGGCTGACTCCTGACGGTCAACGACCATCTTGACGATATCTTCCATGCGGGACCCGCGGGCACCCTTGACCAGGATCGAGATTTCTTGATGTGTATTTATCATTTGCGCAAGCACTTCAAACAACGACGCCTTGTTATCGAAATGTCGACCCGCCGCGGCATCTGCGGTGTGACGACTCTGTTCCCCTACCGTCAGCACGGCGTCGAGGCTCTGTTCGCGGGCGTGGTGTCCAACCCGGGCGTGCTGGGCCGCGGACTCCTCCCCCAACTCCTTCATGTCACCAAACACCAGCACCTTGTAGCCGCTCATGGCGGTCAGGGCATCGATGCCCGCCAGCACGGACTCCACGCTGGCGTTGTAGGTGTCATCCACCAGGGTGAGGCCACCCCAGCGTTGCACGCAGAAGCGGCCCTTGACCGGTGCCATCTGCTCCAGCCCGGCCTTGACCGAGGCGAGCGAGGCGCCCAGCGCCAGCGTACCGGCAGCGGCAGCCAGGGCGTTGGCCACGTTGTGGCGGCCCGGAATGGCCAGGGTCAGGGTTAATTCCCCCTGAGGGGTCACCATCACGAATTCGGCGCAGCCCTGCCCGTTGAGTACGATGTCACGGGCGTGGAACGGCTGGCTCTGATCCTCGAGGGAGAAGGCGCAATGAATGCCCTTCGCCTGCCACTTCGGCCAGAACTCGTTGTCAGCATTGACGATGGCTGTGCCACCCTCGCTCAGGCCCTCAAAAATTTCGCTCTTGGCGTGGAACACCCCTTCCAGGGAGCCGAACCCCTCCAGATGGGCGGCGGCCACGTTGTTGATGATGGCGGCATCGGGTTGGGCCAGCGACGTGGTCCAGGCGATCTCGCCGGGGTGATTGGCACCCAGCTCCATCACAGCAAACTGGTGCTGCGCCTCGAGGCGCAGCAGGGTGAGCGGCACCCCCACCTCGTTGTTGAAGTTGCCGGCGGTGGCCAGCACCTCCCCTTCCTGGCGCAGGATGGCAGTCGCCATCTCCTTCACCGTGGTCTTGCCACAACTGCCAGTGATGGCCAGCACTTTCGGGTTGATCCGCTCGCGTACCAGCTTGCCGAGGCGACCCAGCCCCTTGAGGGTATCGGCCACTACCAGTTGCGGAATGGCCAGCGGCAGCTCGCGCTCCACCAGCAGGACAGAGGCCCCTGCCTGAACGGCCTGGTCGCAAAAATCGTGGGCGTCGAAACGCTCGCCACGCAGCGCGACGAACAGCGCCCCCTTGCCCAGAGTGCGGGTGTCGGTACTGACTGCCGTGATCTCGTGATCGCCACCGATCAGACGGGCATCGAGCACCTGCGCCAGGTCGGCAAGCCTGAGGGTCATCATGTGAATGACTCCATTAATGTGTGCAACGCGGCTGCGACGGTTTCCCGATCGCTGTAGTGCCGCTTGTCGGTTCCAATGATCTGATAATCCTCGTGGCCCTTACCGGCCACCAGGATGATGTCCTGCTTGCTCGCCTGGCTGAGGGCCAGCGCAATCGCCTTGACCCTGTCGTGCTCGATCTGCACCAGACCGGGATCACGAAGGCCCGCCACCATGTCCGCCATTATCTGCTCCGGCGCCTCGGTACGGGGATTGTCGTCGGTCAGGATCACGCAGTCCGCATGTTGCTCCGCCATGGCGGCCATCATGGGCCGCTTGCCGCGATCCCGGTCGCCACCACAGCCCACCAGACACCAGAGCCGGCCTTCGCAGTGCACCCGCAGGGCCTGCAATGCCTTCTCCAGCGCATCCGGGGTATGGGCATAATCGACCACCGCCAGCGGCGCCTTGCCACCGCCGAAGCACTCCATGCGACCGGTCACTGGTTGCAGTTTCGGGGCGCTGGCCAACAGTGCATCGAAGTCATAACCCAGTACCAGCATGGCGCCCATGGCGGCCAGCACATTGCTGACGTTGAAGCGGCCGAGCAAGGGGGCGGATAATACACCATTCCCCCAGCTGGAGTTAATGCGCGTGTCAAATCCTTGTTGGTGGAAATGGGGGTCCTGCGCCGTCAACTGTCGCCCGGCATGGTTTTCAATCGGGCCATGCACGCCGAAGGCCACCGCGCCGGGGTAGGCTGCCAGCCACTGGCGCCCCAGACGGTCGTCGGCATTGATGACGGCGCAGGGCTCGTCCACCAGTTTCAGCAACTCTTCCTTGGCGGCACCATAGGCCTCCATGGTGCCGTGATAATCCAGGTGATCACGGCTCAGGTTGGTGAACACAGCCGCGGAAAACGGCAGAGCTGCGACGCGATGCTGCACCAGACCGTGGCTGGAGACCTCCATCGCCACCAGATCGGCTCCCTGCTGTTGCAGCGCCGCCAGATTGGCCTGCACCTGGACGGCGCTGCCGGTGGTGTTTTCCGCTTCGATCAGATTGCCAAACAGGCCGTTGCCTATGGTACCCATCACCCCGGCCTTGCCTCCCAGCAGGGTGCGCCAGTTGGCGACCAGCAAGGCCGTGGTGCTCTTGCCGTTGGTGCCAGTGATGCCCACCAACTGCAGCTTCTGCGCCGGATGGTCATAGAAATGGCCAGCCAGTTCGGAGAGGCGAGCGGGCAGATCCTTGAGCCCGAAACAGGGGATGGAAGTGACGGGTGCAACGAATTCCCCATCCTCCTCAAACAGGACGGCGGTCGCTCCCTGAGCCACCGCCTGTTCGATGAAACGCCTGCCATCCATCTGGTGGCCCCGGATGGCCACGAAGAGAGAACCGGGCCCGACTCGCCGGCTGTCGAGCTGGATGTCGGTGAGGGGAAGCGCCGGGGCAGTGATGCCGAAATGGCTCATGAGTTGATCAAGTGCGCGGGGCGGCAACATGGGAAGCCTCCGAATGGACAGGAATGCAGACGCTCAGGGGACGGGGCGCCATGGAAAACACCCCGACAGTCGCGGGGTCGACAGAGAAACGCGGATGCCTGTCAGGTACGAGGTGCGCCATTGGCGGTCTCCGTACGGGCAAGCTTCGCCGGCACCTCAGGGGGGATGGCGTCGGGGCGAATATTGAAGAGCTGCAGCACGCCACCCATGGCCTCGGCGAATGGCGGGGTCGCCACGGCACCACCGTAATAGGCATCGCCCTTGGGCTCGTTGATCACCACCACCATGACGAAGCGGGGGTTGCTGGCCGGTGCGAAGCCGGCAAACCAGGCCATGTAATCCTTGCCGTAGCCACCGGCGACGGCGACCTTGGCGGTCCCACTCTTGCCACCGACCCGATAACCCGGGATCTGCGCCTTGGGAATGGCATTGCTGACCACGTACTCCAGCGCCTGCAGCATGGCGGTGGCGTTGTTGTGGTCGATGACCTGCTCACCCTTGGGTGGCGTGGTCACCTTGATGATGGAGAGCGGCACCCGCTTGCCCTTGTTGGCCAGGGTGGCATAGGCAGAAGCCAGCTGCAGCGGGGTGACCCGCAGGCCATAGCCGAACGAGAGGGTCGCCCGCTCGATGTCGGACCAGCGGCGGCGCTGGGGCAGCATGCCGCCGCTCTCCCCCATCAGGCCGCTACCGGTATCCATGCCGAAACCGACCATGCTGAGGGTGTTGATCATCTCCTGGGCCGGCATCCGCAGCGCGATCCGCGACATGCCGATGTTGGAGGAGTAGCGCAGTATGTCGTACAGATTGGTCGCCTTGTGAATGCTCACATCGCGGATCTGCTTGGCCCCGATGAACAGGGGACCACCGGGTATGGTGTCCTTCCAGCTGGTGACGCCCGCCTGCAGGGCACTGAGCAGGATCAAAGGCTTGACGGTCGAACCCGGCTCGTAGGTGTCGGTTACCACCCGGTTGCGCACCCGGAAGCTCTGATACTGGCCCCGGTTGTTCGGGTTGTAGGAGGGGGTGTTGACCATGGCGAGCACCTCGCCGGTCTTGACGTCCAGCATCACCATGGAGCCGGAGGTCGCCTTGTTCTCGTCGGTGGCGCGCTTGAGGGCGCGGTAGGCCAGCGCCTGCACCCGCTGATCGATACTGAGCTGCAGATCGTTGGCGTGCTTGCCCTCCTTGACCAGGCCGAGCCGCTCGATGACCCGGCCCTGCCTGTCCTTGCGCACCCGCATCTCGCCCGGGGTCGCGGTCAGCCATTCGTTGTAGCTGCGCTCTATCCCCTCGATGCCGCTGCCGTCGATGTTGGTCACCCCCACCAGGTGGGCGCTGATTTCGCCGGTCGGATAGAAACGGCGCGCCTCGGGGCGCAGGTAGATGCCCCCCAGCTTCAAACCTTTGATGTATTCCGCTACGGCAGGGGTCACCTGACGCTGCAGATAGACGAAGCGCTTGCTGGGGTTGGAGATGCGGTGCTTGAGGGTGTTGATGTCGAGCTTGAGCACGGCGGAGAGCGCCAGCCAGGCGCGTTCGTTGTGGATGGCGCCGGATTCGTGGACCGTCTTGGGATCGGCCCAGACCGCCTCGACCGGCACCGAGACCGCCAGCTGCTCGCCGTTGCGGTCGGTGATCATGCCGCGCACCGCCTGGGTGGAGGTGGTACGCAGGGAGCGCATGTCCCCTTCCTGGCGCAGTCTGTCCGGATCTATCACCTGGATCCAGGCCAGCCGCAAGATCAGCCCCGCAAACGCGATGCCGATGAAAAACACCAGCGTGCGAAAGCGCCACGGGTAGAGTGACGGTGCTTTAGCCTTGGCTTTGTCCTTTGCCGGAGCCTTGGTGGCGGCCTTGCGTGTCATGGTTGTGTAATTACCTTTTCGGTGGTCACCAACGGGCGAGCCATCTGCAATTTATCCATGGCCAGACTCGCCACCCGGGAGTGTTCGGCCAAGGTCCCCTGCTCCAGCAGCAGGTGCCGCCACTCGATGTTGAGCCTGTCCTCTTCCGCCATCAGGTCATTCTGCTTGGCCGTCAACCCGCGGGTCATGTTGGTCACCAGGATCACCGCAAAGGCGGTGATCAGTACGGCCAGGGTCAACACGACCTGCAGCTTGTGGCGCCAGAGATCGCTGATGATCTCTCTGGACAGATGAATCCGTACCTCACTCATGACTCAATCCGCCAGGCGCTGGGCGACTCGCAGCACCGAGCTGCGAGACCGGCTGTTTTCGGTGACTTCATGTTCGGAAGGTTTGAGCGCCTTGCCGACCGACTTCAACTTGCGGCCACCGGCCAGCTGAGCCTCGGTCAACGGGATGCCATGGGGCACTTCCGGCCCCTTCTCGTGCTTGCGAATGAAGTGCTTCACCAGCCGGTCTTCCAGGGAGTGGAAGCTGATGACGGAGAGACGACCATCGGTCGCCAGCGCCTGCAACGCACCGTTCAGCGCAGTCTCGATCTCGTCCAGCTCGCTGTTGATGTAGATGCGGATGGCCTGGAAGCTTCGGGTTGCCGCATGCTTGCCCTTCTCCTTGCTCGGATTGACCCGGGCAATCATCTCGGCCAGCTGACGGGTGCGCACGTAGGGCTCGGTCACCCGATCATGGACGATGGCGCGGGCAATCTTCTTGGCAAAGCGCTCCTCGCCGAAGGTCTTCAGCACCCAGGCGATGTCATCCACATCGGCGCGAGCCAGCCACTCGGCGGCGCTCTGGCCCGTGGTCGGGTCCATGCGCATGTCGAGGGGGCCGTCTTTCATGAAGCTGAAACCGCGCTCGGCGTCGTCGAGTTGGGGAGAAGAGACACCCAGATCCAGCAGGAAGCCGTCGACCTTGCCCAGCAAACCGCGATCGCTCAGGTAGCTGGTGATGCCGGAGAAGGGACCGTGCACGATCTCGAAGCGGGGATCCTGGATCTTGGCCGCCTCGGCAATGGCCTGGGGATCCCGGTCGATGGCGATCAACCGGCCGTTGGGACCCAGTTGCTGGAGAATGAGACGAGAGTGACCACCCCGGCCAAAGGTACCGTCGACGTAGATACCGTCCGGCTTGATGGCCAGCCCTTCGACGGCTTCGTGCAACAGCACTGTGATGTGTTCAGCGGCTTGGGTCATTTATAAAGAAAAGTCCTGTAGTCGTGGTGAACTTGCCCAATCGTCCTCGGGCAGGCCCAGAATGTCGTCATTGATCTGTTGTTGCCAGCGGGCTTCATCCCACAACTCAAACTTGTTGAGCTGGCCCACCAGCATGATCTTCTTGTCCAGCCCGGCGTGGCTACGCAGTGGCTGACTCAGCAGCAGACGGCCATTGCCATCCAGTTCGCACTCGGTCGCATGGCCGAGCAACATGCGCTGCAGGCGGCGTTCCGCCGGGTTGGTACTGGAAAGTGTCTTGAGCTTGCGCTCTATCTCTTCCCATTCACTCAGGGGGTAAAGCAGCAGACAGGGGTGGGCAATGTCGATGGTGCAGACCAGCTGGCCGTCGCGCTCGGAGCGCAGCCAATCTCGATATTTGGTCGGAATCGCCAGTCGCCCTTTGCTGTCCAGGCTGATGGCGTGAGCGCCACGCAACAAATTGCAGTCCCTGAAAATGAGTTAAGGGGGCAAATCGCCCGATAAAAACCACTTTGATCCACTTTTCTCCACCATGAAGTTTAAGGACGAGCAAGGGGCTTTTCAAGCAAGGATCTCGGGCAGGGGGAACATATTGACGCAGCGCAGGGAGGCTACAGATTAAATGAGTTGATTTTCCACAAGTTATTTGTGTTAAAGGCCATAGGATTAATTGCGAACATTTTTAAAATGAACAATGTGAAAGAAGTAACACATGCTGGAGTCTCCCCTCTTTTTACACAGTAATGCATGACAATCGTATGCAAACAAAATGCAATATATTGATTTACATGTAATTTTCATGATACCTCTCTATGTCGGCCAGTATCTTCATCCAATCTTTTGCTATTTTCTACCGCTATAAAAAAGAGCCTCGCGATAAATCGCAAGGCTCTTCAGGAATAGGTCGGAGTCGGCCTGTAAGCCGGGTTCTGTACCGGGTTGCCCCGGGTAGCAATCATTCCTCTAGGCCAGCAATCGCTCACTGGCTCAAGCAACCTACCCGCCCCCAACGCGGGCCGCGCCAATAGGGGCCTATTTGGTCTTGCTTCGGGTGGAGTTTACCGTGCCACGAACTGTTGCCAGTCGCGCGGTGCGCTCTTACCGCACCCTTTCACCCTTACCTGATCCCTTGCGGGCCATCGGCGGTTTGCTCTCTGTTGCACTGGTCGTAGGCTCGCGCCTCCCAGGCGTTACCTGGCACCCTGCCCTATGAAGCCCGGACTTTCCTCCCCTCCGCCCGTCTGTCCCGAGGGACACAACGACGAAGCAGCGATTGCCCAGCCGACTCCGAGGCGCGGATTATAGCCTCGTGACACAGTGGGGTAAACCGGCAATTCCCGTTTGCAGCAATTAATAGTGCGCCAACCCCTGCCAGCCGGGCCCACTCTTGCGGGCCCCCTGGCCTGCGCCAGTCAGAACGCTCTCATTTTGCCTATTTTTACGCCTTGGCGGTGCTCATTGGCCTGCTTGCACGGCTCAGTGGTGCTCGAGACCGTATTTGTAGAGGGCATTCTTCTTCACGCCGTGGATCTCGGCGGTCAAGGCCGCCGCTTTTTTCAGCGGCAGCTCCGCTACCAGCAGCCCAAGGGTGCGGATAGCCTCGGCGGGCAACTCTTCATCCACCTTGCTGGCACCGGCGACCACCAGCACGATTTCGCCACGGCAGCGATTATCGTCTTCTCCAAGCCAGGTCAGCATCTCGGAGGCAGGCAGACCGTGGATGGATTCGAAAGTCTTGGTCAGCTCGCGACACACCACCACCTGGCGTTCACCGAGAATGCGAGCGATGGCTTCCACCGTATCCTGCACCCGGCGCGGTGACTCATAGAACACCAGGGAGCGGGTGTCTTCGATGACGGCCTGCAGCCGATCGTCACGGCCCTTGGCTTTCGCAGGCAGAAATCCTTCGAAGGCGAAGCGATCTGTGGGCAGACCTGCGGCAGAGAGTGCCGTGATGGCGGCGCAAGGTCCCGGCAGCGGCACCACCTTGACCCCGGCCTCGCGACAGCGGGTGACCAGGTGATAGCCGGGGTCGCTGATGAGCGGGGTGCCCGCATCCGACACCAGGGCGATGCTCTTGCCCTCCTTGATCCGGTCGATCAGCACATCCGCCTTCTGTTGTTCGTTGTGATCGTGCAGGGCGAAGGTCGGCACCGAGATCTGGTAATGGCTGAGCAGGATGCCGGAGTGCCGGGTATCTTCGGCGGCCACCAGATCGACGCTGCGTAAAATGTCCAATGCACGCTGGGTGATATCCGCCAGATTACCGATGGGAGTGGGGACTATATACAGGGTTGGGGTGTCACTCATGGGATCTCCGAGTGTCCCGACAATTGTGTCGCCATATTGGCCCGTTTACACTATGGAGAACTTCAACACTGGTCGGGGAATGAACTTGAACCGGGTTACAAAGCAGCTAAGTGTATCACGACTCTTCGGCATCATACTCGCGGCAGTACTGCTCGCCGCCTGTGCGTCGGAGCCCAACCCATCTTCCGCGGAGCCCGGCATGCCGTCGGCGTTCTCGGATCTGACCAAGAATGCCCAATGGTATCTGGAGCAGGTGGATCCCGCCAAACCGGCTGAGGCCTTCACCTGGCAGGTGATGGCGGCGCGCAGCTATCTGGCGCTCGGCCAGGCCAAACCGGCCGCCGCCCTATATCAACAGTTGCAGAAGCAGGCCGGCAACCCGGTGCAGCAGGCACAACTGCAGCTGCTGCAGGCGCACCTCCTGCTGGCCCAGGGCAATGCCAATCAGGCCCTGATCCTGCTGGAAGGCAAGCCGGAAGTGGCCCTCGATGCCGATACCCAGAAGGATTGGTATCGCCAGCGGGTGGTGCTGCAACTGGACATCAACAACAAGTTTGGTGCCGCCAAGTCGCTGACCCTGCTGGAGCCTTACCTGGCCAAGAATGAGCTGGCCACCAACCACCAGCAGATCTGGTCCCTGCTGAAAAGCATGACCCCCTCCACCCTGCAGGCGCTGGAAGAGGCACCGGCCCCCGACGTGACCACTGGCTGGCTGCGACTGGCGGCACTGGTGAACGAATTCGGCGCCCAGCCGAGTCAACTCGCCCGCCAGCTCGCAGGCTGGAAGCAGAGCTTCCCGAACCATCCGGCCCAAACTGACATGCCGGCCGGCCTCGGGGATCTCGCCACCACGGACACAGGCACACTGCAGCAGGTCGCCGTCTTCCTGCCCCTCTCCGGCAACCTGGAGGCGCAAGGCGCCGCCATCCGCAACGGCATGCTGATGTCCTACAAGGAGAATCAGGGGCAATTCACCCTGAACTTCTATGACACTCAGGGCAAGGCGATGGGGGATCTCTACAAGCAGGCGATCCAGGAGGGGGCCAACATGATCATAGGCCCTCTGCT
Source organism: Aeromonas sp. S2(2024) (assembly GCF_041402505.1). Taxonomy (NCBI): domain Bacteria; kingdom Pseudomonadati; phylum Pseudomonadota; class Gammaproteobacteria; order Aeromonadales; family Aeromonadaceae; genus Aeromonas; species Aeromonas sp. S2(2024). Next base: position 282,171 of record NZ_JBGLRL010000003.1, read on the forward strand.
CAAAGACCAGGTCGAGGAGCTGCTCAAGGCCAGCCCGACCGTGCCGGTGCTGGCGCTCAACGAGCTGGACAAGCCGATCATCAACGACAACACCTTCTACTTCTCCCTCTCCGCCGCCGCCGATGCGAGCCAGGCCGCCCAGTACCTCTATGGTCAGGGTTACCGCAAGCCGCTGCTGATCGCGGCGCAAGGCCGGATTGGCTACAGCAGCATCAAGGCGTTCGAGCAGGCCTGGGCTGGCGTCAGCCAGGAGAAGCCCGTAGTCGCCACCTTCGGGGCGCGCAACGAGGTGCAGGGCATGGTCAAGAATGCCCTGAGCGGTCGTTCCACCGCCCGGGCCGGGGAGATAGTGCAGCTCTCTGATGCGGCGCCGCGCAGCATAGATGCCGTCTATGTGGTGGCCAACAGCCTGGAGACCCGGATGATCAAGCCCTATGTGGACATCTCGGTCAATCCCATGGGCAGCCTGCCCATCTACAGCAGCTCGCGAGGCTATGACAGCGGGGCGACCGAGGTGGCTTCCGAACTCAACGGCATGCACATCTCCGACATGCCGCTGCTGCTGGGAGGCTATGAGCAGCAACGGGAGCAGATAGCCCTGCTCTGGCCACAGACCCAGGGTGACCTGCTGCGCCTGTTTGCCCTCGGCTACGACGCGGTCAGTCTGGCCGGAAACCTGCCGCAGATGCGCAAGCTCAATGCCATGCAGCAACCGGGCATGAGCGGCCAACTGAGCGTGGATCCGCAGGGCAACATAGTGCGCATGCTGGACTGGGCCACCTACCAGAATGGCAAGCTGGTCAGCGACAGCGCCGTGCCCCAGCTGGAGGACACCACCCATGAAGAGGCTACTGGCACAACTGCACCAGCAGTGGTTGAACCTGTTGCCGTCGGCAGCGACGAGCAAGGGACAGCACTTTGAGCAAGTAGCGGAACGCTGGTTGCAGGCCCGCGGCCTGCAACCCGTGACCCGCAACTACCGCTGCCGTGGCGGTGAAATAGATCTGATCATGCGCCAGGGGGATACCCTGGTGTTTGTCGAGGTCAGATATCGCGCTCGGGCCAGCCATGGCGGAGCCGCCAGCTCGGTCACCCAACGCAAGCAGCACAAGATCGTGCTGGCCGCGCGCCACTATTTCAAGCAACATGCCATCAACGAGGCCAGCCAGGCCTGCCGATTCGATGTGATCGCGTTCGAGGGCGACCAGCCAGACTGGATCCAGAGCGCATTTTAAGAGGACCCCATGACTGATCCCATCAAAGAGAATTACACCGAAAGCATCCAGACCAAGATAGCCGCCGCCGAGGCGCTGCCGGACGCCATCCACACCGCGGCCCAGATGCTGACCATCTGCCTGCTCAATGGCCACAAGGTCATGGCATGCGGCAATGGCCCCTCCTCGGCCCTGGCACAGCTGTTCATCTCCGAGCTGGTCAACTGCTACGAGACACCACGCCCCTCCCTGCCCGGCCTGGCTCTGACCCCAGATATGGCCACCATCAGCGCCATCGCCACCGATCACGGCTTCGAAGAGGTCTATGCCAAGCAGATCAGGGCTCTGGGTCAGCCCGGCGACATCCTGGTGGTGCTCACCACCACGGGCAACAGCCGCAGCCTGATCAAGGCCGCCGAGGCGGCACTCTCCCGCGACATGACCATCATAGTGCTCGGGGGGGGCGACGGTGGCGAGATAGCCGGCCTGCTCGGGCCCAACGATGTGGAGATCCGCGTGCCATCCGCCCGCCGTCCTCGCATTCTGGAAGTGAATCTGTTGACCCTGCACTGCCTCTGTGATCTCATCGACCAGACACTTTTCCCGCAACAGGAAGATTGAAACCATGAAGAAGCCTATTCTCGCACTCGCCCTGCTGACCGGTGCCCTGCTGCTGCAAGGCTGTGCCGCCGTGGTAGTCGGTGGCGCAGCCGGTACCGCCAAGGCGACCGGGGATCGTCGCACCCTGGGTGCCCAGTGGGACGATCAGGCCATAGAGCTGAAGGCGGCCAATCTGCTGGCCGACAACAAGCCGCTGAGCGCCGCTAGCAAGATCAGCGTCTACAGCAACAACGGCCGCGTCTTGCTGGTCGGTCAGACACCCTCTGACGCATACAAGCAGGAGGCGGGCAAAATTGTGGGCCGGATCGAAGGGGTGCGTCATGTCTACAATGAGCTGCGTCTCGGCAAGCCGGTGAGCATAGGGGTGCGCAGCAACGATACCTGGATCACCTCCAAGGTACGGGCCGACATGCTGGGCACCAAGAACTTCGACAGTACCAAGGTCAAGGTAGTCACCGAGAACAGCGAGGTGTTTCTCATCGGCTTGGTGACCCGTCAGGAAGGGGATCAGGCAGTGGAGATCGCCCGCCACGTCAGTGGGGTCAAGCAGGTGATCAAGGCCTTCGAGTTTGCCCAGAACTAAGCGGGCAATGATGAGATAAAAAAACGCAGCCAGTTGGCTGCGTTTTTTATTTGATGACTTTCAGGGTCGGACGACCCGTCGGGCGCGGCGGCTCCGGCTCGGGTTCTACCGGTGCCTCGGCCTGCTCCAGCCAGAGATCGTAGCCCGGCTCAGGCGGGAACAGGGTTCCCACGCCGTTTTCCCTGGCATGAATGGCCAATATGGCCGCCATGGGAATATAGACCTGCTGTGACACGCCGCCGAAACGGGCGCTGAAGCTGACGGCATCATTATCCATGTGGAACTGGCCCACGGCCCGAGGCGCTATGTTCAGGACAATTTGCCCATCCTGCACAAACTGCATCGGTACCATCACATGGGGGATATTGGCATTGACCACCAGATGCGGGGTCAAGTCGTTATCCAGCAACCAGTCAAAAAACGCCCGCAACAAATAGGGGCGACTGGGTGTCATGGTCTGCTCCGAACTACTCATACGCTGGCACGGATCTCGCGTTCAGCCTCGGTCAGAGACGCCTGGAAGGATTCACGTTCGAACAGACGGACCATGTAGGCCTTCAGCTCTTTGGCACCACGACCGGTGAAGTCGATGCCCAGGCTCGGCAGACGCCACAGCAGCGGCGCCATGTAGCAGTCAACCAGACCGAACTCTTCGCTCATGAAGTAAGGCATTTCGCCAAAGATAGGGGCGATGGCCAGCAGGTTGTCACGCAGCTCGGCACGGGCGGCTTCGGTATCGGTGCCCGCCATGATCTTGTCAGCCAGAGAGTACCAGTCCAGCTCGATGCGATGCATCATCAGACGGCTGTTGCCGCGAGCCACCGGATAGACAGGCATCAGGGGCGGATGCGGGAAGCGCTCGTCCAGATACTCCATGATGATGCGTGAGGTGTACAACGCCAGCTCGCGATCCACCAAAGTCGGCACAGTGTTGTACGGGTTCAGCTCGGCCAGCTCGTCCGGCAGGTTGCTCGGGTCAACCTGGCAGATATCTACGCTAACACCCTTCTCCGCCAGGACAATGCGCACCTGATGGCTGAACATATCGTTGGCACCGGAAAACAGCGTCATTACCGAACGCTTATTGGCAGCTACAGCCATTGAACCCTCCCGTCATTAAAAAGCAGAAACGGCAATGAAGCATCTTGATCTTCATTGCCGTGCGTCATATTACTCCGATCTGGTCGCTTAGTGAACGTCGCGCCAGAATTCCTTCTTCAACAGCACAGTGAAGATGAAGAAGATTGCGATGAAACCGAGCACCCAGAAGCCCATGCGTTCGCGCTCCTGTTGCACCGGCTCAGCCGAGTAGACCAAGAAGTTTACCAGATCCAGTACCGTCTGATCATATTCTTCGTTGTTCATTTCACCATTGCCGTCAGATTTGATGCTGACGACTTGCTGCATCTCCACTCCATCCAGGGTATGCGTCTCAAACTCGGCACGGGGAGTCCCCTGCAACGGCTCCAATACGTGGGGCATGCCCACGGACGGGAAGACCGCATTGTTCACCCCGAACGGTCGGGTTTCGTCCACATAGAAGGAACGAAGATAGGTGTAAATCCAGTCAGCTCCCCGCACCCTGGCCACCAGGGTCAGGTCCGGCGGCGGCGCCCCGAACCAGCGCGCCGCATCCTTCTCTGACATGGCGCTCTTCATCAGATCACCTATCTTGGCACCGGTGAAGACCAGGTGTTCCTTCATCAACTCTTCCGGAATGCCGATATCGGCAGCCACCCGGTTATAACGCTGGTATTGGGTGGAATGACAACCTGCACAGTAGTTCATGAAGGTCGCAGCACCCCGTTGCAGGGATGCCTTGTCACTCAGATCGTACTCTGCCTTGTCGAGGGGGAAGCCACCGCCAGCGGCCAATACCAGACCGGGCAGCAGGGCCAGCACTGCAAAAATTATTCTTTTCATTTGAATGTCACCCTCTCCGGCAGCGGCTTGGTGCTTTCATTCTTGCTGTAGAAGAACAACAGGACGAAGAACCCGAAATAACCCAGAGTGCAAAGCTGCGCGATCAGCGTCAGCATAGGCGTCGATGGCAGTACGCCCAGCACACCCAGAATGACGAAGCAGACCACAAACTGGGCGATGTTCAGCTTGTGCAGGGTGCTGCGGTAGCGCACCGAACGTACCTTGCAGCGATCAAGCCAAGGCAGCAGGAACAGCACGACGATGGAAAGCCCCATCATGATGACCCCCAGCAGCTTGTCCGGCACAGCGCGCAAGATGGCGTAGAAGGGAGTGAAGTACCAGACCGGGGCTATGTGCGCCGGGGTCTTCAGCCCGTTCGCCACTTCGAAGTTCGGCTTCTCGAGGAAGTAGCCCCACATATCCGGCTTGAAGAAGATGATGGCGCAGAACAGGAACAAGAAGCCCGCCACACCTATCATGTCCTTGACGGTGAAGTAAGGGTGGAACGCCACCGCATCCAGCGGCCAGCCTTTCTCATCCTTGTGCTTCTTGATGTCGATCCCATCCGGGTTGTTGGAGCCGACTTCGTGCAGCGCCAGGATGTGCATGGCCACCAGCATCACCAGCACCAGCGGCAAGGCGATGACGTGCAGCGCGAAGAAACGGTTCAGGGTAGCCCCAGAGATGACGTAGTCACCCCGGATCCACAGGGTCAGATCGTCGCCGATGACCGGAATGGCACCAAACAGCGAGATGATGACCTGGGCACCCCAGAACGACATCTGTCCCCAGGGCAGCAGGTAACCCATGAAGGCTTCGGCCATCAGCACCAGGAAGATCAGCATGCCGAAGATCCACAGCAGCTCGCGCGGCTTCTGATAGGAGCCATAGATCATGCCGCGAAACATGTGCAGATAGACCACAACGAAGAAGGCGGAGGCACCGGTGGAGTGCATGTAGCGCAGCAGCCAGCCGTAGTCCACGTCCCGCATTATGTATTCCACGGAGGCAAAGGCACCCTCCGCCGACGGGTTGTAGTTCATGGTGAGCCAGATGCCGGTGATGATCTGGTTGACCAGCACCAACATGGCAAGGGAACCGAAGAAGTACCAGAAGTTCAGGTTCTTGGGAGCCGGATACTTGGCCATGTGGTCGTTGTACATGGCCGTGAGCGGGAAACGATCGTCAATCCAGCCCATGAGTTTGGCAAACATGGTCAGGCCTCCTTGCCATCGGCACCGACCAGAATGGTGGTGTCGCTAAGAAATTGGTATGGCGGAATGACCAGGTTCAGCGGTGCGGGCACGCCCTGGAACACTCGACCGGCCATGTCGAACTTGGAACCATGGCATGGGCAGAAGAAGCCGGAGGTCACCCCTTGCACCTGCTCACCGAAGCTATCCGGCAGGTAGGAAGGGGAGCACCCCAGATGGGTACAGATACCGACCGCCACGAAGATCTCCGGCTTGATGGATCTGTAACCGTTATGGGCATAGTCCGGCTGTTGTGGCTCATCGGAAGCGGGATCACGCAGTTTGTCATCGTGCGTGGCCAGGGCATCCAGCGTCTGCTTGGTGCGCTTCACCACCCAGACCGGCTTGCCGCGCCACTCGACGCGGATCAGCTGACCCGGCTCCAACTTGCTGATATCCACCTCTACCGGTGCCCCTGCCGCTTTGGCTTTGGCACTCGGATTCCATGACTTTATAAACGGCACTGCGGTAAAAGCAGCTCCTACTCCGCCAACGGCAACCGTTGACCAGGTAAGAAATCTGCGGCGACCGGTATCAACTGGCGCATTGCTCATCCAAAAACTCTCCCATGTGGACTCCGCTCATTCTTATAGTGTCCCCGTTTCCTATCTCCTCTCCCTCTGACAACTGCGGCGGAGGCGGAGTGGCAATTGACACAGAAAGACCATGGAAATTTTAAAGAAAAGATAACAATTTGACAAGAAAGAGAAGCGATGGGCAAAAACAATAAATACACAAATTTTTGTCTTTTGTGACGTATGGTTAGCATTGGCGTATGTAATATTACCAATAAAAAAAGCCTGGCACATGGCCAGGCTTTTTTGACACTCGTGAGAGTGCGTACCAAAAGCGAATTAACGCTTGGAGTACTGCGGACGCTTACGCGCTTTGTGCAGACCAACTTTCTTACGCTCAACCTTACGGGCATCGCGAGTAACAAAGCCAGCTTTACGCAGTTCAGAACGCAGGGTCTCGTCGTACTGCATCAGAGCACGAGTGATACCGTGGCGGATCGCACCAGCTTGACCGGAGATGCCACCACCGTTAACGGTGATGTACAGATCCAGTTTCTCGGTCATCTCAACCAGTTCCAGCGGCTGACGAACTACCATGCGGGCAGTCGGGCGGCCGAAGTATTGCTCCAGGGAGCGCTGGTTGATGATGATTTTACCGCTACCCGCTTTGATAAAGACGCGAGCAGTGGAGCTTTTGCGACGGCCGGTACCGTAGTATTGATTTTCTGCCATGTTGCCAGTTCCCGTTAGATATCCAGTACTTGAGGTTGCTGAGCAGCATGAGCGTGCTCTGCGCCTGCGTAAACTTTCAGCTTACGGAACATGGCACGGCCCAGCGGACCCTTCGGCAGCATGCCCTTGACGGCAGCTTCGATTACCATTTCCGGCTTGCGCTGAATCAGCTTGTCAAAGCTGATGGACTTGATACCACCCGGGAAACCGGAGTGAGCGTGGTACATTTTGTCGGTAAATTTCTTACCGGTTACGTGTACCTTCTCAGCGTTTACAACGATGATGTAATCACCGGTGTCAACGTGCGGAGTGTATTCAGCTTTGTGCTTACCACGCAGACGAGCAGCGATCTCGGTTGCGATACGACCCAGAGTTTTACCCTCTGCGTCCACAATGTACCAGTCACGTTTTACGGTTTCTGGCTTGGCAACGAAAGTTTTCATTAAGTTAAACCCAATTACCTGTTACAGACCCAATTGCTTATGGGGGCTCTCCCACAAACAACAAACGATGGCCTACCTGTACCCCTTCGAATACAAGTAAAGCTTAAAGTGTTGCTGTCTTATCGACAGCTGTAACGTGGGCCGGGCGATTATAAGTGAAGTTGCCTTAAATATCACCTGCTAATTTCACTGCCATGAAGCTAGCAAATGTCGCCCGGCCCTACCTGCCGCAGATGCCCATCCGACTGGCAGGCGCGGTATTGTGACTAAGGAAGGTGCACTCTGGCAAGGTATTCGTGCGATTGCATTTCCTGGAGCCGTGAAAGACAGCGCTTGAATTCGAAATTCAGCAGGCCATCGCCGTAGAGCGCGGCCATGGGCACCGCCGCCGACAGAATGAGTTTGACGTGCCGCTCATAGAACTCGTCCACCATGGCGATGAAGCGGCGGGCCGCATCGTCAGTGCCTGTGCCCATAGGCTGCACGTTGGCCAGCAGCACTGTGTGAAACTCCCGTGCCAGCTCTATGTAGTCCCCCTGGGATCGCGGGGTGCAGCAGAGCTGCTCGAACTCCATATAAAGCACCCCTTCCCCCACGCCCAACGCACTCAGCTGACGATGGTTGATCTCCAGGGTCGCAGCCGTGATCTGCCCCAGTCCGGTCAATTGCCCGAAATAGCGGTCCAGATTGGTCTTGGCCTGCTGATCCAGCGGGAAGTGATAGATTTCCGCCTGCTCCAGGGTGCGCAACCGGTAATCAACGCCACCATCCACATTAAGCACCTCGCAGTGGCGCTCGATCAATTCGATGGCCGGCAAGAAACGGGCCCGTTGCAGGCCGTTGCGATAGAGATCCTTGGGTGGAATGTTGGAGGTGGCCACCAGCACTACCCCATGGCCAAAGAGCTCCTGGAACAGGGTGCCCAGCAGCATGGCATCCGTGATGTCGGAGACGAAAAACTCGTCAAAGCAGATGGTGTCTGTCTCGCTGGCGAGCTTGCTGGCGATGAGCTTGAGCGGATCGGCCTGACCGGTCAGCCCCTTGAGTTCGTCGTGCACCCGATGCATGAAACGGTGGAAGTGGACGCGCAGTTTGCGCTCCCCCGGCAGGCTGTCGAAAAAAGTATCCATCAGCCAGGTCTTGCCTCTGCCCACTCCGCCCCACATATAGAGACCCAGGATGGGCTCGCGGGCTTTCGGCTTTTGCAGCCAGCCCAGCAGGCCACGGGATCTGGTCGGAGTCGGGCTGGCGCACAAATCCTGATAGAGTCGCTCCAGGCGGGTCACCGCCATCGCTTGGGCCGGGTCGGCCAAAAAGCCAGGACGCTGCAAATCCTGCTGGTATTTTTGCTGCGGGGTCATCCTGTAAACCGCCTCCAAGTCCCTGAATGAGGGACAAAATGGTATCACGCTCTCGGGGTGCACGGTATAGTGCCAACGAGGCATCGCGGTCAATCCGGCCGCCTCAAATTCATCGATTTAGCTGTAACAAGGAGCTTCTATGACTCTGTTAAACGGGATCCTGCTGGCGGTAGCCGCCCTGATCATCGGCGTGTTGATCGGCCGCTTCACTGTCCGCAGCCGGGATGCCGGGCGCCTGGAGCAGGAGCTGAAAAAGGCTCACAAGGAGCTGGAAAGCTACCAGGGCCAGATCACCACCCACTTCGCCGACAGCGCCGCTCTGATGGAGCAGTTGGCTGAACAATACCAGACCCTCTATCGCCACATGGCCGAGCAGAGCAAGTTCCTCGCCAAGGCGCAAGAGCCCCTGTTCCGCGAACCTCAGGCGGAAGAAGCAACCGCTGATTCCGCCAACGAGGAGCCCGGCCAGCCACCCCGTGACTACGCTGGTGCCTCCGGCCTGCTCAAGCAGCCCGGTTAGCCTCTGGTGGAACTAATTACGCCTTATCGTGGTCAGACCTTGACGATTGCACTGCAACTTTTTCTGGGAGCTGTTTCTCATATGCGTAAATCTCTTTCTGTATTCAGTGTGTTAGCCCTCAGTGTCGGTATCGCCCTGTCCGCAGCACCGGCGCAAGCCGCCCTGCCCTTGATGGGCAACAACCAGGAGATGCCGAGCCTGGCCCCCGTCCTCGAGCAGGTGACCCCTGCCGTGGTCAATATCTCCGTCTCTGGCAAGAAGATCACCCGCCAGCGCCTGCCGGAACAATTCCGCTTCTTCTTCGGCCCCAACATGCCCGATGAGCAGGTGAGCGAGCAGCCGTTCCAGGCGCTCGGTTCCGGCGTCATCATAGATGCCAAGAAGGGCTACGTGATCACCAACGCTCACGTGGTTCACGAGGCGGACGAGATCAAGGTCAACCTGAAAGACGGTCGCGAATACGCGGCCAAGAAGATAGGCGAAGACAAGCAGTCCGACATCGCCTTGCTGCAAATCAAGGCGGAGGACCTGGTGCAGATCAAGTTCGCCGACTCTGACGAGCTGCGGGTCGGTGACTATGCCCTGGCCATCGGCAACCCCTTCGGCCTGGGTCAGACCGTTACCTCGGGTATCGTCAGCGCCCTGGGTCGCAGTGGCCTCAATATCGAGAACCTGGAGAACTTCATACAGACCGATGCGGCCATCAACTCGGGCAACTCAGGTGGTGCGCTGCTCAATCTACGTGGGGAGCTGATCGGCATCAACACCGCCATCCTGGGCCCGAACGGTGGCAACATCGGCATCGGCTTTGCCATCCCGTCCAACATGGTGCGCGACCTGTCCGAGCAGATCGTGAAATACGGTGAAGTGCGCCGTGGCCAGTTGGGGATCACAGGCACAGAGCTGACCACGGATATCGCCAAGTCCTTCGGCTACAACAAGAAGGATGGTGCCTTCGTCAACCAGGTCATGCCTGACTCTGCCGCCGCCAAGGCGGGCATCAAGGCTGGCGACATCATCATCAGCATAGATGGCAAGCCCATCCGCTCGTTCGGTGAACTGCGTGCCAAGATCGCCACCATGGGCGCCGACAAGCAGGTTGCACTCGGCCTCATCCGTGATGGCAAGGAGCAGACCGTCAAGGTCACCCTGAAGAAGGCCGATGACAGCGAGATCCTCGCCAGCGCCCTGCACCCGGCACTGGAAGGGGCCAAGCTCAGCACCACCACGGATCCGGTGACCGGCGTAGCGGTGGCCGACATCGATCCGCGCTCCCCTGCCGCCGCCGCCGGCCTGCAGAAGGGCGACATCATCATCGGCGTCAACCGTCTGCGTATCAACTCCATGGATGAGCTGACCAAGGCCTTGAAGAACAAGCCGGAAGTCTTGGCGCTGAACATACAGCGTGGCGACTCCTCGCTCTATTTGGTGATCCGTTAAGTCCCTCACACCCGCGGCAACCGCCGCGGGTGATTTTGATCCACCGATAATGTTATTCTCTGCGCGCAGCATGTACGGACGAGAATGACATGAAAATCCCACCTTTGATCAGTTACTTGGGCAAGTCTGTCGGCTTTGGCCTCACCGTGGCTGCGCTCCTGTTGCTGCTGTTCCCCAGTTTTCGGGGCGGCGCCCCCCTGCCGGGTCTCATCACCAATTCCCGCGAGCTGAGTTTCTCCTATGCCGCACACCGCGCCGGCCCTGCCGTCGTCAACATCTACACCCGCAGTTTCGCCGGCAATCGCGGCGAGAAAGCAGAGCTGAGGCCACAGGGGCTGGGCTCAGGGGTCATCATGAACCAGCGCGGCCATGTGCTGACCAACTACCACGTCATCGCCGATGCGGACCAGATCATAGTCGCGTTGCAGGATGGCCGGGTATTCAGCGCCGAGCTGGTCGGCACCGACAAGCTGACCGATCTCGCCGTGCTCTACATAGAGTCGGACAACCTGCCGGTGATACCGCAGGATCCCGAGCGCCTACCCGACGTAGGCGATGTGGTGCTCGCCATCGGCAACCCCTACAACGTCGGCCAGACCATCACCCAGGGCATCATCAGTGCCACCGGCCGCATCGGTCTCTCCAGCATGGGGCCGGACAGCAACGGCCGGCAGGATCTGCTGCAGACAGATGCCGCCATCAACGAGGGCAACTCGGGTGGCGCCCTGGTCAATGGCCGTGGCGATCTGGTAGGCATCAACACCGCCGCCTACCACCTCAACGGCAATCAGGAGAGCTACGGCATCAGCTTCGCCATCCCCTACAAGCTGGCCAAGCGGATCATGGACGAGCTGATTGCCAATGGCCGGGTCATTCGCGGCTACCTCGGCATCTCCAGCGTCGAGATCAACCCCATAGTCGCGCGCATGATGAATCTCGGGGATCTGCAGGGTCTGGTGGTAGAGAGCCTGGATCCCGATGGTCCCGCCACCAAGGCCGGCCTCAGGCGTGGGGATGTGCTGCTCAAGATCAACGGCGAGGCCATCAGCGGCGTGCGCCCCGTGATGGACAAGATCGTCGAGAGCCGCCCCGGCACCAAGCTGACCATCTCGGTGATCCGCAATGGCAAGCCCCTGGACGTCGACGTCATCATAGAGGAAGACGTGCGCTACCAGAACCTGCCCACCAGCAGCGCATCACCCGCCAGCTGACGGCAAGGGAGTCAATAAAGGGGCCATCAAGGCCCCTTTTTCGTGCCTACCTCTCAGGCCCGTCTTCCCTGGCGTGAGATGACTCAGAGTTTCCACCAGCGCGGTACCGGTTATCACGATCAGCTCTGCCGTCATCTGTTGCGCCTCGCCGACGAGAGCCTGCAACAACTCACCATCTCCTGCGCCATCACCCTGTTGCGTCAGGCGGCTGGCCACGAGCTGTGCCAGTTTGCCAGCGATGACATCAGCCTGACCCTGGCCATGGTGGTCCGCGACATCCATGCCGAGTTACCAACCCAGGCCCCGCCGGGGCAGGAGGAGATCGCCAGCCTCGTCATCCAGATCCAGACCCGCCTAACTGCAGATCCCCCCAGCTCGGCCCGGCCATGGCCGCCAAGAGCGAGCAACTGGTTTACATCCGCTGACCTGCATTCACCAGCACTACTCCTATGATCTTCGCGGCGACCTGCAGTTGCGTGCCGACCTGCAGGCTCACATCAGTGCCATTATGCTGCGGGTCAACTACCAGATAGGCAGCCACAACCCGCTGGCGAACCACAAGAACGGGATTACGAGGGGCTGGTGCAGATCGAACTGGACTTCGTCATCAGCACAGTCAAAGTGAGCGAGAAAAACGTCCCCTTGGTACAAACCGCCCCCTTCACGACCCGTACCAGCTGGAGCAGTTCGGCAAGCTGGTACTGACCGATCGCTTCCGCCTCTACCTGCTGGACAAGTACTTCGATACCGACCACTTCATGGTGGTCACCGAGCCGCTCAGTCAGGCACAGCTGTTTGGCCGCATCTGTGACCAGCTGGAGTCAGAGCAACTGGTTGAGATGGGGTTCAGAGGATCGTTGCACGAACGGGAGTGCATCGTCTCCACCCTGCTGGGAGAAGGCATAGCCCTGCCACCCTCATCTTCGTGCTTGCCATCAGCAAGGCGGACTACGAGGAGGCGATGGAGCTCTACGATCTGTTTCTGGCGCTGATGAACGAAAAAGCCAGCAGGAATCTGCTGGCTTGTCGGGACTTTAACGACTTCAAGGCGCTGGCGCGCGCCGGGTCATGACGGCAAAGGAGGTGCCGCTCACTCCTCGTTGAAGCCCGAGGTGAACAGTGCCACCACGGCGGCCAGGGCCTCCACTTCTTCGGGGCCCTCCACCTGCACCTCCACCTGCTTGCCCTGGGCGGAGTCCAGCATCAGCAGACCGATCACGCTGTCCGCATCGGCCTCGATGCCGTCTTCGTTGCGCAGCAGCACATGAGCATCGAATCCCTGCACCAGCTCGAACAGCATCATGGCCGGTCTGGCATGGATTCCCAGCTTGTTTTTGACTTCTACCGAGGCGGAAACTGTCATCTGAACATCCTGTGGGTCTGTCAGGCTTGGGGGGAGCGCTTGTCCAGCGTGCGGTGACGAATCTGCACGTTCTTGCCAAGCAGCCGGAATGCGCTGGCCAGCCGCTCGGCGATGAACACCGAGCGATGCTGCCCGCCGGTACAACCGATCCCAACGGTCACATAGCTGCGATTGTTGCGCTCCAGGTGGGGCAACCAGGTCACCAGCATGTTCTCTATCTGCTGGATGAACAGCATCACGTCCGCCTGGGCCGAGAGGTAGTTGGCCACGGGCTCGTCCTGGCCGGTAAACGGCTTGAGCTCCGGGATCCAGTGGGGATTGGGCAGGAAACGGGCATCGAACACGAAGTCCGCATCCTTGGGGATGCCGTATTTGAAGCCGAACGACTCGAACACCAGCACCAGTTCGTTCTCTTTCTTGCCGAGCACCCGGGTTTTGATGAGCTCGCTGAGATCGTGAATGCTGAGGTTGGTGGTGTCGATGCGCAGGTCGGCGGTCGAGGAGAGGGGCGCCAGCAGGTGGGTTTCCTCCCGGATCGCCTCATCCAGCGAGAGCTGCTTGCGAGACAGGGGGTGCAGCCGGCGGCTCTCGCCATAGCGCTTGAGCAGGGTACCGTTGTCTGCATCGAAGAAGAAGCTGGAGAACTCCACCCGCCCTTCGTTGCGCACCTGGGTCAACAGGTTGTCCAACTTGTCTGGCTGGGTCGGCAGGTTGCGCACGTCTATGCTGACCGCCAGCTTGTCATACTGGCTCTCCACCGAGACGATCAGCTGGGGCAGCAGATTGACCGGCAGGTTATCCACGCAGTAGTAACCCAGATCCTCCAGCACCCTCAGGGCTACCGTCTTACCGGAGCCCGAACGACCGCTTACCACTATTAACTGCATCTTGTCCCCTCACGCCAACGTGGCTGCGTCAGACCCGGCATCAGGCCGAGGTCATGATCTGATAGAGTTCTTCATCGCTAGTCGCCTGGCGCAACTGGCGACAGACGGCCTTGTCACCCAGCTTGGATGCCATCAGGGAAAGGGTCTTGAGATGCTGCTTGCACTCGCTTTCCGGCACCAGCAATGCAAAGAGCAGGTCAACCGGTTGATTGTCGATAGCATCGAAAGGGATGGGTTCAGAGAAGGTCATCAGCACGGCGGTCGGCGCAAAGGCGTCGTCGATCCGGCCGTGGGGAATGGCAATACCGGCACCGATCCCGGTACTGCCCATCTTTTCCCGCGCCAGCAGGCTTTCAAACAGCACCTGGCGGGAGGCGCCGAGGCGCTCTGCGGCCAGCTCACTGATGATCTCGAGGGCGCGTTTCTTGCTGGTACAAGGGACCGCACTCTTGGTGCAGTCCCGACTCAGTATGTGTTCAAGTTGCATAGTTATTTTTGATTTAACTTATCTTTGTGCTTGATGATCTGCCGATCCAGTTTATCCAGCAGGGTATCAATCGCCGCATACATGTCGGCATGCTGCGAATTGGCGAACACCTCTCCCCCGCTGACGTGCAGCTTGGCTTCGGCGATCTGATTCAGTTTTTCGACGCTCAACACCACATGTACGTTGTTGATATGGTCAAAGTGACGCTCGAGTTTGGCAAATTTGTTATTCACATAATCACGCAGAGCTTCGGTAATCTCGACATGGTGTCCGGTCAGGTTAATTTGCATAACGTCTTCCTTTTGTTTGCCTAAACCAGGCGTTTGCGCTGATTGGATGGCGGGATCAACAAGGATTCACGGTACTTTGCGATCGTGCGTCTCGCCACCATAATACCCTGTTCGGCCAGCAAATCCGCGATCTTGCTATCACTAAGCGGTTTGGCCGGGTTTTCGGCCGTCACCAGCTTCTTGATAAGGGCACGAATTGCGGTCGATGAGCACTCTCCTCCTCCCTCCGTGTTGACATGACTGGAGAAAAAAAACTTCAGTTCAAAGATGCCACGGGGCGTATGCATGTACTTCTGGGTCGTCACCCGTGAAATCGTCGACTCGTGCATCTCCACCGCCTCGGCGATGTCGTTGAGTACCATGGGCTTCATGGCCTCTTCACCGTACTCGAAGAAACCCTGTTGCTGCTCGACTATGCAGCTTGCCACCTTGAGCAGGGTGTCGTTTCGACTCTCCAGACTCTTGATGAACCACTTGGCTTCCTGCAAATGGGAACGAATGAACTGAGTATCCGTGCTGCTGCGGGCATTGCGTGCCATTGCCGCATAGGCCTCGTTGACACGAATGCGCGGCGCCGAATCCGGGTTGAGTTCAACCACCCACTTCGCCCCCTTCTTGACCACGGAAACATCCGGGATCACGTATTGCGATTCGCTCTGGATGATGCCATTACCGGGTCTGGGCTCCAGCTGCTGGATGAGATCCAGAACCTCCTTGAGGTCGCTCTCCTTGAGCCGGGTCTTGCGCGCCAGGGTGCGGTAGTCACGGTTGCCGAGCAAGTCCATGTGCTCGCGGATCACCTCCCTTGCCTCATTGAGCCAAGGCAGATCCGGCGAATACTGGCCAAGCTGGATCAACAGACACTCCTGTACCGAGCGAGCGGCGATGCCAACCGGATCGAAATGCTGCACCCGCTTGAGCACGGCTTCCACTTCATCCAGTTCAACTTCTACCTCTTCACTGCTGACTGCAGCCTGAATATCTTCGAGAGAAACGGTCAGGTAGCCAGACTCATCGATGGCATCGATGATGGCGAGGGCAATCGCGGCATCCAGATCACTGAACGGCGTCAGTCGCATCTGCCACAACAGATAATCCTGCAGATTTTCGGTGGTTTCCCCCTGATAGACGCTGTCTTCCCCGTCATGGATGGGGCCAGCGCTCTGAGCCGTGCCGGCGGAATAGACCTCATCCCAGGTAGTGTCCACCGGCAGTTCATCCGGCATCTTGTCCTGTGCCATTGCGTCACTGGAGTCGAGTTGACTGGCGTCCTGGGGTTCTATCGGACTGGTTTCGTGCGCCTCATTCTCCTCCTGCTCCAGCAAGGGGTTATTATCGAGCGCTTGCTGAATTTCCTGCTGGAGTTCCAGGGTGGAGAGCTGGAGCAGACGAATCGCTTGTTGTAATTGTGGCGTCATGGTCAGGGACTGGCCGAGACGCAACTGTAATGTCGGCTTCATCTACGTCGGGATATCCTTATGTTCAGCGAGGCGGTCACCTAACAAAAATGAGGGGTGCCCCCTTACTATAGACTGAATTGATCGCCCAAATAGACGCGCTTGACCTGCTCATCGGCGAGGATGTCGGCCGGTGCACCTTCGGCAATCATCTTGCCGTGGCTGACGATGTAGGCCTTCTCGCACACATCCAACGTCTCTCTGACGTTATGATCCGTGATAAGCACGCCCAGCCCTCTTTCCTTCAGATGCTGGATGATCTTCTTGATGTCTATGACCGAAATAGGATCAACACCTGCAAAGGGCTCATCCAACAGGATGAATCGCGGCTCTGCCGCTAGCGCACGGGCGATCTCGACACGGCGCCGCTCCCCTCCCGACAGGCTCTGACCCAGGCTGTCGCGAATATGGGTGATGTTGAACTCTTCCAGCAACTGCTCGACCTTATCCTCCCGCTCCTCGCGGCTCAACCCCTTACGGGTCTGCATGACCCCCATCAGGTTGTCGAACACAGACAAGCGTCGGAAGATGGAGGCTTCCTGGGGCAGGTAACCGATACCATTGCGGGCGCGAATATGCATGGGCTGCAGGCTGATGTCCTGCTCATCTATGGTGATGAGACCCGCATCCCGCTGCACCAGGCCCACGATCATGTAGAAGGAGGTGGTCTTGCCAGCACCATTCGGGCCGAGCAGCCCCACTATCTGGCCCGTGCCCACTTCCAGGCTCACGTCGCTGACCACCATGCGGCGCTTGTAGCTCTTCTGCAAACCCGTTGCTTTTAACACTGCCATGGCTTTTGTTTCCTACTTCTTCTGATCGGCGGGTTTGTCGAAGTTTTCTACCTGATCCGGCAGGAACACCGTCTTGACGCGCTGGGTGGGTCCCTTGCTTTCGGCGATCATCTTCTGTTTGACAATGTCGTAGCGGATGAGGTCACCGGTGACTTGGCTGTCTTCCTGCTTGAGCTGACCGTTGCCGGTGATGGTGACCAGCCGGTTCTTCAGCTCATAGCGAATGCTGTTGCCGTGGGCGTTTACCGGCTTGCCATTGTCCAGGATCTGGAAGAAGGTGGCGGGGTTCCCATAGGCGGTCATGACCTCGGCCCCTTTCTCGCCGGAGCGGATCACCACCACCTTGTCGGCCTTAATCTTGATGGTGCCCTGAGTGATGATGACATCATCACTGAAGGTGATACGGTTGTCCTGCATCTCGGCCACTTGCTTGACCGCATCCACGTAGACCTTCTCGGCAAAGTCGGACTCTTTGGCATTCACCGCACTGCACAACAGCAGGGACGCGAGGGCCAGATTAACGTTTTTCATTGAAATAAGTGGCATGGCCTTTATCCAGTAATTCGAAATATTTACGTTCCAGATGGCCCTTCAGGCCAACACCCTCGGTCTGGAATTCCTGACCCACTATGCTGATGTGCTGGTTGCTTCTTACGTCTTGGGTCACCAGATCCAGCTCCAGATAGGGGGTATCCAGCGTGGAGATGAAGGACGCCGGCAGCAAGCCGTCCAGATGTACCTTGTCGCGCAGTATCACGTTGTCATCGGTATTGAGCACCCCGGTCTCGGCCGTGACCTTCCATTCGGCCTCCCCCTGCTCATCGAACATGTAGACCACCGGCTTGTTGAAAGTGGCCTGCTCGAGGATCTGGTAATACTCCGCATACTCGGACTCCAACCGCTCGGTCCTTTTACCCTGCTCGTTGAAGCGGGTGGTGACCAGATTTTTGGCGGTAAAGTCTGGTTGATAGTTCTCTACCTTGGCAGTCGGCTCAGGTACCAGCTCGATCTCGCCGAGCTGCCAGGCGGCGAGTGCAACCAAGAACAGCAGGGCGAACAACAGGGTCTGTCTGCTCATACCGAGGCCTCGGGTTGGTAGTCGCCCAGGCCCTGCGCCTGCAGGATGAGATCGCACACCTCGCGTACCGCGCCCACACCACCCCCGAGGCGGGTCACCAGATCGGCACGAGCCAGCACCAGCGGATGGGCATCCGCCACCGCAATGCCGAGGCCACAGGCCTGCATCACCGGCAGATCTATGGTGTCATCCCCCATGTAGGCGGCTTGCGACGCCTCCAGACCGAGCTTGGTCAGCAGTGCCTCGAAGTGGGGCAGCTTCTGATCCGCCCCCTGTACCAGGTGCCGCACCCCCAGGCCTCTCATCCGATCGCTGACGATGCGGGAGGTGCGCCCTGTGATAATGGCAATCTCGATGCCGGCGTTAAGCAGGGCACGCATGCCAGCGCCATCGCGGGTGCAGAAGGTTTTCAGTTCTTCACCCTGGTTGCCCATATAGATGAAGCCATTGGAGAGCACCCCATCCACGTCACACACCAGCAGGCGGATCTGCGCCGCCTTCTCGTACTGGCTGCGCGTCACCGGACCATAGAGGGTCGGTACGTCTTGCATCAAATCACCCCGGCTTTCAGCAGGTCGTGCATGTTGAAGGCGCCAAGTGGCCGCCGCGCCTCATCCACCACCAGCAATCCGTTAATCTTTCTGGTTTCCATCAGTTTGACGGCCTCGGCCGCCATCATCTCAGGCCCTACGGTAACACAGTTGACCGTCATGACGCGGCTGATAGGGGTGTGGTGAATATCCACCTGCAGATCCAGGATCCGGCGCAGGTCACCATCGGTGAACAGACCGGCCAATCGGCCATCAGCATCAACAACGGCGGTCATACCCAGCCCCTTGCGGCTCACTTCCAGCAGCGCCTGGCTGATGGTGGCATCTATCCCTACCTGGGGCAACAGGTCCCCGCGGTGCATCAGATCGCCGACCCGCAGCAACAGCCGCTTGCCCAGCGACCCGCCCGGATGCGAGAGCGCGAAGTCATCGGCGGTGAAACCACGTGCCTCCAGCAGAGCCACGGCCAGAGCATCCCCCATCACCAGCGTCGCCGTGGTGCTGGAGGTCGGGGCCAACCCCAACGGACAGGCCTCTTTCTCCACCTTGATGCACAGGTGCACGTTGGCCTCCTTGGCCATGGTGGAGGTCGGGTTGCCGGTCATGCAGATGAGCGGAATGCCGCGACGCTTGAGCACCGGCAACAGGGCCAGGATCTCGTCGCTCTCGCCGGAGTTGGAGATGGCGATGATGAGGTCGCCGCCGGAGATCATCCCCAGATCTCCGTGGCTGGCTTCGCCAGGGTGGAGGAAGAAGGCGGGTGTCCCGGTGCTGGCCAGGGTCGCGGCAATCTTGTTGCCGACATGACCCGACTTGCCCATACCGGTGACCACGATCTTGCCGGCACAGCACAGCACCATCTCGCAGGCGCGCTCGAAGGTCTCATCGAGGTATTGGTAGAGCCCATCGATGGCTTGTTTTTCTATGTCCAGCACCGCGCGGGCACTGCGACGGAAATCGAACAATTCAGACACTTTTTCAGGCTTTACAGACATAAAGGCACAGCTCCGGGCCGAAATTTGCTGCGGGATTATAAAAAAGTCTGCCGAGATAAGCGAATCGGATGCGGGACGGTCTGCCACTGATGCAAGTTGTTACATAAAACTGTCGCGTATTTGGGGGGCAAACCCGCTCAATAGTTGTTCCTTGCTGTTGCTTAGACCTAGACTAGCCCATAAAATTCGCTCTTCATTTATACCGGATGGACATTTGTTTGAACGATGACCTGATCACCATCTCCGACCTGACCTTCAGTCACGGAGATCGGTTGCTGTACGACAGGATCAACCTGACCATTCCCCGTGGCAAGGTCACCGCCGTCATGGGCCCCAGCGGCATTGGCAAGACCACCTTGCTGCGCCTAATCGGTGGCCAGCTGAAACCTGAGTCCGGTCATATTCTGTTTGACGGGGAAGACATCCCCACCCTCTCCCGCGGCCGTCTGTATGAGGTGCGCAAGCGGATGAGCATGCTGTTCCAGAGCGGCGCCCTGTTCACTGGCATGACGGTGTTCGACAACGTGGCCTTCCCGCTGCGGGAACACTCCGGTCTGCCGGAGGAGCTGATCCACACCATCGTCATGATGAAGCTGCAGGCGGTGGGCTTGCGCGGCGCGGCCAGACTGATGCCGTCCGAACTCTCCGGCGGCATGGCCCGCCGTGCTGCCCTGGCCAGATCCATCGCGCTGGATCCGGATCTCATCATGTATGACGAGCCCTTTGTCGGCCAGGATCCCATCACCATGGCGGTGCTGGTCAAGCTCATCAAGGAACTCAACGATGCCCTCGGCATCACCTCCGTCATCGTCACCCATGATGTGAAGGAAGTGCTGAGCATCGCCGACTACGCCTACATCATCGCCAACCGCAGGGTGGTGGCACAGGGCACGCCGGAGCAACTGCGTGAGGAGCACAATCCCGAGGTCGAGCAGTTCCTCAAAGGATTGCCCGATGGTCCTGTTCCGTTTCATTTTCCGGCAGGTGATCTGCTACAGGATCTGTGATGTTAATAAGTCAGATAAGCAAGCTGGGTCGAAGCGGAGTACGTTTCATCAGCGCCGTCGGCCGCGCCACCATCATGCTATTTCACGCGCTGGCGGGCAAACCCGAGCCCCGCAAGCACTTCCCCCTGCTGATACAGCAGCTCTATGTGGTGGGTGTACAATCGGTCGCCATCATATTGGTGTCTGGCCTCTTCATCGGCATGGTGCTCTCCTTGCAGGGTTACAACGTACTGAAGGATTTCGGCGCAGAGCAGAGTCTGGGGCCCCTGGTCTCCCTCTCCCTGCTGCGGGAGCTGGGCCCTGTGGTCACCGCCCTGCTGTTTGCCGGACGTGCGGGCTCGGCCCTCACCGCCGAGATCGGCCTGATGAAGGCGACCGAGCAGCTCTCCAGCCTCGAGATGATGGCGGTGGACCCCCTGCGCCGAGTGGTGGCGCCTCGCTTCTGGGCAGGGGTCATCAGCATGCCGTTGCTGGCCTTCATGTTCAGCCTGATCGGCATCTTTGGCGGCAAACTGGTCGGGGTAGACTGGCTGGGTGTGGATGAAGGCAGCTTCTGGTCTGCCATGCAGGCCTCCGTCGATTGGCAGGACGACATCATGCAAGGGGCCATCAAGAGTGTGATCTTCGCCTTAGTGGTCACCTGGATCGCGCTCTTCAATGGCTATGATGCCAAGCCAACCTCGGCCGGGATCAGTCAGGCGACGACCCGTACCGTGGTCCACTCATCCCTGGCCGTGCTCGGTCTGGATTTTATACTCACCGCAGTCATGTTTGGATAAGGGAAAGATGAAGTTCAGCAAAGTAGAATTCCTGGTCGGTGCCTTCATGCTGGCTGGCATCGCAGCCATTCTGGCGTTGGCACTGCAAGTGGCGGGATTGAGTTTCAAACCGGAAGGAGAAACCTATACCCTGCGCGCCCATTTCGATAATATCGGCGGCCTGAAAGTACGCTCGCCGGTCAAGGTCGGCGGCGTCGTCGTCGGTCGAGTCAGCGACATCACGCTGGATGCCAAGAGTCAGGTTCCCGTCGTCTCCCTGCAGATGCAGAAGAGTGCCGGCGAGTTCTCAGAAACCAGCTCGCTCTCCATCCTGACCTCGGGTCTGCTGGGCGAACAGTATGTTGGTCTGGCACCGGGCTTCACCGATGAGGAGATGGGCACCAGCATGCTCAAGGATGGCGACATGATCGAAGACACCAAATCCGCCATCGTGCTGGAAGATCTGATCGGCAAGTTCTTGTACAGCCAGTCTTCCCCGAGCACCGATACGCCAGCAACCAAGGAGTAACCATGTTCAAGAAGATCGCCCTGCTGCTGGGCCTGATGACCAGCCTGCTGTTTACCGTATCCGCCCTGGCAGCGGTCAATGCCGCCGACCCCTATGCCCTGGTGGATCAGGCTGCCCAGCAGACCTTCGCCCGCCTGAAGGCGGACCAGTCCCAGGTCAAGAGCAACCCGGACCACCTGCGGGTGATCATTCGCGAAGAGCTGCTCCCTTATGTGGACAATCGCTTCGCCGCCTACAAGGTGCTCGGCAACCAGATCAAGGAGACCACCCCGGCCCAGCGCGATGCCTTCGTCCAGGTCTTTACTGAATACATGGTGAGCTCCTATGCCGATGCCCTGGCCCATTTCGACAAGCAGACCGTCAAGGTCCAGCCGGGCAAGGCGCCCGGTGACAGCAACATCACCGCCGTCAACGTCAGCGTGAAGGAGGCCGGCAAGCCGGACATCTTCCTCGAGTTCAAACTGCGCAAGAACAACAAGACCGGTGAGTGGAAGGCCTTCGACATGGTCGCCGAGGGGATCAGCCTGCTCTCCGCCAAGCAGAGCGAGCTCGGTGGCCTCATTCGCCAGAACGGCATAGATGCGGTGATCGCCCAGTTGCGCGAGCACAATGCCAAGCCGCTGGTGCTCAAGTCATGACACTCCAGGGGGAGCTGCAAGCGCCGCAGGTCAACGCCCTGTGGCAACGGCGATCCGAGTGGTGGCAAGATGATGCGCTCGATATGAGCGGGGTCACCACCCTGGATTCCGCCGGCCTGGCCCTGCTGGTCAAGTGGGCCAAAGCCACTCTGGTACGGGGAGGCGCGCCGCAACTGGTGGGCGCCTCCACTGATTTTTATACCCTGGCCAACCTTTACGGGGTGGCCAGTCTGTTTCAACCCATCCCGCCCAACACCGAGGACGCATAATGCAAGTCTCTGAAATTGAAGCGATACTCCTTGAGGCTTTGCCATTGTCCGAAGTCCATGTCAAAGGCGACGGCAGTCACTATCAAGTGATTGCGGTCGGCGACATGTTTGACGGCATGAGCCGGGTCAAGAAACAGCAGGCCATCTATGCCCCGCTGATGGACAAGATCGCCAGCAACGCCATCCACGCCCTCTCCATCAAGGCCTATACCGACGCCGAGTGGAAACGCGAGCGTAAATTCCAGCTGCCCTCCTGATTTGGTAAAGAAGTAAACATGGACAAATTCAAGATCACCGGCCCCTGCACCCTCTCCGGTGAAGTGACCATCTCCGGCGCCAAAAACGCCGCCCTGCCGATCCTGTTCGCCACCCTGCTGTGCGACGAGGAGATCCAGCTTTCCAATGTGCCGCGCCTCAAAGACGTGGGCACCACCCTCAAGCTGCTGGAGATGCTGGGCGCCAGCACCAAGGTCAACGGCAACGTGACCGTGCTGACCGGCGCCGTGAACAACCACGTCGCCCCCTACGAGCTGGTGAAGACCATGCGCGCCTCCATCCTGGCGCTGGGCCCGCTGGCCGCCCGCTTCGGCGCGGCTGACGTCTCCCTGCCCGGCGGCTGCGCCATCGGTGCCCGCCCGGTCAACCTGCATGTTCACGGCCTCGAGCTGATGGGCGCCAAGATCGCCATCGAAGATGGCTACATCAAGGCCCGTGTCGACGGTCGCCTCAAGGGTGCCCACATCCTGATGGACATGATCTCCGTCACCGGCACCGAGAACCTGATGATGGCCGCCACCCTGGCCGACGGTCGCACCGTGATCGAGAACGCCGCCCGCGAGCCGGAAGTGGTCGATCTCGCGAACTTCCTCAACGCCCTGGGCGCCAAGATCCAGGGTGCGGGTACCGACACCCTGACCATCGACGGGGTCGAGCGTCTGCACGGCGGCAGCTACAGCGTCCAGCCAGATCGCATCGAGACTGGCACCTTCCTGGTAGGCGCCGCAGTCACTGGGGGCAAGATCACCTGCCGCAAGACGGACCCTTCCCTGCTGGAAGCCGTACTGGTCAAGCTGGAAGAGGCCGGTGCGCTCATCGAGAAGGGGGAAGACTGGATCTCCCTCGACATGACGGGCCGCCCCCTCAAGCCGGTCACCATCAAGACGGCTCCCTACCCGGCCTTCCCGACCGACATGCAGGCGCAGTTCACCGTACTGAACGCCGTGGCCAAGGGTACCGGCATGGTCACCGAGACCATCTTCGAGAACCGCTTCATGCACGTGCCCGAGCTGGTACGTATGGGCGCGGACATCGAGCTGCAGGGCAACGTGGCCATCTGCCGCGACACCGAACAACTCAAGGGTGCCCAGGTGATGGCAACCGATCTGCGCGCCTCCGCCAGCCTGGTCCTCGCCGGCTTCGTGGCCGAAGGCACCACCATGGTCGAGCGCATCTATCACATCGACCGTGGCTATGAAGACATAGAGCACAAGCTGCAAGGCCTGGGCGGATGCATAGAGCGTATCAAGGCGTGATCGTCACTCCCTGCCGATGAGCAATAAAAAGGCCCCCTCGCCAGGCGAGGGGGCCTTTTTCATTTCCGGGGTCTGGCGATTCAGTGCCCCGCCAGCTTCATCTGCTCGACCAGCACAGAGCCCGTCTTGAGGCTGGAGCGCTCGTCCTCGTCGTTCCCCACCGCCACCAGGGTGCTGAACATGTCGGCCAGGTTGCCGGCTATGGTGATCTCCTCAACCGGATAGAGGATCTCGCCATTCTCCACCCAGAAACCGGCGGCGCCGCGGGAGTAGTCACCATTGACGATATTGACCCCCTGCCCCATCAGCTCGGTCACTAGCAGGCCTGTGCCCATCTCCTTGAGCATGCCCTGGAAGTCCTGGCCGGTATTGGAGACCTGCCAGTTATGGATGCCACCGGCGTGGCCTGTGGTGGTCAGCCCCAGCTTGCGCGCCGAGTAGGAGGTAAGCAGCCAGCTCATCAGCTCGCCATTGCGCACTATGTCCATGTCGCGGGTGCGTACCCCTTCACCGTCGAACGGGGTACTGGCGAGCCCCCCCAGCAGGTGGGGGAACTCCTGAATGCTGAGCCACTCGGGCAGGATCTGTTTGCCCAGCTTGTCCAACAGGAAGCTCGACTTGCGATAGAGGTTGCCGCCGCTGATGGCCATCACAAGATGACCCCACAGGCCGGCGGCAGTGTCGGGGTGAAACAGCACGGGGGCGTGGCGGGTGCTGATCTTGCGGGCCCCCAGACGGGAGACGGTGCGCTCCACCGCCTCGTCGGCGATGCGCTGCGGGGTCCAAAGACCGGAGAGGGCGCGACTGGAGGAGTAGCCATAGTCCCGCTGCATGTCGCCATCCTGCTCGCCAATCAGCACGCAGCTCAGAGAGTTGCGCGACGCCGCATAGCCTTTGACGAAGCCATGGCTGTTGCCATAGACCTTGACCCCCAGATGGCTTGAAAAGCTGGCGCCATCGGAGTGCTTGATGCGGGCATCACGCCCCAGGGCAAGCCGCTCGCACTCGATGGCCAGCCCGATGCCACGCTGGGGATCCAGTTCGATGGAGTGACAGAGTTGCAGATCCGGGGCATCCCAAGCCAGCAGTTCGGCATCCGCCAGACCGGCATACTCATCGGGGGAGGTGTGGCGGGCAATCTCCATGGCCGCTTCGACGGCGGCACGAATGGCAGGCTTGCCGAGATCCGTGGTCGAGGAGGATCCCTTGCAGCCATTGCGATAGACGGCGATGCCGAGCGCTCCATCCTTGTTGAACTCGATGCTTTCCAGCTCACAGCCCCGGGTATTCACCGACAGCCCTGTCTGTTTGCTGATGGAAACTTCCGCAAGCCCGGCGCCCAGCCCCTTGGCTATCTCCAGGGCCTCGGCGACCACCGCCTCGAGATGGGCTTGATCCTGGCGAATTTGATCTTGCTTGTCCATAACTCACATCTGTATGAAGGAAGGAAAGGGGCTAAGCATATCAGACCCCTGCGCCCAGCGGGAGAAGCTGGTAACATATCCCCCAACGCGAATGACAGGAATCAGAGACCGATGAGTCAGTATCAAGACGACAACGAATTGGACGATTGGGGTCCCAGCAAGAGCCAGCTCAAGCGCGACGCCGAGGCACTACAGAAACTGGGGGCCGAGATCGTCTCCCTGAGCCACAGCGAGCTGGAACGGATCCCGCTGGATGAAGAGTTGGCCGAAGCCGTCGAGCTGGGCCGCAAGCTCAAGCCCAAGAAGGACGAGTCCTTCCGCCGCCACCTGCAGTTCATCGGCCGCCTGATGCGCAGCCGGGATATAGAGCAGATCGAGGAAGCCCTCTCCATCATCAAGATGCGTCACTCCACCGTGAATGCCCGCCTGCACCGGCTGGAGCAGTGGCGTGAACGCCTGATCACCGAGGGAGACAGCGCCCTCAACGAACTGATGTCCCAGTTCCACGAACTGGATCGCCAGAAGCTGCGCCAGCTGATCCGCACTGCCAACAAGGAGCGGGAGCTGAACAAGCCGCCGGTGGCCTATCGCGAGATGTACCAATACCTGCGCGGCGAGATCGAAGATCTGCTGTGAGTCACAATGTCGGCGCGGGACACCTGCCGCCGACAGAAACAAAAACGGGGCCAAACTGGCCCCGTTTTTTTATGCACCGTCAGCTGCCCGGCAAACACTGAGTGTGCGTGCCCGGTTGCAGATAGGGTACCAGCAAGGGCGCCATCCCCTTGAGGACCTGCACCGGCAGTGCCGAGGTGAAGCGGAACTTGTCGGACTGGCTGCCGGGCACATAGGCCGTCAGGGTACCGAAGTGATCATCCCCTATGTAGAAGACAAAGGTCGCGGTCCGGTTACGCGCCAGTGAGCTGGTGACATTGCCGTAGCGGCCGACCGTCTCGATCCGGTTGTCCCCCGTCCCCGTCTTGCCCCCCAACGACAGCACGGTGCCATCCTGCAAGGCAAAGGCACCGGCGATGCGCCGCGCTGTTCCCCCCTCAACCACCTTGGACAAGGCATTGCGCAGGGCGTTGGCCACCTCGGCAGGCATCACCCGAACACCCTGGGTGTTGGCCGGCTCGAACACCGTGGCGAAGGGCGTGTCCTTGGCGAAGGAGAGATGTTCGATCCGCAGGGTCGGTGCCCGCATGCCGCCGTTCTGGATGATCCCCATCAATTCCGCCAAAGCGGCGGGTCTGTCGCCCGAGCTGCCGAGAGCCGTCGCCAGGGAGGGAACCAGGTGATCAAACGGATAACCCAGACGTGCCCAACGCTGATGGATGTCGAGGAAGGCCTCGACCTCCAGCATGGTGCGGATCCGGCTATCCCGGGCGCTGCGATGGCGGGTCTTGAACAGCCAGCTGTAGACCTCCTGACGCTCATCCCGGCTGGCCGCAACCGCATCGGCGAAGGTGGCCTTGTCAAACTCCCTGAGATAGGAGAGCAACCACAACTCCAGCGGGTGGACGCGGGCGATATAGCCTTGATCCGGCAGTGAATACTTACCAGGACCATAGCTGGTGTAGAGCTGCTCGACTCGCTTGTCGCTCAGCTTGTCCCGTGGCAGGCGCTTCGCCAGGAAGGCTGCAAAATCGGCCTGTGACGCTTCCGGCATCAGGTAGCGATGCACGGCCGCGAGGCGCACCGCGCTGGGCTTGAGGCCATCGAGGAAGGTATCGAGCTGCTCATCCGTGGTCTTGCCACGATATTTACGCCAGAAGCGCAGCAGATAGGTCTGCCCCTCCTTGTCGGCAAACTTGGCCAGATACTCGGTACGACGGGGATCCTTGTCATCCTTGAGCAGCTGGGCACGGTTGCCTTCCTTGTAGAGGCTGTAGCGCACTATGTCCCGCATCAGCCGTACGAAGGGCAGGTTGATGGATTCACGCAAGGCGTCGCGGATAGGTGGAATGCGGCCATTGTCTTCCTTGCGGAAGTTGTTGAAGGTGTGCATGCCACCACCGGTGAAGAAGCCCTCGTAGGGGCTGGCGGAGTATTTGCGATCCAGCGCAGCCTCCAGCATCACGGGCAGGCTCTTGTCCTTGGCACTCATCAGGTAGGCGATGGCCCAACGGCTGATGTTGTCCTGATCGGAGACCTCTATCTTGCGCAGGCTCTCGGCCGGCATGTTCCCGTAGCTGTCATGCAGCTCGGTCACTATCTCCAGATAGGTGGTCAGCACCCGCAGCTTGGCGGTTGAGCCCAGCTCCAGCTTGCTGCCCTCATTGATGTCGAACGGCTGATCCGTGTTGTCGGTCTGCACCCGCACCTTGACCCCTTCCGGCGTCTTCTCGAACAGGGTGAAGCTGTATTTCACGTCCCCCGTCTTCTCCGGCGAGAGCAGGCGCTCACCAAACAGCCCGACCTGGGCGGCGAATGTTGGGTCTGCCAACTGCTGCAGATAACGGGAGACGTCATTTTGCAGCGGCATGTTGAGAGTCGTATCCGCCGTCAGATCCATGCGGTCCAGATCATAGAGCTGAACCCCGAGCTGGCGACTGAGGCGGGTGCGCGCCACCTGCAACCCCTTGTTGTTATTGACACGGGTGATCGCCGGTGCCTGCAGGAAGTCGCGGAACGCAAGCTTGGCCTTGAGTGCCGACTCCATCAGGGGCGGCGTGATCATGCCCTCCTGCACGAACAGGCGCAGGTAGCTGTCTGTCAGGGTCGACAGCGCCTCCCGCCCCTGGGCCAGATAATAGGAGGGGCGACGGTGGGCAATCATCAGGGAGACCACCTGGCGCAGCGCCAGCCCCTGCTCGGCCAGAGTGGCGTCCTGATTACGCGCGGGATCCAGCAGGCGATTCACCTCGTCCACATCGGCACCGAACCAGACCCAGAGACCATCTCCCAGGCCGTGCACCTCCCCATAACCCGGGGCGGCGGAGAGCGGCACCGAGTTGAGGTAAGCCCAGGCCACCAGTTTGCGTGCTTCCAGGGTTTTTGGCCCCAATCGATAGGCCCGCACACTGGCCGAGGCCATCTGGCGGATCTTCTCGGTGGGGGACAGGGTCAGACCATCAGGGGAGTGCCGATACTTCTCCACCTGGGTCGCCAGCGTACTGCCACCGGCGGATTGGTCCTGCATGTCCAGCGCCTTGCCCACCTGGGACAGCGCCGCCTTGGCAAAACGGGGCCAGTCTACCGCCGGGTTGGCGAGCGGCTGCTCGTTGCTCAACAGCTCCCTGTTCTCGATAAACAGCAGGGACTGGATGACCAAGGGGGGAATAGAGTTGAAATCAGGGTAGTAATGGGTCGGGTACTTGTATTGATAGAAAGGCTCTGCACGGCAGTCGTGCAGCGTCAGCCCCGCCTGCACCTTCTCGGTATAGGGGACGAAGAAACCATGGCTGGCGTAGTTGTAAAGTGCATCGGAAAAACGCACCTGCTCGCTCACCTGATAACCACGCTGGATGAGGCGCTCCTGGATCATGGGCATCAGCACATAACCGAGTCGCTTGTCGAAGGGGCCATCATCCGGGAAGGTGATTTGCTTGCTGGGACCCGGTTCCAGCTCATAAGTCAGCTTGGCGGCATAACGGGAGATCTCCTGCGACTGCAATCGGGAGGTCTTCATTTCATAACCAACCAGGGCGATCACGGCAGCCAGGCAAAGCAAAAAGATGAAACAGAACAACCAGCGCCACCAGGGGCGACGCTTGCGCTGATATTGCCCGTCCGCATGCGGTACGGATGAATCCTGAGATGCCACTTTGTTCGAATCCGTCTGTTTTGATGCGCCCATATCAGCCCCACCATGGTTGCGCAATTTATTGTCTTTCAATCAAGCTTAGTCGTTTCAAGTCAAGGGCTTGAAAACTATTGACCGCTTTGCAGCGATGTTAACAGGGCGATTGTAAAAATGGGAGCCGATTGTTGCAGTGCGGTGAGAGATCCGAGCTGCCGAGTGGAAATGAAACACCGGCTGTAAGCCGGTGTTTGGGAATGGCGGTGTGAGCTTATTTGCTGGTACTCATGCCCTTCAGCTTGGTGCTCAGCTCCTTGCGCTCCTTGGAAAGCTCGGCATTTTTGATAATGTGATCATCAACACGCTCTTCGTAATCGGTGCGCATGTTGGCGATGATGGCCTGCACTTCGTCGATGCTCATGCCTGGCTTGATATAGTCGCTCAGGTTGTCGAGCAGCAACACCCGCTTCTGGTTGTCACGGATCTTCTTCTCGTTGTCCGCGATTTCACGCTTGAGCTTGTTCTGACGACGAGACATACGCACATATTCCAACACATCGCTGAAAGTAGACTTGTTTACTTGTTCCATATCGGTACCACTGACTGAAGGTGAATGAAAACAGGTCTGGGTACTCTCATACCAGATAAAGAAGCAAAGGCATGGTATGGGTAAACCCGGAATGCCCCTTACTCTACCGAGTTATGATGCAGATACAACCCCAATTGCAGGCACAGCGCCGGGTTTCAGCAGGATAGCGCCGCGTGAGGAATCAAATGGAAAACCGATGAGAGTGCAGATTCAGGAGGGGGCTGTATACAAGGCCTCCGCACCGGAGATAGTGAGATCCAACTGGTGATTCGGCTGATGAACGTAAAGGGGGAGCAGACAAGATCTCGGCACGCAGCGTGCAGAATTTTGGAAAGCGCTGTGCAATAAAAAACCCCGCTCATTGAGCGGGGTTTCTTGTATTGGGTGCCTGGCAGTGTCCTACTCTCGCATGGCGAATGCCACACTACCATCGGCGCTACCGCGTTTCACTTCTGAGTTCGGCATGGGATCAGGTGGTTCCACGGCGCTATGGCCGC